>NZ_JARWKX010000014.1:0-146246 GCF_047445895.1 Rhizobium sp. BR 249 | reverse complement strand
GGAAAGAGCGGTTAGCCTGGTTGGAACCATCCTGTCGGATCGGGTCGGCCTCCTGCCGCAGCGCATGGCGAAAAGCCGCAGGAACCCGATGAGCGTGCCGGTTCGGGAGGTCTGCGTGCGGATCGAAACCGGCAAGATATTGCGCATCCTTTCCAACGATCTCGATGCTCCGGCTGAAGAGATCGCCGCGCTCTACAAGCGCCGCTGGGCGATCGAGCTGTTCTTCCGATGGGTCAAGCAGACGCTGAAGATCCGCCATTTCATCGGCAATAGCGAGAATGCCGTGCGCATCCAGATCGCCGTCGCCCTGATCGCATACCTGCTGCTGCAGATGGCCAAGGCAGACCAGACCACCGTCGCAAGCCCGCTCGCCTTCGCCCGCCTGGTGCGCGCCAATCTCATGCATCGCCGCAGGATCGACCGCCTGTTGCGACCACACGGCAGCCCACCAGCCAATCCCCAACAGATGAGCCTCCAATGGTGACCAAATTTAAACCGGACACCAGTGGCACAAGGCCGAGCATGACGGAGGAGAGGTTGTCGGCAAACCGGCCTATTGCGGGCGGTGGAGTTTTGTTTTCGATGCCGGGTGCAAGCGCTTCAGCTATAAAGACTGACTTCCGGTATCCGATCGTTCAGCACGAATTCGCCGACTTCCTTGGCTTTGTAAAAGACAGGATCGTGCAGCGTGTGGGTGCGGACATTGCGCCAGAAGCGGTCGAAGCGGTATTTGTCGGCCGTCGAGCGGGCGCCCGTCAGTTCGAAGACGCGTGAGGTGACGTCAAGCGAGACATGGGTGGCGTGGACCTTGGCGGCATAGGCTTCCGCTGCCGCTTCGCCGCGTTCGCGTGCAGTCACCTTCGGGCCACGGGCAACGCCCGCCTGCACGGCAGCCGCCGCGCTGTCGGCAAGGGCTGCGGAAGCTTTCAGCGCCGCAGTGAATTCGCCGACGCGTTCGAGGATATAGGGATCGTCGGCTGCCCGCTCGACGCCTGAGGTGATCCACGGCCGGGTGGTCGTGCGGACGTAGTCGACAGCCGCCTGCAGTGCGCCTTCGGCGGTGCCTAGATAGAAGTTGACGAAGACCAGCTGGATGAACGGCGTGTTGAAGGTCGAAAGCACCGGTGCCGTCGCATCGGGCGCGGCGGGCGCGCCGACGAAATCTTCCTCATAGACGGGGAAGTCGTGGAATTCGACGCTGCCGCTGTCCGACAGGCGCTGACCTATATTGTCCCAGTCGTCATTGGCGACGTAGCCCGGGCGATTGGTCGGCACGGCGAAACCGACGACCTTGTCGTCGAGCGCCGCATTGGCGTTGATGTAGTCGGAAACCCGCGCAGCCGTGGAGAAGGACTTGCGTCCGTTCAGCACATAGCCGTTGCCGCGGCGGGTGAGCACCAGCCCGGGATCGCGCGGATTGACCGCGGCACCCCAGTAGAGATTCTTCGCCACCGTTTCGCTGCCCAGCGTGTAGGCGCGCGCGGGGTCGAGCGCCCAGTAGATGTATTGACTGTTGACATAGTGGTAGCCGAGCAGCTGGCCGATCGAGCTCTCGCCGCGAGCGAGAATGCGCACCAGTTTCAGCCCGTCGACCCAGTCGAGGCCGCCGCCGCCGATCTCGGCGGGATGCAGCGCGTTGAGCAGGCCGGCATTTTTCAGCTTGACGATCTCGGCAAGCGGCGGGCGGCCTTCGCGGTCGAGGTCAGCGGCGCGCTGGGAAAGTTCGGCCGAGATTTCCTCGGCACGGGCGAAAAGGTCTTCCCGCGTCGGGTTGCGGCTGGTCGCGAAGACGACATTGGATTGGCTCATGGCGGAACTCCAATTCTTTAAAAGATGATCCGGCGGGAGCCGCACGCTTCCGCCGGAAGGATCGAACTGAAAAATCTCAGAACAGCCTGTCCGGGATCCAGCTAGCGGTCGCCGCATCGCTGGTGCTGAAGGCCGGGATCTTTGCGGCTAGATCCTCGATCGTCTTGACGCCGGCTGCGCGCAGGCTCTCCTGCGTGAGAAGCGTCGGCTTGACGGTGATCTGGCGGGGAACCGTCTGGCCGGCGATTTCGAGCGCTGCGGCGCGGATGGAGACGGCGCCGACGACGGCAGGATTGGTCGCGACGGTTGCGACCCAAGGGCTGCCCTCCTCGGTGATTTCCTGGATATCGGCCGTCGAGACATCTGCCGAATAGATCTTGAGCTTGCTCGATATGCCGAGGTCGTTGGCGGCAAGTTTTACGCCGCGGGCGAATTCGTCATAGGGCGCGAAGACGACTGAAATATCGGGGTTGGCGGTGAGCGCGGCCTTTGCCTGGTCGGCGGTCGAGGTCGCCGTCGTGTCGCTGACATTGCCGAAGCGGGCCTTTTCGACGACGCCTTTATTGTCGGACTTGAACTTGTCCCAGACTTCGTTGCGGCGGTCGAGCGGCGCGAAGCCGGCGACATAGACATAGCCGGCTTTGAAGTCCCTGCCGTTATCCTTCACCGCCTGCTCGAGCGCCAGAGAGGCGAGCTCATGGTCGCTCTGCTCCACCTGCGGGATCTTGGAATTGTTGAGGTTGACGTCGAAGGCCACGACCTTGATGCCCTTGTCGAGCGCCTGCTGCACGACGTCGCCGAGCGATTCCGGCAGGCCGTGATCGATGACGATGCCGGAGACGCCGAGATTGATCGCCTGCAGGATCTGTTCGCGCTGCTCGGCGGCGTCCTGCCGGCCGGGGAAGACGCGCAGATCGATATCCAGCGCCTTGGCCTGGGCCTCAGCGCCGGCCTGATAGGCCTGGAAGAAATCGCCGGCCGAGATGTAGCTGATCAGCGCCACCTTGACGCCGCCCTTGTCGAAGGGGGCCGGAGCACCGGAGAGACCGTCGGCATGTGCGCCTTGAATGAAAATAAACGGAATGACGGCGGCGGAGAGTGCAAGCCGTGCGAGGGATTTCATCGTCGCGTTCCTTCTGACAATCGGAGGCGTCGTCTGACAGGTTCAGCCCTCGCGACGCGTTGATTTATTAGATATAATATCTATGCTTTTAGTAGATTAAATGATCCGATTTTGCGGGCTTCGGGAGATTCTTTGTTTCCCTCGCGTAGTTCGCCAGGGAAATGCGTGCCTGGAATTCGACCGTCCGAACGAGGCACACTTCCGATACAAATGCAGTCCCGGACCTTGCCGATGCCGCTTCTCCACGTTGACAACATGACTCGCAGCTTCGGGTCGACGCAAGCGCTTGCCGGCGCCCATCTCTCGATCGAGCGCGGCGAGATCGTGGCACTGATGGGCGCGAACGGCGCGGGCAAATCGACGCTGGTGAAGATCCTGTCCGGCGTTCTGTCGGCCGATGGCGGCACGATCCATTTCGATGGCCGCCCCTTCTCGCCGCGCAGCCCGGCCGAAGCGGCGAAAGCCGGTGTCGTCACCGTGCACCAATCGACGGATCTCGTCGGCGCGGCGGGACTGACCGTTGCCGACGCCTTGCTTCTCAATCGCTTCGCCGATCGCAGCACGCCTTTCTTCGTGTCGCGGGCCGGCATCCGCAGCGCGGCACAGGCAATGCTCGATGCCGCCGGCTTCAGCCTGCCGCTCGACCGTGATTTCGGCGAACTCGCCAGCGCCGACCGGCAACTCGTGGCGATTGCGCGCGCACTTGCCAACCGCGCCGATCTTCTCATCCTCGACGAGCCGACGGCGAGCCTTTCCGGCGAGGAAAGCCGACGCCTCTTCGATATTCTGCTGAGGCTTCGCAAACGGGGCCTGGCGATCCTCTACATCTCACATCGCACCGCCGATCTGGAAGCGATCGCCGATCGTGCGTTGGTCATGCGCGGTGGCCGCGTCGTCGGCACCTTCGCGCGGCCGATCGATTTTTCAAGTGCCATCGAGACGATGATCGGCCGCAGGCTGGATGCGGCGCGGCCGGATGCGCGGCCCGCGACCGGGCCGGCAATTTTCGAGATGCACGATATCAGTTTGATGCCTGGAAGCACGCCCTTCGACCTGTCGCTGCATGAGGGCGAGGTCGTGGCGGTGACGGGCGTGCTCGGCGCCGGCAAGAGCCGGTTGCTCCAGGCGATCTTCGGCGTAACGGCGCTTAGCCGTGGTGGGATGTTTCTGGATGGACGGCCCTACCGGCCGAAAAGTCCGGCCGAGGCGATTGCATCAGGTGTCGCCATGGCGGCCGAAGACCGGCACCGCTCCTCGCTGATGCCGCCGGCATGGCCCGGCCATTCGCTGTCGGCGACGATCAGCCTGCCGCATCTCGCCAAATGGTATCCGCATGGTTTCCTTCTCGGTGGCCGCGAACGGCGCGAGGCCGAGCAGGCGGTCGTCCGTCTCGGCATCAAGGCCGCAGGCCCGCTCGCCTCGATCTGGTCGCTCTCCGGCGGCAACCAGCAGAAGGCGGTGATCGCCCGCTGGGAGGCTGAGCCGAGCCGGCTTCTGCTGCTCGACGAACCCTTCCAGGGCGTCGATGTCGGCGCCCGCCGCGACATCATCCGGGCCATCCGCAGCCGCACCGACCGGGCGACGCTGATCGCGACCTCCGATCCGGAGGAGGCCTATGAAGTGGCCGACCGCATCCTCGTCATTGATCGCCATGTGTTGAGACCCGCAATCGGCGGGACCGCCCTTCATCCCGAAATCCATGGAATATCCGCATGACGACGATCGACGAAGAAACCTTGTCGCAGGCAAGCGCCCTGCCGCGTGCCGACCGCAACCGCCTTGCCGCTCTCGGCGCGTTCCTGCGGGCGGGCGCAGTCTTCATCCTGCTTGCGGCTCTCGTCGTCGGTTTCACGGTCGCCGAGCCCGCCTTCATCAATATCGCCAATCTGATGAGCATCCTGCAGGCAGTGTCCGTCGTCGCCATTCTCGGCGCCGGCGTCACCGTCACGCTTGCTGTCGGCGGCTTCGACCTGTCGATCGGCGCGGTTGCCGCCTCAAGCGTCATGGCGGCAAGCTATGCGATGATCGTCTGGGGCTTCGACGCCTATGCGGCGGTGCCATTGGTGCTTGCCTTCGGCGCCCTCGTCGGTCTCGTCAACGCCTTCCTTATCGTGCGCTTGAGGGTGCCCGATCTTTTGGCGACGCTGGCGATGATGTTCCTGCTGTCCGGCCTGCAATTGATCCCGACAGCGGGCCGGTCGATTTCAGCAGGTCTCACCCTGCCGGACGGCTCGAAGGCGACCGGGGCCTATGACCCGGCCTTCCTGCTGATCGGCCGCTACAGCATCTTCGGCACCCTGCCCGTTTCCGTGCTGCTGATGGCGGCGGTCGCCATCGCGCTCTTCGTGCTCACCGAACGCACCCGCATCGGCCGGCTGCTGTTTGCGACCGGCGGCAACGAGGTCGCCACCCGGCTTGCCGGGGCCTCGACCGTCCGGCTGAAGACGCTCGCCTATGTCATATCGGGCACGCTGGCATCGCTCGGCGGCATCGTCATCGCCGCCCGGGTGGGGCGCGGCGATATCTCGTCGGGTGGCTCGCTGCTGATGGATTCGGTCGCCGCTGCCTTGATCGGTTTTGCCGTTCTCAACCTGCGCCGTCCGAACGTGCTCGGCACCATTGCCGGCGCCGTCTTCGTCGGTGTGCTCCTGAACGGCCTCACCATGCTGAACGCTCCCTACTACACCCAGGATTTCGTCAAGGGCGCCGTGCTCGTCGGAGCCCTGGCGCTGACCTACGGCCTCGGCCGTACCAATCCTTAAATTCCAAGGAACAAAGACATGACCCGTCAAATCAGGCTGAACGCCTTCGACATGAATTGCGTCGGACACCAGTCGCCGGGGCTCTGGCGCCATCCGCGCGACAAATCCTGGACCTACAAGGATCTCGATTACTGGGTGCATCTGGCAAAGACGCTGGAGCGCGGCAAGTTCGATGGGCTGTTCATCGCAGATGTGCTCGGCGTCTATGACGTGCTGAACGGCAATGTCGATGCGGCGCTACGCCATTCCGCTCAGGTGCCGGTCAACGATCCGCTGCAGCTCATCCCGACCATGGCTTACGAGACCGAGCATCTCGGCTTCGGCCTGACCGCCTCGCTCTCTTTCGAGCATCCCTACACCTTCGCCCGGCGCATCTCGACGCTCGACCATCTGACCAAGGGCCGCGTCGGCTGGAACATCGTGACCTCCTATCTCAACAGCGGCGCGCTCAATATCGGCCAGCCGGCACAGACGAAGCATGACGATCGCTACGATCTCGCCGAGGAATATCTCGAAGTCTGCTATAAGCTCTGGGAGGGCAGCTGGGAGGACGGCGCCGTCGTTCGCGACCGGGAAAGCGGTATCTTCACCCATCCCGAGAAGGTCCATCCGATCAACCATTCCGGCAAGCATTTCAACGTGCCCGGCATTCATTTGAGCGAGCCCTCGCCGCAGCGTACGCCGGTGCTCTACCAGGCCGGCGCTTCCAGCCGAGGCAAGGATTTCGCGGGCGCCCATGCCGAATGCATCTTCGTCGCCTCGCCGTCGAAGGCCGTGCTGAAACGCTATGTCGCCAATGTCCGCGAGGCGGCCGAGCGCGCCGGCCGCAACCCGCGCGAAATCCTCGCCTTCAACCTGCAGACAGTCATTCTCGGCGAGACGGATGCGGAGGCGCAGCGCAAGTTCAACGAATACCGCAAATACGCCTCTTTCGAGGGCGCGCTGACGCTGATCTCCGGCTGGACCGGCATCGATTTCGGCCAGTTCGGACCTGATGAGGTGCTGCGGCACCGTCATACCAATGCCGTGCAATCGGCCGTGGAGACTTTCACGACGATCGATCCGACCAAGGAGTGGACGGTGCGCGAAATGGCCGACTGGGTCGGTGTCGGCGGCTTTGGTCCTGTCTTCGTCGGCTCGCCGCAGACGGTCGCCGACCTGATGCAGGAATGGATCGAGGATACCGATGTCGATGGCTTCAACCTGGCCTATGCCGTGACGCCCGAGAGTTTCGAGGATGCCGTCGATCTGCTGGTGCCGGAATTACAGAAGCGCGGCGTCTACAAGACCGAATATGCCAAGGGAACGTTGCGCGAAAAGCTTGGGGGCGCGGGACCCAGGCTTGCCGCGCCGCATCCGGGTGCGGCTTATCGCAACCTCTTCAGCGAGCCCGCACGCTTGGCCGCCAGCGCTTGAATGAAATAATGGCTGGGTGACAAAAAATGTCTCGCCCGGCCTGATCATTCGAATTTAATCTCTATCACAATTGGTATTTCGCCCCGAATATGGGTGCGCGGAATTTGATCGATCCGGAGGGCGCATGATCATTCCAGAAATCTCGCGGCGCACGCTGATGAAGGGCACCGCCCTGCTCTTCGCCTCGACGGCGCTCGCCCGGCAAGCCTTTGCGCAGGATGCACCAAAGGGTGGCCGGTTGGTCGTCGCGGCCGATTCCGAGCCGAAGAACCTCAACCCTGCCATCGTCGCCTCGAACGGCGTCTTCTTCATCGCAAGCAAGGTGATCGAGCCGCTCGCCGAAGCGTCCTTCGACGGCAAGGACGGGCTTGCGCCGCGTCTCGCCATCTCCTGGGAGGGTTCGCCGGACGGCCTCTCCGTCACCTTCAAGCTGCGCGATGGTGTGACCTGGCACGACGGCAAGCCCTTCACCTCGGTCGATGTGGCCTTCTCCGCGCTCAATATCTGGAAGCCGCTGCAGAATCTCGGCCGCCTGGTCTTCGCCAATCTCGAAGCCGTCGATACGCCCGACGATTACACCGCGATCTTCCGTTTCTCCAAGCCGACGCCGTTCCAGCTCATCCGTAATGCGCTGCCCGTTGTGACAAGCGTCGTCGCCAAGCATATCTTTGAAGGCAGCGATATCGCCACCAATCCTGCTAACAACAAGCTCGTCGGCACTGGGCCCTTCACCTTCGCCGAATACAAGCCCGGTGAATATTACCGGCTGGCGCGCAACGAGAACTACTGGGACAAGGACCAGCCGAAACTCGACGAGATCGTCTACCGCGTGCTGCCCGACCGCGAGGCGGCGGGTGCTGCGCTCGAAGCCGACGAAATCCAGCTTGCCGCCTTCTCGGCGGTGCCGCTTGCCGATCTCGGCCGCATCTCCAAGGTCGACGGCATCAAGGTGATTTCCAAGGGCTACGAGGCCTTGACTTACCAGCTCGTCGTCGAGATCAATCACCGTCGCAAGGAACTGGCCGATCTTAGGGTCCGCCAGGCGATCGCGCAGGCAATCGACAAGAAATTCGTGGTCGATACGATTTTCCTCGGTTACGCCGCTGCCTCGACCGGGCCGGTGCCGAAGAATGCGCCGGAGTTCTATACGCCGGATGTCGCGACCTATGATTTCAACCCCGCGGCCGCCAACGATATTCTCGACAAGGCAGGATATAAACAGGGGCCGGACGGCAACCGCTTCAAGCTGAAGCTTCGCCCCGCGCCCTATTTCAACGAGACCCGGCAGTTCGGCGACTATCTGCGCCAGGCGCTCGCGGTGATTGGCATCGATGCCGAGATCGTCAATGCCGATGCGGCCGCGCATCAGAAGGCTGTTTATACCGATCACGATTTTGATCTCGCCGTCGGCCCGCCGGTCTTCCGCGGCGATCCGGCGATCTCCACCACCATTCTCGTCCGATCCGGCACGCCTGATGGCGTGCCCTTCTCCAACCAGGGCGGCTACGTCAATCCGGAGCTCGACAAGATCATCGCGCAGGCTTCCGAGACGGTCGATACGGCGACGCGCACTGATCTCTACCGCAAGTTCCAACAGCTCGTCGTCGCCGATCTGCCGCTGATCAACGTCGCGGAATGGGGCTTCATCACCGTCGCCCGCGACACCGTGCTCAACGTCTCGAACAATCCGCGCTGGGCCGTTTCGAACTGGGGCGATACCGCGCTGCAATCGTGATAGGATTGGCGGCAACTCTCTTCCAGAGGCCCTCTCCGGCGTGAAACGAGCAATCATTCTCCTGAGGCGCAGGGCGATCAGCAGCATTCCGGTGCTGCTGATCGTGGTGATTTTCACGTTTTTCCTGCTTGAATCTGCTTCGGGCGATGCGGTCGACGCCTATCTCGGCTCGATCGGCGGCGGTGACGCGGCGCTGATCCAGTCGCTGCGCGAGAGCTATGGCCTGGACCGCTCCATGCTCGCACGCCTTTGGCTTTATCTCTCTTCGCTGGTGCGGTTCGATCTCGGCTGGTCGGTCGCCTTCAACCGGCCGGTCGGCGAACTGATCGCCGAACGCCTGCCCAATACGCTGCTGCTGATGGGAAGCGCCACGGCGCTTTCCTTTGGTCTCGGCTCGGTCCTCGGCATCCTTGCCGGCGCGCGGCCGGGCAGCTTGCGGGACCGGCTGCTGTCGATCGGTTCGCTTGTTGTTTATGCCATTCCGAGCTTCTGGCTCGGCCTGGTCTTGAGCATCGCCTTTTCGGTGAAGCTGCGCTGGTTTCCGATCGCCGGCATCGAGACGATCGCGTCCGGTAAGACGGGTTTTGCGCGCGCGCTTGATATTGCCGATCATCTGGTTCTGCCGGTCGGCGCGCTTGCCTTGATCTATCTCGCCCTGTTTCTGAGGGTGATGCGGGCCGGCATGACGGAGGCCTGGAAGCTGGATTTCGTGCTTTTCGCCCGCGCCAAAGGCCTGTCGCGCAGCCGCATCGTGCTGCGCCATGTCGCGCGCAATGCGCTGCTGCCCCTCGTCACCATGCTTGGGCTGCAATCGGCGGCCATGCTCGGCGGCAGCGTGGTGATCGAGAGTGTCTTTGCCATCCCCGGTTTCGGGCGGCTGGCTCAGGAGGCGGTCAACGGCCGCGACGCGCCGCTGCTGATGGGCATTATCGTCACCAGCGCCGTCCTCGTCATATCGGTCAACTTCCTGGTCGATCTCGTCTATGCCGCGCTCGACCCGCGCATCGGCGCTTCGGAGGGCGGCGCATGAGCCGGCTTCAGCGGTTCCTGCGCCAGCCGGAAGGCGTGATCGGGTTTGTAATCCTGGTCATCCTGCTTCTAGCGGGCCTGCTTGCGCCCATCGTCGCGCCGGGCGATCCTTTGAGGATTACCGGCCACGCACTGCTTGCGCCGTTTTCCGATCCGGCTTTTCCGCTCGGCACGGATCGTCTCGGTCGGGATGTCCTCGCCGGCCTGCTTTATGGAGCGCGAACTTCGCTCGCCGTTGGTCTTGCGGCGGCATTTTCGGCCATGGTTCTCGGCGTCTGCGTCGGTATTGCGGCCGGTTTTGCTGGCGGAGTCGTCGATGAGGCGCTGATGCGTGTGGTCGATGCCTTCCAGATCGTGCCGGCTTTCTTGCTCGCCCTTGCCTTCGTCAGCACCATAGGCGTCTCGACGCCGGTCGTCGTTCTTGCCATCGCGCTCGGCGCCTGGGCCGATCCGGCGCGGCTGACGAGAGCGCAGGTGCTGGCGATCCGCGAGCAGGATTATGTCGCCTCGGCAAGAGTGATCGGCATGCATCCCGCCGAGATCGCCTTCCGCGAGATCCTGCCGAATGCGCTGCCGCCGGTGCTGGCGCTTTCCGCCACCATCGTTGCCGGCGCGATCCTCACCGAGGCGGCACTTTCCTTTCTGGGTCTCGGCAATCCGAATATCGCCACCTGGGGTTCGATGATCGCCGAGGGCCGCAGCGTCCTGCGTTCGGCCTCCTATCTCTCGGTCATCCCGGGCGCTGCCCTCGCCGTGACCGTGCTCGGTGTCCATCTCTTCAGCGAAGGCCTCGGCAAGGCGCTGGTCGAGAACGGCGTGAGGGCGGCATGAGCGACATTTTCTGCAGCCTGCGAAAACTTTCGGTGATCTACGGACCGCAGAGAAACGGCACGGCCGCGCTCGATGGTATCGATCTCGATATCGTCACCGGCGAGAGGCTGGCCATCATCGGCGAAAGCGGCTCCGGCAAGAGCACCCTCGCCCGCGCCCTCGCCGGGCTTTTGCCTGAAGGAGCGAGGGTCGGCGGCGAAATGCACTGGCCCGGCCTTGGTCGTCCGCCCCGTCCTGGCCGCGATTTCGGCTTCGTCTTTCAAGATCCGGGTTCCAGCCTCAACCCCGTGCTGACGATCGGCGAGCAGATCGCCGAAGGCGCAAGGCGCCATCTCGGGCTCGGATGGAGACAGGCCTATGTCAGAGCCGAGGAATTGCTCGAGCGGGTGCGGATGCCGCAGCCTGAGAAAGTGATACGGGCCTTTCCGCATCAGCTTTCCGGCGGCCAGCGCCAGCGCGTGGCGATCGCGGCGGCCATTGCCGCAAGACCTGCGCTGCTGATCGCCGACGAGGCGACGAGCGCGCTCGACGTCGTCGTCCAGGCCGAGATCATCCGTCTTCTCGATGGTCTGGTGCGTCAGGATGGCATGACGCTTGTCTTCATCACCCACGACATCGCGCTCGCTTCCGGCTTCATCGACCGCATCGCCGTCTTTCATAATGCGAGGCTGGTCGAGTCGGGTCCCGTCCGCTCGGTGCTTTCGGCGCCGAAAAGCGACTATACCGCCACCCTCATCGCCAGCCATCGCGACCTCGAGACACCGCCGCTGATCGCCGGGGCGCCGGCATGAACCCGATGCTGCTTTCCATCGAAAACGTCTCGAAAGGCTTTTCTTCCTCCGGGCGCAGAATCGCCGCTCTCGACGATGTCTCGCTGACGATTGCAGCCGGCGAAACACTCGGTCTCGTCGGCGCCTCAGGCAGCGGAAAATCGACGCTGTCGCGAATCCTGCTGCGGCTTCTCTCTTGTGATGCCGGTTCGATCCGCTTCGAGGGAGAAGATTGGCTTGCGCTGAACGGCGCGTCGCTGCGCCGCAAACGGGCGCGAATGCAGATGGTGTTCCAGGACCCGCTCGCGGCCTTCAATCCGCTGGCGACTGTGGGCACCGTTCTCGACGATCCGTTACGCATTCATGGCGTCGTCCCGAGAGAACGGCGCGCCGGCGAGATCGCAATGCTTCTCGAACGTGTCGGCCTGTCTGCCGATTTCGCCGGCCGGCCGGTCCGTGCGCTCTCCGGCGGCCAGCGCCAGCGTGTGGCGATCGCCCGGGCCATTGCCACGCGTCCCTCTCTGCTGGTGCTTGACGAGGCGGTCTCGGCGCTCGATGTCACGGTGCGCGGCAAGATACTCGAACTTCTGGTCGGCCTGCAGAAAGAACAGGGCATTGCCTGTCTCTTCATTTCGCACGATCTTGCCGTGGTGCGCGCCGTCTCCCACCGCATCGCCGTCATGGATGGCGGGCGGATTGTCGAGACCGGCCCGGCGGCGGCAGTCGTTGCCGAACCGAAATCGGCTGCCGGCCGAGCGCTCGTGGAAGCGGTCCCCCGTCTCGTCACTGATCCGTCCTGAAGGAAACGTCCATGTCCGATCCTGGTTGGAATCCCTTGCACGGCCTCCCCTCCTATCCCGCGGAACGCTATGCAGTCCTGGCCGACAGGATCGGCGGCATCTTGCAGAGCCGCAACGATATATTGCTGGTGCAGGCCGAGGCGGTGGTGGCGCTGGAGGCAACAGCCGCCAGCCTTGCGCATCCCGGCCTTTCAGTCCTCAACATCGTCACCAGTCCCTATGGCGGCTGGTTCGGGCAATGGCTGCATCGGGGTGGCGCCACGGTCCGGGATCTCGTTGCCGAACCGGGCCTGCCGATCGAGATCGAGGTGGTCGCCACGGAGCTCGATGCCGCTCCTCGCATCGGTGTGCTCGCTGTGGTTCACGCGGAATCCGCGAGCGGCATCTTGAACCCCCTGCCGGAGATCCTGGCGCTTGCCCGTTCACGCGGCATCGTCACCGTCGTCGATGCGGTCGCTTCCGTCGGCGGCCATCGGCTCGATGTCGACGCTCTCGGCATCGACATTGCAATCATCGGTCCGCAGAAGGCGCTCGGCGGTCCGGCTGGCGTCTCTGCGCTCTCGCTCAGCCGCCGCGCCTGGGAATTGATTTTGAGAGATGACGCGCCGCGCGATTCGATCCTGTCGCTGGCCGATTTGAAGAGATGGATCGACAGTGGCAGGCAGGCTCTGCCGGGAACGCCGGCGCCGCTGGAATTCTTCGCGCTGGAGACGGCGCTCGACCGGGTCGAGGCCGAAGGTATCGAGACGCTGATCGCCCGCCATGCGCTCGCGGCATCGGCGACACGGGCAGGCCTTGCCGCACTCGGCGCCGGAGCCTGGGTGCCGCCGGCAAAGGCTTCCAACCTGGTGACGGCCGCGCCGGTGCCGGCGGGACTGGAGCCTGCCGCCTTGATTGGCGCTGCCGTGCGGTTGGGCGTCGAGTTGACCGAAGGTTTGGGAAACGCGCCCAACCGTCTCGTGCGCCTGAATCATACCCGCTCGCGCGCCACGTTCCAGGCGGTGCTTACGAATGTCGTGGCCTATGGTGTGGCCCTCAGGCAGGCTGGCCATCCGGCCGATATTGCCGCCGCCTCGGAGGCTGTTTCGGCGACCTACAGTCGATGAAACCAATCTTCGGCCCTTGATAATCACGGCTCGTCAAGGCAGGAGAATGGCTTCACGGAGACTCGGCAGAGATGACGAAATTGCTGGATGCGCAGGGCCTGGAGATTTTGCACGCGGGACATCGTACCCGCTTGAAATGGCATCGGCTGCGCAAGCGGTTTGCCGATCCGCTGTTCTCAGCCGAGGTGATGGCGGAGGGTTTTGCAGCCGGTGCGTCGATGGAGCTTGATCTGCGCGTGCGTGCTGACGGCGGCTTCGTCGTGCTGCACGACGAGGAGCTCGAAGGTGAAACGACGGGCCATGGGTCGATCGCCGCGAAGAACATCACCGATCTCCGCGATATCAGGATGCAGGAAGGCGGCCGGCCGCTGATCCTCAGCGAAGATCTCGCCGCCATGATGCAATCGACGCATCCGGACGCACTGCTGCAATTCGACATGAAGGACGATTATGAAGCGATCGGTTCGAGGGGTATTGCCCATCTCGCCGAGCATTTCCGGAATATCGCCGCTTCGGTGATCGTCAGCGGCGGCAGCCTCGACCTCATCGTCGCGGTCGGGCAGAAGCTTCCGCACCTGCTGCGCGGCATCGATCCGACCGACAAGCTTTACGACATCAGGAAGGCCAGCGGCTGGAAGGCGGTCGAGATGGAGTTGCGCGCCGACCTAAACGGCCCGACCGATCCGGACACGGTCTATCTCCACTGGCCGCTGATCCTCAATGCCGCCAAAGAGGGGCTGGATATGATCGCGCTGTGCCGGGACCACGGCAAGCGCGTCGACGCCTGGACCTTCACTCTGAAGGATCCGGAGGCCGGCTTCAACGACGAGGAGTGGCAGAATTTCTCGGCGCTGATGACGCTCAAGCCGGACCAGATCACCACCGACGAGGCGCCGGCGACCCAACGCGCCTGGCGTCGGCGCATGGCGGATTAACCGGGAACGGGCGCCAGCCCTTCGATGTCGAGGATGAAAGCGAATTCGCCGGCAAGCCCCGGCGAATGGGCGATCACCGGTCCGCCTTGTGCAAGCAATCTTTCGACCGGCGGCATCGCCACCATCGCGCCTGCTTCTTCGGCGATCAGCGCGCCGGCGAGCATATCCCATGCGTTGAGATGGCGTTCGTAATAGAGATCGGCCGCACCTTCGGCGACGCGGACGAGATCGATGGCGGCCGCACCCATGCGGCGATAATCCATGCCGCGCTCGTGGAGCCGCTTGGAAAGGGCGAGATAATCGTCGAAGCTGGTCTTGCGGGAATGGCCGAGAATGACGAGCGCGTTGGCCGGATCGGCCGTCGCAGCCGCGTGCACCGGCCGGCCGTCCTTGAAGGCGCCGCCGCCGCGGACCGCGTGAAAGACCTTGTCTTCGGTTGCGTCATAGACCACGCCGATCTCGACTCTGCCATTGATGACGAAGGCGATCGAGACGCCCCAGTGGCTGAAACCTCTGATGTAATTGGTCGTGCCGTCGATCGGATCGACGACCCAGGTGCCGGTCCCACCCGATTGCCCGCCGCTCTCCTCTCCCATGAACGTATCGCCGGGAAAATGCGAGAGAAGCCCGTCGCGGATCGCCTGTTCGGCCTTCCTGTCGGCGACGGTGACGAAGTCCTGCAATCCCTTGTTTTCGACGGCAAGCGTCCCGGAGTTGGAGTCGCGCCGAAACCGCGCCGTTTCCCGCCCGACCTCGAGGGCAACGGCGATCGCGATCTGCGCCCGTGCGCGGATGGCGGTGGCATCGAATGCGGAATTCATCAGGCAGTCCTTCTTTTTATCAGTGTCACCGGCGTGAATTCGACGCGCGCCGTCAGATCAGGCTCTGCGATCCGGCTCATCAGCAGATCGACGGTCTGTTCGGCCTGGATATCGCAGGGCTGGCGGATGGTTGTAAGCTCGTAGGCGGTCCAGCTCGCCTGGGGAATATCGTCATGGCCCATGATGCGTATCGGCGGCGCATCATCGCGGCCGCGGCCCTGCATGACGCGGTCGATTACGCCGCAGGCCATGTAATCATTGGCGCAGAACAGCCCGTCGATGCCGGAGGCGGCAAGTTCGCCTGCCGCGGCATAACCGCTCTGGTAATCGTTGATCCTGACCTGCAGAAACTGCGCCTCGAAGCCGAGCTGCTTGCAGCGTGCGACGAAGGCCTCGCTGCGGCGCCGTGCCGTATAGGATCTGGCGGGGGCGGCCATCACGGCGGGTTTTCGTACGCCGCTGTCGATCAGGTGGCTGGCGGCCAGATGCCCGGCCATGCGGTCGTCGGAGATGATGCGGTCGACGAAGGGAATGTCGTTGCCTTTGTTGATCAGCGCGATCGGCACGCCTTCGGCCGCGCATTGTTCGCAGATTTCGCTCGGCGGCGCGTCCGATGTGACGATGACGCCGGACACGGCGTAATGCAGCAACTGGCCGATGACGGTCGACGTATCCGCTTCCTGTGAGGTGGGCAGCAGGATGGGGCGGAAATTGCGGGCGAGCAGCACCCGTGACAGATGCTCGATCTGTAGCGTGCGGAACGGATTGTCGAAACCGGCGGCGACGAGGCCGACGAGATCGGAGCGTTTGTTGGTGAGGCTTCGGGCGAGATAGTTCACCCGGTAGCCGAGTTCCTTGGCGGCCTGATAGACCTTCTCGCGCGTCTTCGGTGAGACGCTGGCATCCGGCGTGAAGGCGCGCGACACGGCGGCGCGCGAGACGCCTGCCACACGCGCCACGTCGAAGGAGGTTACCTTGCGCGGTCCCTTATCCCTGTCTGCCAACTGCTTTTTCCCTCTCTGCCGGCGGCCGCATCATATCGGGCAGATCCGTGCAGATGCCAAGTACCGGAAGCGTCGTGATGTCGTCGAGGATGGCCCGCCGTTCCTCGTGCCAGAGCACGATCTCGCGGCCCTCTTCGAAGGCGCGGGTCATCAGCGCCTCGCTCACCAGATCCTGCGGGCGTTCTCCCGCCCTCTCCCAGCAGAGATGCAGGATATCGGCGCCCGCCTCGTCGCCGAGGAGATGCGGATCGTGGCCGACGCGGATCAGCACCGAAAGCGGGAAATCGCAGCCTGCATCCCTGAGTTCGCGCACCTGTGCGGTGTCGAAGGAACCGAGGCAGGCAAAACGCTGGTTCATCTCGGCAAGATGACGCCAGCAGCGCAGGCCGGTTCCAGGCGCCTTGAGCTCGACATAGAGACCGGTTCCGGTCTCGCGGCCGAGAGCGGCCACTTCCGAAAAACTCGGAACATCCACGCCGTCGAGGGCGGCGAGTTCGGTGGCCGTCATCTCGGAAATACGGCGATCGATGCCGAAGACGCGTTCCAGATGGTCGTCATGCGAAACGACGACCACGCCGTCTTTGGTCAGTTGCGTGTCGAGCTCCCACATCTCAGCGCCGAGTTCGGCAGCGCGCCGGAAGGCGGCGATCGTGTTCTCGCGTTCGTGGCCGCTGGCGCCGCGATGGCCGACGCAGAAGGGAAGCCGGCCCTTGGCCGCCGGCCAGCCGTAGCGCTCGAAAAATGCCGAGAAATCGCGGGGCATCAGAGCCTCCCGCCATTTTCATCGAAGACCAGCACGCCGCGGCTGTCGATTGCCCAACGGACATCGTCGCCGACGTGAATGTCGTTGCGCACCGGCTGGATCGAGCGCAGCAGCGGCCCGCCGGCAAGAGCAACGTCGTAAAGGTTCTCGCGCCCCTGAGTTTCGGCGAAGGTGATCTTGCCGGAGACGGGGGTGTCGCCCGCTGGTGTAAAATGCTCCGGCCGGACGCCGAGCATCAGCCTCGTGCCTTCGGCGGCAGCGACGGTATCAGGCAAAGCTACTCGGATTTCGCTTTCCGGGATTGCGAAGGCGCCCTTGTCCATGATGCCGCGCAGGAAGGCGATCGGCGGATTGCCGAGGAAGCCGGCGACGAAGGCGGTCTTGGGATCATTGTACATTTCGGCCGGCGTGGCGATCTGGACGATCTCGCCTTCCTTCATGATGGCGATGCGGTCGCACATGCTCATCGCTTCCACCTGGTCATGGGTGACGAGGATGGCGGTGATGCCGGTCTCGCGCTGCAGGCGGCGGATTTCCGAGCGCATTTCTAGGCGCAGCTTGGCGTCGAGATTGGCGAGCGGTTCATCGAGCAGCAGCACGTCGGGCTTGCGGATCAGCGCGCGGGCGAGCGCCACACGTTGCTGCTGGCCGCCGGAAAGCTCGGCCGGCCGGCGGCCCATCAGATTGCCGATCTGGACGAGGGCCGCGATCTTGTCGACCTCCTTGCGGATTTCGGCGGCGGGGGCGCCCTTCACCTTCAGGGGAAAGCCGATGTTTTCGGCAACCGTCATGTGCGGGTAAAGCGCATAGGACTGGAAGACGACGCCGACATTGCGGGCCTGGCTCGGCAGGTCGGTGACGTCGCGGTCGCCGAAGAGGATGCGTCCGCCGGTCGGCCGGTGAATGCCGCAGACCGCAAAAAGCGTCGTCGATTTGCCGCAGCCGGAAGGGCCGAGCAGCGCCAGCATCTCGCCGTCGCCGACTTCGAGCTGCATGTTCTCGATGACCTTGGTGGAACCGAAGCTCTTCGAAAAATTGTCGAGGAGAATGCGCATCAGCCTTTGCTCCCGCCGCCGTAGATGTTCATGAGATATTTGTTGAAGAGTGCGTAGGCGATCAGAACCGGAAGGAAGTAGAAGATGCCGACCGCCTTGAACATGTTGAAATCGTAGTTGTTGTCGTCGACCAGGAAGCCGGCGAGATAAACCGACAGCACCTGTACCTGGTTGCCGGGCGCCAGCACCTGCGGCAGGATGAATTCGCCCCAGCCGGAGAGGAAGGAGAACAGGCCGAGCGCCATGATGCCGGGCTTGACCTGCGGCAGCACGAGGCTGCGCCAGACGCGGAAGCGCGAGGCGCCGTCGACGACGCCGGCCATTTCGATTTCCCAGGGCACGGTGTCGTAGAAGCCCTTCATCAGCCAGATGCCGAGCGGCAGGTCGATCGCCGCCTTCACCAGGATCACGCCGACCAGCGAATTGTAGAGGCCGATCATCTGCAGCACGATGAAGATGGCGATGATCAGCGTCACCGAGGGGAAGGCATGCAGCACCATGACGCCGGTAAGGAAGAAGCCGCGCGCCGGCACATTCAGCCGCGACAGCACGTAGCCCGCCATCGACGAGACGATGAGCACGACGCTGGTGGTGCAGGCTGCAAAGAGCAGCGTATTCACAGTCACCTGCCAGATATTGGCCTTGCCCGGCGTCGTCTGCCACAGGAAACGCCAGTGATCGAGCGTCAGGCCGGAAGGCAGCAAGGCGTCCGGCTGCTTTACCGTCACGGTGTCAAGGAAGAGATAGACATACATCAGGAGCAGCGGCAGGCTGACGATCGTCAGTGCCGATATGACGGGCCAGCTGCTGTAATTTGCCGAGGGCTGCGATCGTTCGGCCATGGTCAATCCTCGATCAGGGGCTTGGCGACAAGCGTGCGGTAGTTGAAGACGCGCAGATAGAGGAGCGACAGCGTCACGCCGATGACGACGAGCACCAGCGCCATGGCCGCACCCAGCCCGTATTCGAGATTGCCGGCATAATTCCTGAGCGCGGTATGATAGGCGGCGAGCGCCCAGACCTCGGTCGAATTGCCGGGTCCGCCGTTGGTGGCGAGCAGGATCTCGTTGAAGGAGGCGAGCAGCGACAGCGTCTGGTAGCAGGTGACGAAGAGGATCGGCCAGCGCATCTGCGGCAGGATGATGTAGCGGATCTGCTGCCAGCGTGAAGCGCCGTCGACCTCGCTCGCATGGAACTGGCTCTTGGGAATGGCCTTCATTGCCGACGAGAAGACCAGCATGCCCATCGAGGCGCCGATGAAACCGTTGATCAGCACGACGAAGAACCAGGCGTTATAGGCGGTGTCGAGCAGGTAGTTCTTCGGGGGATAACCGAACTTGCCCATCAGGATGGAGATGAAGCCGCTGTCCCAGGCGAGCCATTTCCACAGCAGGACATAGATGACCACGGGGGTGATGCGCGGCAGGAGCCAGATGCCGCGGAAGATCGAGGCCGGCCCCGGCGGCATGTAATGCGTCCAGATCGCCAGCAGCAGCGCATAGCCGACATTGAAAAGCGTCAGTACCAGGGCGACGTAGAGCGCGGTATTCAGGAGCACGCGCGCCATGTCGGGCGACGTGGCCAGGCGCGAGAAATTGTCGGTCGTCCAGGTCCAGCCGGTATAGGTGGCCGTGGCGACCGTTTCCTTCTGTTCCGGCGTCAGCTTGAGGCCCAGCGTATCAAGAGCCGAAAACAGCTGTTCCTTGCTGTCGAAGCGCGTGTTGACGACGGAGCGGTTGAACTGTTCGGAGATCTGTTTGACGTCGCGCGTCGAAGGCCTCTCGGAGAGATCCTTGATCATCCGCTCGGCGTCGCGGCGGGTCGCAAAGACCTCGCCCGTATGTTTGGCGCGCAATTCGCCGGCAATCCCCGGCGCGAGCCCGAGGCCCTCCACGGCCTTGAGACCGGCTTCATCGATTGCGTAGCGCGGCTCGGAAATCTCGGCGGCGATGTCGGGCATCGCCGATTTCAGCGTGATCAGGGAATTGGGCGCGATCTGGTAGACACCGCCGGAGATACCGGTCGCGGTCGTCATATTGGTCATCGAGAAAACCGCCGTCAGAACGACCGGCAGCAGGAAGAACAGGACGATCATGATCGCCGCGGGCGCGATCATCACCAGTCCGAGTGTTCTGGACGATTTCATGGCAGCCTCCT
The DNA here is from genome assembly GCF_047445895.1 of Rhizobium sp. BR 249. Lineage (NCBI taxonomy): Bacteria > Pseudomonadati > Pseudomonadota > Alphaproteobacteria > Hyphomicrobiales > Rhizobiaceae > Rhizobium > Rhizobium sp. BR 249. The sequence goes on along the minus strand of NZ_JARWKX010000014.1, from coordinate 126,130 downwards.
CGCGGGACCGGCCGGGCGGCGGGGTTGCCGCCGCCCGGAGGAATGCTTCAGCGGATGACGATCTTGTCGCCGAGCGTGCTCTTCAGCTCGTTCTCGGCATCACTGACCGCGGCATCGACGGTCTTGTCGCCGGTCCAGGATACCTGGAGGTTCTTCCACATGATGTTCCAGTAGGTGCCGAAATCGGAATTGTTCGGCATCGCATTGGCATGCGGCAGCAGGCGTTCCGTGGCTTCGCGGGTCCAGCGGTCGGCCGAGTAGAAATCGACTTCGGATTCTGCCTCGGAGATGCCGAGATGGGCCGATTTGACCGCATGCAGCGCGTTGATGCGCGGCTCGGAGGCGATCGTGATCAGCTGGGCGGCGATGTCGGTGTCTTCCTTGTCGTGACCTGAGGTCAAGAGGTAGACGAGCGGATGGGTCAGCGTGTTGGCCTTGCCGCCTTCGCCGGCCGGGATCAGCGCGAAGATCACGTTGCCGAAGAAGTCCTTGAGGCCTTCCTGGTTGACGAGACGGGCATAGTGCCAGGTGCCGCCGTCCCAGATGCCGGCCTTGCCGGTGGCGACTTCCTTCCACCACTGGTCGCCCGGCATGCCGATATGGTTCTTCTTGGTGACGCCTGATTTAACGGCATCGGCGAAGAACTGGTAGGTGCGGGTCATCGCCGCCTTGTCGAAGACGAGCTTGCCGCCCTCTTCCATCGTGCCGCCGAAGCTGGTGTAGAACTGCCAGTAGTCGGGGCCGTTGCTGGGGCGCGGATAGAAGCCGTAGCCCGCCTGGACGAGGCCCTTGTCCTGCATCTTCTTGGCGTCTTCGAGCAGGTTCTTCATGGTATACTTGCCGTCCTGGACGCTCTGCGGCAGCGCGTCCAGATCGGCGTCGCTATAGCCGATCGCCTTCATATAAGGCTTCCAGAAGAACATCGGACGGGATTCTGCATCCTGCGGAATGCCGTAGACGGTGCCGTTGTAGGAGGCGATCTGCAGCAGGTTCTCGTAGATGCCGTTGAGCGGCCAGGAGTCGAGATCGACGTAATCCTCGATCGGAACGATGAGGCCGGCCTGCGACCATGGCGCGATGTCTTCATGGCCGCTGACGACGATATTGGGCGCGGTCTTGGCTTCCGCAGCGAGCGTCAGCGCCTGCTTGAAGTCCTCCCAGGCGGAGTAGGATTTCTTCTCGACGGTGATCTTCAGGTCTTCGCCCTTGAGCGCGGCCTGGCGCTGCAGCTGCTGGGCTGCGATCTCGATGGCGTCGAGGCGATAGACGTCGTTCGGGCCGGTGCCGCCGGCCCAGACGCTGATGGTGACGTCCTTGGCGAATGCGAGAGCGGACGTCGAGGCCAGGATGGCGGCCGCGACGGTGAGGGACTTCAGTGTCGGTAAAATGGTCATTTTCTTCATCTCCCCAGAAGAGCAGTGTGAGGCCTCTTGACGGGTCATCACTGGTGTTGACGACCGTTTCGAAAGCCCGCGAAAACGTGACAAGTCCCGCTCTATGGGTTTGTTGTAACGGCCGAATGACAAATTTGAGCACGTGTGCAAAATTATTATGACCATGTCCGAGCGACTTGCAAGCGGCGGTTTTCGGCAGGCATCTTTTACGCTTCAAATTGCGCCTTTCCTGGTCTAGCATCCCGGCCATGAGCCTCGAATCCGTCCGCGCTTTTCTGAGCACCCACGCACCCGATATCGAAATCATCGAAACCGCCGAGAGCTCCTCGACGGTGGCGCTTGCCGCCGAAGCCCATGGCGTGGAGCCTGCCCAGATCGCCAAGACGATCTGCCTGCGCGTGGGCGAGCAGGCGATGCTGGTCGTTGCCGGCGGCACGGCGCGGCTCGACAATCGCAAGTTCAAGGATACTTTCGGAGGCAAGGGGCGCATGCTCGATGCGGAGGAGGTCGTTGCGATGACGAGCCATCCCGTCGGCGGCGTCTGCCCGTTCGGCCTGCCCGCGCCATTGCCCATCTATTGCGACATCTCGCTGAAACGCTTCGACGAGGTGGTGCCCGCCGCCGGCTCGACGAATTCGGCGGTGCGCATCGCCACCGGGCGGCTTGCCGAGCTCACCGGCGCCAGCTGGGTCGACGTCTGCCAGTAAAGCGGCAGAAGAACTTCAAACTTGAGAATGAGTACCTATATTAGCTCCCGATATGCCACGATTGTGCATGACAGGAGATCAGGAATGCCGGGTGCCGTTTCGCGTTTTGCCAAGATTGCGGCGATTGCCGTACTGACGAGCGCTACCGTTTTTGCTTCGCTCGGGGATGCCGAGGCCCGCCGCGCCGGCGGCTCCGGTTTCGGGAGCCGCGGCACGCGCACCTTCCAGGCTCCGCCCGTCACCCAGACCGCACCCGCGCCTGCCGCGCCGATCGAACGGTCGATGACGCCGCGTCCGCAGACGACGGCGCCGGCCACCGCACAGCAGCCCCTCGGCGCCCAGCGGCCCGGCCTCTTCAACGGCTTCGGCCGTTCGATGATCGGCGGCCTGATCGCCGGCGGCCTTCTCGGTATGCTGCTCGGCCACGGTTTCGGCGGCGGCTTCGGCTTCCTCGGCATGCTGCTGCAGATCGCCCTGATCGGCGGCGCGATCATGCTCGCCATGCGTTATTTCGCCAACCGCCGCCAGCCTTCTTATGGCGTCGGCGGTCAAAGCCGCTCCTTTGGTCAGTCCTACGGCATGTCGCCCGCCAACCATTCGTCGTTTCAGATTCCGGCGATCGGTTCGGGCGCCGGATACGCCGGACAGTCGCGCGGCAATCGCCCGAGCGACGAGATCGGGCTCGCGCAGGCCGATCTCGACCAGTTCGAGGAATTGCTGACGAACGTGCAGACCGCTTACGGCGCCGAAGACTACGGCACGTTGCGCCGTCTGACGACGCCCGAGGCCATGTCCTATCTTGCCGAGGAGCTCGGCGAAAACGCCACCAACGGCGTGCGCAACCGCGTCTCCGACGTCAAGCTGCTGCAGGGCGATATCGCCGAGGCCTGGCGCGAGGACGGCCAGGAATTTGCAACGCTCGCCATGCGCTACTCCTCGATCGACGCCATGGTCGAACGCGACAGCGGCCGTGTCGTCTCCGGCGACGACCGCCGGCCGAGCGAAAGCACCGAGATCTGGACCTTCGTGCGCAGGCCCGGCGCGGACTGGAAACTCGCCGCGATCCAGGGCACCGAGCAGCGCGCCGCTTAAAGAACGCTCTTATTCATGCCGCCCAAGCTGTCAGTCAGTTCGGGCGGCTTTTTTAATTCACCGCGACCGGCTTGGAGCGCATGCGGGAAACGGTCTCGCGCTCGGCGCGTTTGCAGCGCATCGGCGGCAGGCCCCGATCCATCAGGTCCATGTCTTCAAGCACCATGTCGCCCATCTTCTTGAAGGCGCCGTCGAGCGCGCCGGCCCGGTGCGCCGAGCGGATAAAGCCTTTCAGGCTCCGCACGGGATGGTCGGCCGGCAGCGGCTCTTGCGGGTAGACGTCGCTTGCCGCGACGATGTGGCCTGATGAGACCGCCGCCGTCAGCGCGTCGAAATCGACGACATCGGCGCGGCTGAGGAGAATGAAGGCCGCACCCCTGCGCATGCTTGCAAAGGCCTCAGCGCCGAGAAAACCCTTGTTTTCGCTGGTGACGGCTGCGACGACGAAGACGAAATCGCTTGTCGTCAGCACATCCTCCAGGCTTGCGGGTTCGACGCCGTTTTCTTCGAGGATCGAGCGCGGCAGCCAGGGATCGAAGACCCTGATGCGCGCCCGGAAGCCGGACAGAACCCGGCGCAGCGCCTTGCCGAGATCGCCGAAGCCGACGATGCCGATCTCCGAACCGGCAATCAGCCGCGCGCTTGCATTGCCCTCCCCGCCCCAAAGCTCGCTGCCTTCGCGGAAGGCGACATCCGCATCGACGATGCCGCGCGCCAGGGCCAGCGCAAAGCCGAGACCGATTTCGGCTACCGGCTCGGCAAAGACCTGGCCCGTCGTCACGACATGAATGCCGCGCTCAAAGAGCACATCATAGGGCATGTTGTTGAGGAGATTGCTCTCGACGTTGAGGATCGAGCGCAAGGCCGGCATTCTGGCAAGCGTTTCCGCCGAAAGCGGCGGCTGGCCGATGATATAGCGCGCCCTGCCGAGGATGCCATCGCCGAGGCCGGCGATATTGTCAGGATCGGCCTCGACGATTTCGTATTTCGCATGCAGTTCGGCGCGCGCCTCGTCGGTGAAGATCAGGTCGAGCGTGCGCGGCTCGGGCGCGCTGATCGCCAGAGGACGTTCGGTATTGGTCATCGATGTCTCCTCCATCGCAGCGTTTTGCGCTGCCTCGGCTCAGCGATTGATAGCGCCTGCGCAGGGTGCTTTCCAGGTTTCGGCGGAGGGAATGTGAAAACTGAAGGCCTTCGATGTGTCGATATCGAGGTGACGCTGCCAAAAACGGCATTTGCCTATCAGATAAGCAATTGAATTAGCTTAGTATTTTTTTGGGTTCTCGTTGACGCCGCAAGTTCGTTGAACTAGCTTGATGCGAACGGCCTGTAACCATGCCCGGTGTTCGGCCGTCACAGGATATCGGAAAACTCACGAGGGGATCGAGCAATGAAATCAGCACTCAAGAGCGGCCTGCTTGCCTTGGCTGCCGCGGCGCTCCCGGCCGTCGCCTCTGCCCATCCCGCCATCGGCGAAGCCGCCGGCTTCAGCCATGGCTTTGCCCATCCGATATCAGGCCTCGATCATATCCTCGCCATGGTGATGGTCGGTGTTTTCGCGTTTCAGCTCGGTGGCCGCGCGACATGGCTCGTGCCGGCGACCTTCGTTCTGGTGATGGCGCTCGGCGGCGCCCTCGGCGCGGCCGGCATCAATGTTCCCTTCGTTGAAACCGGGATCGCGCTTTCCGTCGTCGTGCTCGGGGCGGCCATTGCCCTCAACGTCAAGGCGCCTCTTGCCGCAGCGCTCGGCACCGTCGGTCTCTTCGCCCTCTTCCATGGCCATGCGCATGGCGCAGAAATGCCGGAAAATGCGGCCGGTGCGGCCTACGCCGCCGGTTTCATGATCGCAACCACGCTGCTGCACGTCGCCGGCCTTGCCCTTGGATATATCGTCGGCCGCGCCGGTGAACGTCAGGGCGTTTTCGTGACGCGGGCAGCCGGCAGCATTGCCGCTATCTCAGGCGTCGGCATCCTCGCCGGCTTGATCTGAATCTGGCGGCAGTCCAGCCGCCTCCATACATCAAAGTCCAGTTAGAACGCCTGGTACGCGCCATACGCTGCCGGGCGTTTCCGCGTGCCGCGCAGGCGCGCGGATTTGATCAAAATCAAATTCGGCCGCGCCGCGCCGGGCTATATCCGATGCACAATCAACGAACGGACATCCAAATTGACGCAGGGCCGCTTTGCCGACTGTCGGCTGGATACGAAAGTTAGTATGGTGATTTCAGAAATTTCTGAAATCACAGACACAACGGAAACGACCATGAATCTTCCGCCTCTCGTCCAGTCCTTCGTTCTCCACTTCGGCGAAATGGGCTCCCGCTGGGGGATCAACCGCACGGTCGGCCAGATCTATGCGCTGCTCTTCGTCTCTCCCGCCCCGCTTTGCGCGGAGGAGATCGCCGACTCCCTCAGCATCTCACGTTCCAACGTGTCGATGAGCCTGCGTGAATTGCAGGCCTGGAACCTCGTCCTTCTCAAGCACAAGCCGGATGACCGCCGCGATTTCTTCACCACGCCCGATGACGTCTGGCAGATATTGCGGACGCTCGCCGAGGAACGAAAGAAGCGGGAAGTCGACCCGACGCTGTCGGTCCTGCGTGAAATCCTGATGCAGCGCCCCGCGAGCGAAACCGAGCGCTATGCGCAAGAGCGCATGGGCGAGATGCATACGCTGATCGAACAGCTGACGCATTGGTATGAAGACGTAAAACAACTTGAAACGGAAAGGCTCGCGACGCTACTCTCGCTTGGCGCGAAAGTGACAAAGCTTCTGGAGGCTAAGGACCGGGTCATCTCGCTCGGCCGCAGCCGCCGGCCGAATCCTGCGAACAAGAGTTAGCGCCATGGGCACTGCTTTCTTCGACGCGACAAATGAAGCGGAGGCCCGGCCGCGGGATGGAGAGGCGCCGTTGCCACGCGCCGGCGCGGCGAAAGGCCGGCTGCGCAATGCGGCGATGCTGCAGGCGCTCGCCGCCGCCATCTGGATCCCGCAGGCCGGGTTGCTCGCCCTCTCGGTCGGCCGCATCGCCGATGGCGGCGGATTGCATGACGTTCTCTGGCCGGCCTTCGGCATCCTCGTCCTCGGATTGGCAAGAAGCTGTCTCGACGCGGCTGGCGGCCGCCTCGCCTTTCGCGCCGCCCGCATAGAGCTCAGTTGCAAGCGGCAGGCCGCCGCCGCTGCTCTTTCCCTGTCTTCGCCTGTCGACCGCGGCCGGCCGGCCTCCGGCAAAGCCGCCAGCGTCATTGGCGAGCAGGCTGAACTCATCGTGCCCTATCTCGCCCGTTTCCAGCCGGCACGGATGAAGTCGAGCCTCGTGCCGCTCATCATCCTTGCCTTCATCCTCCCCGTCTCCTGGATTGCCGCGCTGGTCCTGCTGTTTGCCGCGCCGCTGATCCCCATCTTCATGGCGCTGATCGGCTGGCGCGCCCAGGCTGCCAGCGAAAAGCAGCTTGTCGCGACCGGTGGCCTCAACGGCTTCCTGCTCGACCGCCTGCGCGGGCTGACGACGATCCGTGCGCTCGACGCGGTCGATGCGACGGCTTCTCGGCTGCGTCGCGAGGCGGAATCGCTGCGTGCACGCACCATGTCCGTGCTGAAGATCGCCTTTCTTTCCTCCGCCGTGCTCGAGCTTTTCGCCGCGCTCGGCGTGGCGATGATCGCCGTCTATGTCGGCTTCAGCCTGCTCGGCGAAATCCGTTTCGGCACCTGGTCGGGCGGGCTCGATTTGACCGAGGGATTGTTCATCCTGCTGCTCGCGCCCGCCTTCTTCGAGCCGCTGCGCGAACTCTCCGCGGTCTGGCACGACCGGGCGGCCGGCGAAGCGGCGCTGAAGGCGCTGGACGCGCTTGCGGCCGGTGGCTTGCCCATCCGGGGATCGGCCGAACCCATGGCTCCCGCCGGCGGCATGGCTCCGGACATCCGCCTTGAAAATCTCGCCTTTCGTTATGGCGCCGACGAACCGCTTGTTCTCGACGGTTTCAACCTCGATATCGCCGCCGGCGAACATGTGGCGCTGCTCGGCGCCAGCGGTTCCGGCAAGTCGACGCTTCTTTCGCTCGTTGCGGGACTGGCGCCCTGCAGCGAAGGCCGCATCGTCATCGGCGGCATCGCGCTTACGGATGATACGGCCGCTGCCGTGCGCGGCGGCATGGCGTGGATCGGCCAGAACCCGCATATCTTTGCCGGTACCATCGCGGGCAATATCGCGCTCGGAAGGCCCGGCATCTCACGCGGCGACTTGACCGGTGCGCTCGATGCCGCCAGCCTTGGAAGGGTGGCCGACGCCTATGGCAGCCGGCCGCTCGGCGAGGGCGGGATCGGGCTTTCCGGCGGCGAGGCGTTGCGGCTTGCGATCGCGCGTGCGGCCTGCAATCCCGATCTCCAGATCATCCTGGCCGACGAGCCGACCGCCCATCTCGACGCCGCCACCGCGGCCGAAGTGACCGAGAGCCTGCTTTCGCTCGCGAGCGGCCGCACCTTGATCGTCGCGACCCATGACCCGCTGCTTGCCGCCCGCATGCATCGCAGCCTGCGTGTCGATGCCGACAGCATGATGAGGGAGGCCGCCGAATGAGTGGCTTTGTTGCGGATATAAAGCCGATCCTGCGGCTGTTCCTTGCCGAGCGCCGGCGTGCGCTGCTCTTCGGCGCAGCGCTTTCTGCGGCGACGGTGACGGCGGGTATCGCGCTGCTCGGCCTTTCCGGCTGGTTCATCACCGCCACCTCGCTTGCCGGGCTTTCGGCCGCGGCCGCCGTTACCTTTGACGTCTTTGCGCCGTCGGCCGGCATCCGGCTGCTCGCCATCGTCAGGACAGTGGCGCGTTACGGCGAAAGGCTTGCGACCCATGACGCGACGCTTGGCGTGCTGGCCGCTCTTCGCGAGAGATTGTTTCGCGGCTTTGCCGAACCGGGTGCTGCGCGCGCCCTCTCGCATCGCCCGGCAAGGCTGCTCTTTCGGCTGACCGCCGATATCGATGCGCTCGACTCCCTTTATCTCCGAATTCTCGTGCCTGCCGCGGTCGCGATCGGCGCGGCATTGGCTGCAAGCGTCGTGCTGGGGCTGATGCATCCGCTGTTCGGCCTGTGTTTCGGCCTCTTTCTCGTGGGCGCCGGCCTCGGCCTGCCCTGGATCGCCGGCCGGGCGGCGCGCAGCCACGCCCGCAGGCGCGCCCATGGCATCGAGGCGCTGCGCTCGCGGACGATCGATCTCGTTGCCGGCCAGACCGACCTCCTGATGGCCGGCCGGCTTGCCGCGCAGAGGAGCGCCATCGCGGAGGCCGACAGCTATGCAGCCAATGCCGACGATCGGCTGAACCGCGTCGAAACCGGCCTGACATTCGGCTTCGGCCTCGTCTCCACCTTTCTGCTGACAGCATCCTTGCTTGCCGTCGCGGCCCTTGCGGAAACCACGACGATCACTGCGCCTGTCGCCGCCCTCGGCCTGCTCGTCGCTTTCGCGGCGGTCGAGCCCTTCGCGGCGCTACGCCGCGGCGCGCTGGAACTCGGGCGGACGCTGCTGGCCGCAAAGCGCATCGCGCCGCGGCTTGCCGCCGCTGATGCGACCCAACCTTTGGCGTCGCCGCAGCCGGGATACGCCTTTTCGCTGGCTGCTGTGACCGCCTTCCATGAGAATTCCGCCGTTCCGGCGCTCGAGGACATCGACCTCACACTCCAGCAGGGTGAGCGCCTGGCCGTGATCGGCAGCAGTGGCGCCGGCAAGTCGAGCCTGCTTGCTTTGCTTTCCCACGAATTGTCGGCCAGAACCGGAAGTGTCGCCGCGATGGGGGCGACCCTGCTGACGCAGCGAACGGAACTCTTCGAGGATAGCCTGCGCGGCAACCTCGCTCTCGCTAACCCGGATGCGAGCGAGGCCCGCCTTCGCGAAGCGCTTGCGGCTGCCGGCCTGCTTGCCGATGTCGAGGCCATGCCGCGCGGGATGGATACGCCGCTCGGCGAAGGCGGCCTTGGTCTTTCCGGCGGCCAATCACGGCGGCTGGCGCTTGCCCGACTCTTCCTGCGCGACACGCCGCTCTGGCTGCTCGATGAACCCACAGAGGGCCTCGACGGCGCCACTGCCCGCGACGTGCTCCAGCGCCTTTCCAAGATGGCGACGGGTCGCTCGCTGGTGATCGCCACGCATATCCGCCGCGAAGCGGCGATCGCGGACCGTATCGCCGTCATCGAAGGCGGCCGTATTGCAGAAATTTCGCGCCGTGGAGAGACGGCGTTCGAAAAGGCGCTCGACCGGCTTCGGCCGGACTGAGCGCGATCGCATGCCCTCACGCGCTGGCCGGCGCTGAGGAACGCTCCGTACCCCGTGGGACCGTGGGAGAAAGACAATGGAACTAGATATCGTAGCACTTTCGCGCTTCCAGTTCGCGCTGACGGCACTTTACCATTTCCTGTTCGTGCCGCTGACGCTCGGCCTGTCCGTGCTGCTGGCGATCATGGAAACCGTCTATGTCATGACCGGCCGCCAGATCTGGCGGCAGATGACGAAATTCTGGGGCACGCTGTTCGGCATCAATTTCGTGATCGGCGTCTCCACCGGCATCGTCATGGAATTCCAGTTCGGCATGAACTGGAGCTATTACAGCTATTATGTCGGCGACATCTTCGGCGCGCCGCTGGCGATCGAGGGGCTGATGGCCTTCTTCCTCGAGGCGACCTTCGTCGGCCTGTTCTTCTTCGGCTGGGACAAGCTGTCGAAGGTCGGCCATCTCGTCGCCACCTGGGCCGTAGCGCTCGGCTCGAATTTTTCCGCGCTCTGGATCCTGATCGCCAACGGCTGGATGCAGAACCCGGTGGGATCGGCGCTCAATCCGCAGACGATGCGTATGGAGATCACGAGCTTCTTCGACGTCGTCTTCAACCCGGTCGCCCAGGCGAAATTCGTCCATACGGTTTCGGCGGGCTATGTCTGCGCTTCGATCTTCGTGCTCGGCGTCTCGGCCTGGTATGTCCTCAAGGGCCGGCATATCGAGCTTGCCAAGCGCTCGATGACGGTGGCGGCCTCCTTCGGGCTGGCCTCGGCTCTGTCGGTCGTCGTGCTCGGCGACGAGAGCGGCTATCTCGCGACCGAGAACCAGAAGATGAAGCTCGCCGCGATCGAAGGCATGTGGAAGACGGAGCCGGCTCCGGCGGCTTTCACCGCCTTTGGATTCCCCGACCAGGAAGCGCGTGAAACGCATTTCGCCGTGCATATCCCGTGGGTGATGGGCCTGATCGGTACACGGTCGCTGACCACGGAAATCCCCGGCATCGACAAACTCGAACAGCAGGCCGAAACCCGCATCCGCGACGGCATCAAGGCTTACGACGCGCTGATGCAGATCCGTGCAGCACCCGCACAGGATCAGGTGGCGCAGGAAGTGCGCACCTCCTTCGAAGATCTCGGCCATCATCTTGGCTACGCCCTTCTTCTGAAACGCTATGTCGACGATCCCCGCCAGGCGACAGACGCTGAGATCGCTCAGGCGGCCCGCGATACGATCCCGCATGTGCCGACACTCTTCTGGTCCTTCCGTATCATGGTCGGGCTCGGCATCTTCTTCATCCTCTTGACCGCCACTTTCTTCTGGCTGTCGGCGCGGCGCCATCTCGACAAATATCCGCTGCTTCTGCGGATTGCCGTGCTGGCGATCCCGCTCCCCTGGGTCGCCATCGAACTCGGCTGGGTCGTCGCCGAATTCGGCCGCCAGCCCTGGGTGATCGAAGGCGTGCTGCCGACGGCGGCCGCCGTCTCCAGCCTCGGCGCCAGCACCGTGCTTTTGACGATCATCGGCTTTGCCGTGCTCTACACGGTGCTGATCGTCATCGAGATGAGCCTGATGCTCAAGGCGATCCGCCAGGGGCCGGAGCCGGACGACGAGCCGGAAGCCGCCCTGATTTCCGAAACCCTCGTCCCGGCCGCGGAGTGACCTGTCATGATCCTTCACGAACTCATCGACTATGAAACCCTGCGTATCATCTGGTGGCTGCTGCTCGGCGTTCTGCTGATCGCCTTTGCGACGACGGGCGGCTTCGACCTCGGCGTCGGCACGCTTCTGCCTTTCGTCGCCAGGACCGATACGGAGCGGCGCGTGGCGATCAACACCGTCGGCGCCACCTGGGAAGGCAATCAGGTCTGGCTGATCCTCGGCGCCGGCGCCATCTTCGCCGCCTGGCCGCCGCTTTATGCGGTTTCCTTCTCGGGCTTCTATCTCGCGATGTTCGCGATCATGTTCGCGCTCATCCTGCGCCCCGTCGGTTTCAAATATCGGTCGAAACGGGAAAGTGCCCGCTGGCGCAATGGCTGGGACTGGGCGCTCTTCATCGGCGGCTTCGTGCCGGCGCTGATCTTCGGCGTCGCCGTCGGCAACGTGCTGCAGGGCGTGCCTTTCCGCTTCGCCGACGACATGCGGATCTTCTATGAAGGCTCGTTCTTCGCCCTGCTCAACCCCTATGCGCTGCTCTGCGGCCTGCTCTCCGTCGCCATGCTGACGATGCATGGCGCGGCCTGGCTGGTGCTGAAGGCGAGCGGCCCGGTTGCGGAGCGCGCGAGAAGCTATGGCAGCATCGCCGCCCTTGCCGCCATCGCGCTCTTTGCCCTCGGCGGCATCTTCCTGTGGATCGGCGTCAGTGGCTATCGCATCACCAGTGATATCAACCCGATCGGGCCTTCCAATCCGTTGCTGAAGACGGTGGTGCCTGAGAACGGCGCATGGCTTGCCAATTACACCGCCCATTCATGGATGATCGTCGCACCGGTCCTCGGCTTCGCCGGTGCGGTATTGGCCTTCATCGCCATGCGGGCAAGGCGTGAGGTAATGACGCTGCTTTTCAGCAAACTCGCGATCTTCGGGATCATCTCGACGGTCGGGCTTTCGATGTTCCCGTTCATCCTGCCCTCCTCGCTCGATCCCCGATCGAGCCTGACGGTCTGGGACGCATCCTCCAGCCATCTGACGCTGTTCATCATGCTGGTGGTGACGGCGATCTTCCTGCCGATCATCGCCGCCTATACGGCTTGGGTCTACAAGGTCCTGTGGGGCAAGGTCGACGAGAAATCGGTCACCGACAAGAACAGCCACGCCTATTGAGGAGACGAAAAGATGTGGTATTTCGCATGGATTCTCGGCCTGCCGCTGGCAGCCGCCTTCGCCGTCCTCAACGCTATGTGGTACGAGCTGATGGACGACGCAGCCAGAAAAAAGGCGCCCGAAGCGCAGAAGTAAATATGAGAAGGGCGTGGGTTCGAACCCGCGCCCTTTCTCTGTTTTATCAGCCTTCCAGCCACTTCACCTGATCGGGCGTCAGCTTGATGTCGAGCGCCGAGAGGCTGTCTTCCAACTCGGCGACGGTGCGCGGCCCGATCAGCGGAATGACCGGGAAGGGCTGGGCGATCACATAGGCGAGCGCGATGTGAATCGGGTTGCGGCCGAGCTTGTTGGCAAGCTCGATGGCGCGGTCGCGGCGTCCGAAATTGCGCTCGGAATACCAGACGCGTACGATCTCCTCGTCGTCTCGCTTGTCGCGGCCGGCGCGGTCGGTGAAGAAGCCGCGGCCCTGGCTGGACCAGGCGAAATTCGGGATCTGCTTCTCATTCAGCCACGTCTTCCAGTCGTCATCGGAGGCAGCGACGCAGCCGGCCCAGATCGGATCGAGCATCTCGGCGAGCGAGAAGTTGTTGGAGAGCGCCGCCGGCGCCGCCTTGCCGGTCTTTTCGGCGTAGGCGATCGCTTCGTCGAAACGCGCCCGCGTCCAGTTCGAGCCGCCGAAGATGCCGCGGATGCGACCGCGTTTGACCTCGGCATCCATGGCATCGACGAATTCGCCGACGGGCACGTCGGTATTGTCGCGATGCATGAAATAGATGTCGACATAGTCGGTCTTCAACCGGGCGAGAGACTGGTCGAGCTGCTTGGCGATCATATCGGGATAGCAAAGCGGCGAATGCGCGCCCTTGCCGATCAGCACGATCTCTTCGCGCGGCACCTTGCGGCTGGTGTGCCAGTCGCCGAAGATCGCCTCCGTCTTGCCGGCGCCGTAGACGAATGCCGTGTCGAAGGCATTGCCGCCGGCTTCGTAGAAAGCGTCGAGCGTCAGTGAAGCGGCGGCGAAGTTCGGGAAGAACTCGAAGCCGAGGGTCACGACCGAAGCGGGCTTGGAAATGCCGGGGATCTGACGCTGCGGAATGCTGTTGCCCCGCTTGACCGCGCCGCCCGATATGTTGGCCGTGCGCTTGACGGCTTTCTCGACGCCATATTCGAGACCGACAGAGGCGCGCCACTGGTCGAGCACGCGCAGGTTTCCGATCGAATCCGCCCAGCTCATGCCGGGAGTGCTGAACTCGGTCTTGCCGGCGCGGATGGCATCGCCCGCCGCGTCCGCCTCGAAGGAATAGAGCCAGCGCTCTTCCCTAACCTCGACGGTTTCCTGCTTGCCGCCCTTGAAGATCTCGATCTTGCCGACGCCGCCCTTGTGACCGGAGGCGAACCAGAAGTCTGCCACTTCGATCCGGCCTTCGGAGCCGATGATGCGCAGCACGTTGTCCTGGTGGGCCATGATCGAGCAGGAGACTTCGGCGATGATCTCGTTCGGGAATTTGAGGACGGCGGACGCCCATTCGTCGACGCCGCTCTGGCCGAGATGAGCGACACCCGACACCTTCTCCGGTTCGAGGAAGGCTTTGCCTTCCGCTGCGCCTGATATCAGCCTCGCCATGGAGACCGGATAGCCGCCGACATCGAGAATGCCGCCGCCGGCGGTATCGTTGGCAAAAAGCCGGTGCTCCGGCTTGTAGCTGCCCATGTTGAAGCCGAAGCTCGAGCGGATGATGCGGACGGTGCCGATGACGCCGCTCTTGATGAGCTCGACCAGTTTCTCCGTCTGCGGATGCACGCGATACATGAAGGCCTCGCCGGCAAAGACGCCGGCCTTCTTGGCTTCGTAGTAAACGGCTTCGGCATCATAGGCCGAAAGCGCGATCGGTTTTTCGACGAGGATATGCTTGCCGGCGCGCGCGGCCTTGATCGCCCATTCGGCATGGCCGGTATGGGGCACGGAAATATAGACCGCATCGACCTCGGGGTTGGAAAGCAAAGCCTCGTAACCATCGACGATGCGGGCGCCGGGGAAGTTTTCGGCAAGGCCCGGCTTGGAAGGATTGCGGGTGGCGATCGCCACCAGTTTACCGGTGCGCGAATGGGCAACGCCATCCGCAAAGGTGCGGGCGATGGTGCCGGGGCCGATGATGCCCCAGCGGATCGGTTGATCGGAAGTCATGGAAGCCTCTTTCGTCTTTCTGCCTTGGGATTGCGGTTTAGCGGAGCCGTTTGCCGGCGCCGTCGAAAAGGAATGTGCGGCTTGCGGGAAGGCCGACCGTCAGCGTCTCGCGATTGCCTGCTGTACGCGACTCCGGCCTTTCGATGATCAATTGCTCGTCGCCGATGGCGGCATAGATGTAGCTGGTATTGCCGAGATGTTCGGCGACGTCGACGTTGACGACGAGATCGGCATCGCCAGCACCTGCATCGGTGAAGTGCTCCGGACGGATGCCGAGCGTCACCTTTGCGCCGGCTTCGACGGGATCGCTGATGGCCATCGGCAGGCGCGTATTGGTCTCGCTTTCCAAGGCGACCACCGCCCTGCCCGGCTGCGCCTCGACCACCACGGCCTTGAGGAAGTTCATCTTCGGCGAGCCGACGAAGCCGGCGACGAACTGGTTGGCGGGATCGTCGTAAAGGTCGAGCGGCGCGCCGATCTGCTCGATATTGCCGGCGCGCAGCACGACGATTCTGTCGGCGAGCGTCATCGCTTCGGTCTGGTCGTGGGTGACGTAGATCATCGTCGTGCCGAGCTGCTTGTGCAGCCGCGAGATTTCGACACGCATCTGCACGCGCAGTTCCGCATCGAGGTTCGACAAAGGTTCGTCGAACAGGAAGACCTGAGGTTCGCGGACGATGGCGCGGCCGATCGCGACGCGCTGGCGCTGGCCGCCGGAAAGCTGCTTCGGCCGCCGCTTCATCAGCTCGGTGATCTGCAGGATATCGGCGACGTGACGCACCCGCCGTTCGGTATCGGCCTTCGGGTTGCCGTTCATGCGCAGGCCGAAGCTCAAATTCTCTTCGACGGTGAGGTGCGGATAGAGCGCATAGGACTGGAAGACCATGGCGATGCCGCGGTCGGCCGGCTCGACGTCGTTAACGACCCTGCCGCCGATCCGAAGCTCGCCCGAGGTGATGTCTTCGAGCCCGGCGATCATCCTCAGAAGCGTGGACTTGCCGCAGCCGGACGGGCCGACGAAGACGACGAATTCGCCATCCTTCACCTCCAGATCGGCGCCATGGATGATCTCGAAGCCGCCGAAGCGCTTGACGATATTGCTGAGTGAAAGCTCTGCCATGCCAGTCCCCGATTATTTGATTGCGCCGGCCGCGATGCCGGCGATGAAATAGCGCTGGAGAGCCACGAACACGACGAGGATCGGCGCTGTCAGCAGCACTGCCCCCGCCATGATGCCGCCCCAGGAGACCTTGGTCAGGCCGATCAGCGTTCCCAGCGCCACCGGCGCCGTCATCATTCCCGGTTTGGAATTGATGAGCAGCGGCCAGAGATAGTTGTTCCATGAGGCGAGGAAGAGGATGATCGCGAGTGCCGCCATGGTCGGGCTCGCCAGCGGCAGCGCGATGCGCAGGAAGATCTGCCATTCCTTGACGCCTTCGACACGCGCCGCATCGAAAAGCTCGCCCGGCATCATCGAGAAGGATTGCCGCATGAACAGCACGCCGAGCGAGTTGAAGAGCGGCGGCACGATCAGCGCCACCCAGGTGTTCGCCAGCTTGAATTCGCGCGCCACCATGATGAATTGCGGGATGACGACCACCGAAAACGGCAGCGTGATCGTGCCGAGGATGATGGCGATGACGATGGAGCGGCCGACGAAGCGGTAGCGCGCCAGCGCCCAGCCTGCCATCGAGGTCAGCAGCACCGACAAGATCGTATAGATGATCGCGACGCCGACGGAGATCGTCATCGCGCCGATGAAATCGGTGTCGGCCTGCAGGTTCTTGAAATTCGCGACGAAGTTGGTCGACGGCCAGAGCACGATGTCGGGGCTGAAGATGCCGTTGTCGGGCATGGTGGAGAAGACGAACATCATCCAGAGGGGGAACAGCCAGATCAGCGCAAGCGGCGCCAGAACGGCGTGCAGCGCGACCTGGCGCATCAGGAGGGATTGCGACTTGGATTTCATTTCGGATCCCTCCCGACCCAGAGATTGAGAAGCGAGATGGCCACGGCAAGGGCCGCCATCGTATAGGCGATCGCCGAGGCATAGCCGAAGTTCAGCGAGGTGAAGCCCTGGCGGTAGAGGAAGAGGCCGAGCGTCTCCGTGCCGCCGCCGGGACCGCCGCGATTGGTGATGAGGAAGGGCTCGGTGAAGAGCTGCATCGTGCCGATCACCGACAGCACCACGCAGAAGAGGATGATCGGTTTCAGAAGCGGCAGGGTGATGTGGAAGAATTGCTGCACCTTGTTCACCCGGTCGAGTGTCGCCGCTTCGTAGACGTCTTCGGGAATCGACTGCAGGCCGGCAAGGATGATGATGGCGTTGTAGCCTGCCCAGCGCCATGTGACGGCCAGGATGATCACCGCCATGGCGGCATTCGCATTGTCGAACCAGGAGACGGGGCTCAAGCCGACGGCCGAAATCAGCTTGTTGATGATGCCGAAATCGAGGCTGAACATCAGCCGGAAGACCGCGGCATAGGCGACCTCGCCGACGACGACAGGGGCGAAAAAGGCGAAGCGGAAGAGCGGGCGCGCTTTCAAGAGCGGCGAATTGAGCATGACGGCCATGACCGTCGCCAGCGCGATCATCACGGGCACCTGGATCACCAGGATGATCAGCGTGTTGTACAGAGCATTGTAGAAGGCCGGGTCGTAGAAGAGCCGGCCCCAATTGGCCTGGAAACTGAATTTCCACGGGTTGATACGCGTGTTCTGAAAGGAAATCAGGAACGAATTGATGATCGGCCAGACCCAGAAGGTGGCAAAGACCAGCAGATAGGGTGCGAGGAACGCATAGGCGCTCCGGGTTCTGAACGGCATCGAGCCTCCTCCTCACGAACGGACGAATACCCCGCCCGCCCCAGAGGGCGGGCAGAATGCCGGGCGCACGAGGCGCCCGGCATCGTCATTCATTGCGCGATCGGAAGGCCGGTCGCCGAAGCGATCTGGTTGGCGGCATCGTCGAGAGCCGCCTTTGCATCGGGATAGCCGCCGGCGAAGAATTTCGCCTGCGTCGCCTTGAAGATGGCTTCGGCATCGCTCTGGAAGGCGGTGCCGCGGCTCGGCACGATCTTCGGCAGCGTCGCCAGGATATCGGCCCAGACCTTCTGGCCGCCCCAATAGGGCTGCGGCTCATTGACGAAGGGATCTTTCTCGGCCTCGAGCAGCGACGGGACCAGGCCGAATTCCTTCAGCATGGTGACCTGCCCCTCGGTCGTGCCGAGGGCGTAGTTGACGAATTTCCAGGCGGCTTCCTTGTTTGCCGAGGTCGCCGAAATCGCGAGCGACGAACCGCCGAGGTTGGCCGCATGCGGACCGTCGGCCGTCAGGCTCGGCATCCTGTAGACGCCCCACTTGCCCTTGAGATCGGGAGAGGTCGAACGCACGGTGCCTTCATACCAGCCGCCATAGAGCTGGCTCGCTGCCTTGCCGGCGGTGTTGGCCTGGATCTTTTCGTCCCAGTTGGCCGCCGTCAGCGTGCCGGCGTCCTTCATTTCCTTCACTTTTTGCAGCGAAGCGACGCAGGCCGGCTGGTTGATGGTGATGTTCTGGCCGTCGGTCGAGAAATAGCCGCAGCCCTGTTCGTTGGCGATCATGCGGAACCATTCGCTGTCACCGTTGAAATCCGCCTGGGCCATGACGGTGCCGGGATTGGCGGCGGAAATCTTCTTGCCGGCGGCAATGAAATCGTCCCAGGTGCTGATCGTGCTCGGATCGACGCCGGCCTTTTCATAGAGGTCGCGGCGATAGAAGACGGCGACAGGGCCGGAATCCCACGGCATGGCGTATGCGACATCGCCAACCTCAAGCTCAGTGCGCTTGAAGTCGGGGAATTTCGCCTGGATATCTGCGGTGTAGCCGAGTTCCTTCAGATTGGCGAAGCAATCCGGGAAACGGCTCCAGAAGATTTCAGCCTCGAAATTCTCGATGCTGACGATATCGGGCAGGCCGTCGCCGCCGGCAGCACAGGCGGCAAGCGTCTTATCGAAGACCTGGCTGTTTCCAAGGTCCTCGACGGTCACCTTGATATCGGGGAATTGTTTGTTGAAGCCTGGAAGCGTGGACTTCAACGCCGATGCGGCGACATTCCAGCTCCAGATGGTCAGATTGGCCGACTGCGCGAAGGCGGAGCCGGAAGCAAGCAGTGCGACAGCTGCGGTCGCAGCGAGAAGTTTGAAGCGCATTGAAAATCCTCCCTTTTCAATTGCCGATCTTTCACGAACGCGGTTAGACTATCCGTAAGGGAGCGGCTGTCTCCTAAAAAGGGAACATGGATTTGGCGGAAAGTAAGGTCGGCACGAGTGCAATCTATCAGCCCGGCGCAAGCAGCATCGAGGGTTCGCCGACGGCGCTGCAGATGTTTCATGCCCATCCGCTCGTCATGGCCATGCCGCACTGGCATGCGCAGGTCGAGGTCAACTACGTCATGCGTGGCACTGTCCATTATCGGATGAGCGGCCACGAATTCCGGCTGAACGCCGGCGAAATGTGCCTTTTCTGGGGTGGGCAGCCGCATCAGATGGATGAATCCTCGGATGATTCGCTCTACGCCGGCGCCCATCTGCCGCTCATTTATTTCTTCCGGCTGCGTTTGCCGATCAGCGTTTCCAGCCGGCTGATGAAGGGCGAGACGCTGCTGACGTCGTCAACCGATGCCGCCGACGACGAGAACTTCGCCCGCTGGTCTCGCTATTCCAAGTCTGGCGATGCCGCCAAGGCCCAGCACGCGGTCGACGAGCTGCTGCTGCGCATCGAGCGCATCGCGCTCGAACCCTATTCGATGACGACATCGAAGACGGCCGTCAGCCTGGAAGGCGATCAGCCGCATCCGAATTCCTCGCGCAGTGTCGCGCGCATGTGCGATTTCATCGCTGCCAATTTCCTGCAGGACATCGATTCGGTCGATATCGCCCGCGCCGCCGACCTGCATCCGAAATATGCGATGAACCTCTTCAAGCGATCGACCGGCATGACGCTCAGCAAATATGTGACGCTGCTCAGGCTGTCGCGTGCCCAGGCGATGCTGATGAGCGAAGGCGCCAATGTGCTGCAGGTGGCAATGGACAGCGGCTTCGGCTCGATCAGCGCCTTCAACAAATCCTTCCGCCACATCGCCGGCATGTCGCCATCGGACTTCCGCCGCGACATAAGGCTGGTGACGACGATCCCCGCCGACGCTTTCCGGAATTAATTCCTGGCTTTACCGTTTCTCTGCGAGCTCGATCTGGATGCCATCGGGATCGCGCAGGAAGGCGACCTTGTGCAGGACCTCGGCGTTAACAGCCAGGCGCGGCCGTTCCTTGATCTCGACGCCGGCCTTTTCAAGCCGGGCGAAGGTCTCATCGACACTTTCGAACAGGAAGGTCAGATGGCGCAGGCCGGCCGTGCCCTCCGGCACATCGACCGCCCTCGCCGCGCCATCCGCCGGCGCGAAGATTTCCAGCATGCCGCCACCGGCATCGAGAAAGGCGACTTCGGAACCATCGGCCATCCGCTTGCGCAGATGCAGCCGCAGCCCGAGCAGGCCGCAATAGAAATCGACGGCGCGGTCCATGTCGCTCACCGTCATGCCGACATGCTCGAAGGATTTCAGCATGGAGTGCCCTCCCCTGCTCAGGCGCTGGCCGTGTGCCGTTCCTCTTCCGGAAGCCAGGAGCGATAGAGCGGATGGTCGGCGGCGATCGGCATCGGCGTCGGCCGGCCGGTGCGCTGGGAGAAATAGGCGGCCGTCACCAGCTCCAGCGAATTACGGGCATCCTGCAGCGTCACCGGCGGCTCCGCATCTTCGACGATCGCCTTGTGGAAGAGTTCGAACTGGCGGGTATAGCCGTCCTCGCCGGGCGCATAGGCGGCAAGCGCTGCGTCGATTTTCGCCTGATGCTCTTCCGTTCCCGCGGTGAAGACCCAGGGATCGCGGCCCATCGTATAGGGTTCGAGGATGCTTTCGGCGACGAGATCGCTGAAGCAGAAGCGCAGCCGCGAAATCTCCTTGCGCGAGCCGAGCGTCATCGACAGCGTCGCCAGCGAGCCGTTCTGCATCTTCACCGAAAGCGCCGCCGTATCCTCCACCTGGATCGGATTGACCAGTGTGGCGCCATAGGAAAACACCTCGGCGCAGGGGCCATGCACATAGTTCAGCATGTCGTGAGCATGGATCGCATGGCCGAGAAGGCCGCCGCCGAGTTCGGTCGCCCATTTGCCGCGCCACGGCACGGCGTAATAATCCGGGCCGCGCCACCAATGGGTTTCGATCGTCGTCAGGAAGGGCTTGCCGGCGAGGCCCTGCTCGATCAGCAGCTTCAGCTTCTGCAGCCCGGAGCCGTAACGGTACTGGAAGATCGGCATCAGCTTCCTGCCGGGGAAGCGGGCGAGGATGCGGCCCATCTCGTCGACTTCGGCGATCGAGCCGAAGAGCGGCTTTTCGCAGATCACATGCTTGCCTGACACAATGCCCTTGCGGCAAAGTTCGAAATGCGAGCTTGGCGGCGTCGAAATGTCGATGATGTCGAGATCGTCGCGGGCAAACAGCGAGTCCGTGTCCTGCGTATATTCGGCGATGCCGTATTCCTCGCATAGCGCCCGGCCGCGCTCCTCGTCGAGCGAGCAGAGCACGGGGACGTCGAAGAGGTCCTTGTTCCAGCCGAAGCCGGCCAGATGCCGCGCGGCAATGCCTGCGCCGATGACGCCGACGCGCAATTTTCTCGTCATGATATCCTCCTCAGCGAGCGCCGATGCGCGCGGCTTTCGTCTGGGCTTCGAGCGAAAGGCGGCAGACTTCGAAAACGTGATCCTGCGTCATCGCCGTCTGTGTACGATTGCCGACATCGGCGGTGAAAGCATCGAAATAATCGAGTTTTTCACCGCTGCAATCGATATGGGTCATCTCCTTGCCGTTGACGAGGAAGAGGTGATCCTTGCCCGGCCGACCGGCGATATCGATATATTTGCGCAGCTCGATATAACCCTCGGTGCCGAGGATGGTGAGGCGTCCGTCACCCCAGGTCGGCAGCGCCTCCGGCGTGAACCAGTCGACTCTGATATAACCCGCCGCCTTGTCCGAGCGCAGCAGCACCTCGCCGAAATCCTGGAAGGCGGGCTTGTCGGGCATGCCGAAATTGCCGATCGAGCTGGCAATGACCTCGCCTGAGGTCGAGCCGGTATAGAACAGGAACTGATCGACCTGATGCGAGGCGATGTCGACGATGATGCCGCCGAAGGCTTCGGGATCGAAGAACCAATCCGGGCGGGTCGGCAGCTGCAGCCGGTGCGGACCGACGCCGAGTGTCTGGATCACCTTGCCGATCGCGCCTTCCTTGACCAGCTTGCCGGCTTTGACGGCGGAGCGCACGCAATGGCGCTCGGAAAAGCAGATGGAGAAGATCTTGCCGGTTTCGGCAACGGTGCGCTTGACCTCTTCGAGCTGGGCAAAGGTCGTCACGCCAGGCTTGTCGGTCATCACGTCCTTGCCCGCTTTCATCGCGCGGATGGCAAGGCCGGCGCGGTCACGCGGGATTGCGGAAATGCAGATGACGTCGATCGACGGATCGGCAAACAATTTCTCCCGATCGATCTGCGGGGCATCGGGATAGGTCTTCTCGAAGGCTTCCCGCAATGCCGGCACAGAGGTCTGCGGGCAATAGCCGACAAATTCGCCGCCCGAGGCAAGCAATCCCTTCACGTGATCGAACGTATGCCCATGGTCGATTCCGACGACGGCAAATCTCAACATCGCTGCAATATCCTCCCGGGATTTTCGTGCAGCCGGCCGATGCCGGCATCCTCCATGTCGGTCAAAACAGATAACGAAAGCGGGCTCCTGTCAAGGCGAGATCGGGGGTGAAATCGTTGACGTGGAATATTAAACATATGAAAAATAACGATTATTTTGTATCTAAATAGTTATTTTGCAGCTTTTCGCGATTGGAAAGGCGCCCGTTCGATCCAATCGGACGAAAGTCTTTTTCCCCTGCGTATCTTGCTCCATTTCGATGAATGTGATCGATTTCGGCCGCCGCCGGGCTGGAGGGCGGCAACAATCTCGAAATTCTTTATAGAGCGCTCCCCGCTTGCCTGTAACGGAGGATCACCATGTCTCATCCCCTTCTCGATGCTGCCGCTTCGGGCGGACTTTTCGTCGGCCGCGTCTGGATTCCGGAAGTCGCCGGCCCCGGCATCGTGACCCTTCGCGACGGGATGCTCATCGACATCACGTCGCGCGAGGCGCCGACGCTGAGCGCCTTGCTCGAGAGAGAGGATGCTGCGGGCTTCGTCCGAGCCGCAAATGGCAAGGCTATCGGCTCGCTGGAGGAGATTGCCGCCAACAGCGCCGGAGCGCCGGACGCTGGACGGCCCCACCTCCTTGCGCCCGTCGACCTGCAGGCGGTCAAGGCTTGCGGCGTCACCTTCGCCCAGTCGATGATCGAGCGCGTCATCGAGGAGAAGGCGGCCGGCAATCCTGACCGCGCCGCCTCGATCCGCGAGCGCGTCAGCGCGCTGATCGGCGGCAGCCTCACCAACCTCAAGGCCGGTTCGCCTGAAGCCGCCAAGGTCAAGCAGGCGCTGATCGACGAGGGCATGTGGTCGCAATATCTCGAAGTCGGCATCGGTCCCGATGCCGAGGTTTTCACCAAGGCGCCGGTGCTCTCCTCCGTCGGCTGGGGGGCCGACGTCGGCCTGCATCCGATTTCGACCTGGAACAATCCGGAGCCGGAAATCGTGCTTGCGGTCAACAGCCGCGGCGAGATCAAAGGCGTAACGCTCGGCAACGACGTCAACCTGCGCGACGTCGAAGGCCGCTCGGCGCTCCTGCTTGGCAAGGCTAAGGACAACAACGCCTCCTGCTCGATCGGACCCTTCATCCGCCTGTTCGATGCCGGGTATGGCCTGGATGACGTGCGCAAGGCTGAACTCGACCTGAAGGTGTCAGGAGAGGATGGCTTCGTGCTGCACGGCAAGAGTTCGATGTCTCAGATCAGCCGTGACCCCACCGATCTCGTCAAACAGACGCTCGGACCCCATCATCAATATCCGGATGGTTTCATGCTCTTTCTCGGCACGCTGTTTGCGCCGACGCAGGATCGCGACGCGCCGAAACAGGGCTTCACCCACAAGATCGGCGATGTCGTGGAGATTTCCTCGGCGGGACTCGGCACGCTCGTCAACACGGTGCGCCTCTCCACCGAATGCCCGCCCTGGACCTTCGGTATTTCGGCACTGATGAGCAACCTCGCCAAACGCGGGCTGCTCTAACTATTGGTTTCGCCGCTTGCCCTGCAGCAGGTCGAGCACGGAGTTTGCCGCCTCGAGGACATTTGTCCCCGGACCGAACACGGCGGCAACGCCGTGTTCATGCAGGAATTCGTAGTCCTGCCGGGGGATGACGCCGCCGCAGACGACGATGACATCGCCGCCGCCCTGCTCCTTCAGCCTGCCGATGAGCTGCGGCAGCAGCGTCTTGTGGCCGGCCGCGAGCGATGAAACGCCGACGACATTGACCCTTTCGCCAAGCGCCATCTCGGCCGCTTCATCCGGTGTCTGGAACAGCGGCCCGGCAAGCACATCGAAGCCGATATCGCCGAAAGCCGAGGCGATCACCTTGGCGCCGCGATCGTGCCCATCCTGGCCGAGCTTGGCGACCATGATCTTCGGCCTGTGCCCCATTGCTTCCGCCACTTCCGCCATGCGCGTTTTCAGCACAGCGAGCTCAGGCTCGCTTCGATAGGCATCGCCATAGACGTCCTTGATGACCTCAGGCGTTGCCGCATGATCGCCGAAAGCCTGCCGCATCGCATCCGATATCTCGCCGACGGTGGCGCGCGCGCGCGCCGCCTCGACGGCAGCGGCAAGCAGATTGCCCTGTCCGCTGCGGGCAGCTTCGGAAAGGGCGGCAAGCGCTTCGGCGGTCTTCGCGCCATCGCGGCGGCGCTTCGTTTCCTCGATCCGCCTGATCTGGGCGTTGCGCACGGCCGCATTGTCGATCGCCAGGATGTCGATCTCTTCCTCGGTTTCCAGGCGGTACTTGTTGACGCCGACGATAACCTCCTCGCCCTTGTCGACCGCCGCCTGGCGCCGGGTCGCCGCCTCTTCGATCAGCCGCTTCGGCAGTCCCTCGTTGACGGCCTTCGTCATGCCGCCGAGCGCCTCGACCTCCTCGATCAGCGTCCAGGCCTTGTCGGCGAGCTCCTTCGTCAGGCTTTCGACATAGTAGGAGCCGGCCAGCGGATCGACCACTTTGGTCACGCCGGTTTCATGCTGGAGAATCAATTGCGTGTTGCGGGCGATGCGGGCGGAAAATTCCGTCGGCAGCGCAATCGCCTCATCGAAGGAGTTGGTGTGCAGCGACTGCGTGCCGCCGAGCACGGCCGACATCGCCTCGAAGGCGGTGCGGATGATGTTGTTGTAAGGGTCCTGCTCCTGCAATGAGACACCCGATGTCTGGCAATGGGTGCGCAGCATCAGCGAGGACGCCTTCTTCGGCTGGAACTCCTCCATGATGCGGGTCCACAGCAGCCGGGCGGCACGCAGCTTCGCCGCCTCCATGAAGAAGTTCATGCCGATCGCGAAAAAGAAGGAAAGCCTTCCGGCGAAGTCGTCGACGTTGAGACCCTTGGCGATGGCCGCCCGGACATATTCGCGGCCATCGGCCAGGGTGAAGGCGAGCTCCTGCACGAGCGTCGCGCCTGCCTCCTGCATGTGATAGCCGGAGATCGAGATCGAGTTGAATTTCGGCATCTCCCTTGCCGTATATTCGATGATGTCGGCAACGATCCGCATCGAGGGTTCAGGCGGATAAATATAGGTGTTGCGGACCATGAACTCCTTGAGAATGTCGTTCTGGATGGTTCCGGAAAGTTCGGATCTCGAAACGCCCTGCTCCTCGCCGGCCACGATGAAAGAGGCGAGGATCGGGATGACGGCGCCGTTCATGGTCATGGAGACGGAAATCTTCTCCAGCGGAATGCCGTCGAACAGGATCTTCATGTCCTCGACGCTGTCGATCGCCACACCGGCCTTGCCGACATCGCCTTCGACGCGGGGGTGGTCGCTGTCATAGCCGCGGTGGGTGGCGAGGTCGAAGGCGACCGAGACGCCCTGCTGACCGGCGGCAAGCGCCTTGCGGTAGAAGGCATTCGACGCTTCCGCCGTGGAGAAGCCGGCATATTGGCGGATCGTCCAGGGGCGCCCGGCATACATCGTGGCGCGCGGCCCGCGAGTGAAGGGCGCAAAACCGGGCAGCGAGCCGAGATGGCCGGCGCCGTCGAGATCCTCGGCCGTATAGAGCGGCTTGACGGCAATACCTTCCGGCGTGTGCCAGGTCAGTGTCTCGGGCGAGGCACGCAACTCCTTCTGCGCAAGCTCCGCCCAATCCGACAGCGTCTTCTTCGTCATGCTTTCCTCCGGCTGCTTCATCGCCACCTTATCACTTCACAGGCGGCTGATGCGATACAGCCCTAGGACAATTCACGTAGCAAGCCATTCACTGCCTGCCGTACGCTTCCGGCTTTGACCTATTTGTGGTCCAACCTAGCGACCAAGCGGTCGCCGAGCCACTGAATGCCGCAGACGAGGACGATGAGGACGGCCACGACCGCGATCATCACATTGGTTTCGAAGCGCTGATAGCCATAGCGGATGGCGAGATCGCCGAGCCCGCCGGCGCCGATCGCGCCCGCCATGGCCGAAGCGCCGATCAGCGTCACCAGCGTGACGGTGAAACCGGCGACGATGCCCGGCAGCGCTTCCGGCACGAGCACTTCGCGGACGATCGTCCAGCGATTGCCGCCCATGGCGCGCACGGCGTCGATCAGCCCGCGGTCGACCTCGCGCAGCGATACCTCGGCGATACGGGCATAATAGGGTGTCGCAGCGATGGCGAGCGGCACGATGGCCGCCCACGTGCCGAGCGCCGTGCCGACGATCAGCCGCGTCAGCGGGATCAGCGCCACCAGCAGGATGATGAAGGGCACCGAGCGGAAGCCGTTGATGACGGCGCCGAGCATGCGGTTGATCCAGAGGTTTTCGGCAATGCCGCCGCGCGCCGTTATGACGAGGGCCAGACCAAGCGGCAGGCCGGCGACGAGCGAGATCACCCCCGAGGCGACGGTCATTAGGACTGTCTCCCAAAGGGAGCGAAGAAGCAGTTCAAACATGATCGGTGTCATAACCAAGCACCTCTACCCGGGCGGACCGGGACGTCAGGAATTGTTCGACCTTTCCGGCGAGCGCGGGATCGCGCGTGGGAACGGCGATGAAGAACCGCGCCACCGGCTGGCTCTGAATATGATCGATGCCGCCATGGACGAGGCGGAAGGAATGTGGCAGCGCCGCCGAGAGTTCGGCAAAGAGAGCCCCTTGCGCTTCAGGTCCGGCAAGATCGACACTGAGGAGGGCCTCGCTTCCTCCGGTTGCCGAAAGCCGGCTGGCAATGTGCCCGGGAAGCTGCGGGCGGATGCCGCCGAGCAGGCTCCTGGTGATCGCTTGCTGTGGATTGGCGAAGACCGACCAGACCTGCCCTTCCTCGACGATCCGCCCGGCATCGATGACGGCGACGCGATCGGCAATGCCGCGCACCACTTCCATTTCGTGCGTGATCAGCAGGATCGTCAGTCCAAGCTTACGGTTGATGTCTTTGAGCAGTGCCAAGATCGACCGGGTCGTCTCGGGGTCGAGTGCCGATGTCGCCTCGTCGGACAACAGCAGCGCCGGGCGTGCCGCAAGCGCGCGGGCGATCCCGACACGTTGTTTCTGGCCGCCGGAGAGCGATGCGGGATAGGCCTTCGCCTTGTCGGCAAGGCCGACGAGATCGAGCAACTCATGCGCCCGCTTCAGGCGCTCGGCCTTGGCAACGCCCTCGATCTTCAGCGGCAGCGCGACGTTTTCTTCGACTGTTTTGGCGGACAGCAGGTTGAAATGCTGGAAGATCATGCCGATACGGCGGCGCAGCGGCTGCAGTTCTTGTTCCTGAAGCCGGGTGATATCGCGGCCTTCGATGCGGATCTCGCCGCTGTCGGCCCGCTCCAGACCGTTCAGGCAGCGGATCAAGGTCGACTTGCCGGCGCCGCTGCGGCCGATGATGCCGAGAATCTCGCCCCTCTTCACCTGCAGGGAAATACCGTCGAGCGCGGGTGTCGTTCCGAATCGACGCTTCACGTCGACGAGCCGCACCACCTCTTCGGCCGTGACCGCCTGTGGATCTGTCTCGACCGCCGTGGTGGAAACAAACGAATTCATGTGCTTTTCCTTACAAACACCGAAGGCGGCCCGGGCTGGGAATGCCCGGGCCGCCTTTCGGCAGGCCTTAACCCCGGCCTATTCTCGGATCAATAGGCGCTGAGACCCGTTCCCTTGTAGACCTTGTCGAACTCGGCCTTGACGGTCTCGTTCTGGTAGGACGACACCAGCGTCTTGACCCAGTCCGCACCCTTGTTCTCGTCCTTGACGGCGATGAAGTTGCGGTACGGATTGTCGGCGATCGGTTCCTGGGCAACGCGTTCGGCAGGCGAAAGACCGCTCTTCAGCGCCCAGTCGGTGTTGACGACGCCGGCGTCCAGATCGTCGATCGAGCGGCCGACGATGCCGGCGTCAAGTTCCTTGATCTCGATCTTCTTCGGATTGTCCGTCACGTCGGCGACGGTCGCGAGAATGCCTGTGCCGTCCTTCAGCTTGATGAGGCCTTCATTCTGGAGCACACGCAGCGCCCGGCCTTCATTCGAGGGATCGTTCGGAACACCGATGACGGCGCCTTCCGGGATCTCGGCGACGGACTTGTACTTCTTGGTGTAGAGGCCGATCGGCCAGACCCCGGTATAACCGACTGGAACGATATGATAGCCGTGCTGCTTGATCTGGTTATCGAGATAGGGCTGGTGCTGGAAAGCGTTGGCATCGATTTCGCCGCGCTCCAGGGCTTCGTTCGGCTGTGTATAATCGTTGAAGACGACGGTCTCGATTTTGAGGCCCTTCTTGGCCGCCTCGCTCGTGACCACGCGCCATACATCCTCATCTTCGCCGGCCATGATGCCGACCTTGATCGACTTGTCTTCGGCAAAGGAAGGGGCGGGTGCTGCAAGGGTAAAAAGTGCGGCAGCGGAAACGGCGACGGCTGCGAGAGCCGCGCGGCGCGAAAGGTGGAAGCCGTGAAGATTTTTGTTCTTGGTCATCGTATATCCCGTCTGACTGAATGAGGCCGAACGCCCCGAGCAGGCTGATCATGGCAAATGCGCGGATCGCGAGCGAAGCACGAAAGTCTGATGAAGAGGAAAGGTCGGAAAAACTCTTGCCCTGCCATCGATATCGGCAGGATAAATTTCCATCAAATTTATGGATTAATTGCGGCTTGTAAGCATATTCTAAAAAATGAAAACGGCGCCTCTGGGGCGCCGCTTCGACATTATCCCAGCAACCTTTACTCGGCAGCGATGAGTGCTTGATTGCGGGCAGGAAAGAAGGCCGAAAGCTCGCCGATGACTTCTCCGATGCGCTTGGAAAGCGGCTCGGATGAGACGCGGTAATCGGTAAAGTCGCGGTCGGAGGCATAGACGGCTGTCGGCAGCGTGTGAGACATGAAGAAACCGAAGAGCGGGCGCAGCTGATGCTCGACCATCAGCGCATGCCGGTCGCCGCCGCCGGTCGCGGTGATGACGATCGGCTTAGCGCGCAGCTCATGCGGATCGATCAGATCGATCAGATGCTTGAAGAGGCCGGGATAGCTGCCCTTGTAGGTCGGCGCTCCGATGACGACCAGGTCGGCATTGACGAGATCGTCGATGACGGCCCTGGCGCGGCTATCGAGATCGTCACGGCGCTGTGCCTGGCCGAGC
This sequence comes from Rhizobium sp. BR 249, assembly GCF_047445895.1. NCBI lineage: Bacteria > Pseudomonadati > Pseudomonadota > Alphaproteobacteria > Hyphomicrobiales > Rhizobiaceae > Rhizobium > Rhizobium sp. BR 249. The sequence goes on along the minus strand of NZ_JARWKX010000014.1, from coordinate 96,844 downwards.
GAGGGGCCGACATCGGTCAGGTCGTAGACGGTATTCTCGAAGCCGTATTTTTCAGCGGCGAGGCCGGCGACGTTTTCGACAAGTGCGAAAGTCTTCGAGGGGCGGTTGAAGCTACCCGCGAGGCCGACCAGTTTCAGAGCAGACATGCCATTTCCTTCCAATATCGTACCGGGACCGACGTCATTGTTGGTACGAATATTATCTATAAAAATAGTGGATTAAAGGAATGGCGATCCCTCTTCTCCGCGGGAGAGGAAAAATACGTTCGTCCTTGCCGGTGATATCGTCTCAGGCCGGTGTCTTCCTGGGGATGTGCGGCAGAAAGATCGTGAGGAGACCGAGCAGCGGCAGGTAAGAGCAGATACGGTAGACGAATTCGATGCCGTGGGTGTCGGCGAAATCGCCGAGCAAAGCGGCACCGAGCCCCCCTGCCCCGAATGCGAAGCCGAAGAAGACGCCGGCAATCAGCCCGACGCGCCCAGGCACCAGTTCCTGGGCGAAGACGACGATCGCCGAGAAGGCCGAGGCGAAGACCAAGCCGATCACGATGCTGAGCACACCGGTCCAGAAAAGGTTCGCATAGGGCAGGAGCAGGGCGAAAGGAATGACGCCGAGGATCGAGAACCAGATGACGAAACGGGCGCCGAAGCGATCGCCGATCGGCCCGCCGAGGAAAGTGCCGACGGCGACCGAGCCGAGGAAGAGGAAAAGCATCAGCTGCGCCTGCTGCACGCTGAGTTCGAACTTGTCGATGACATAGAAGGTGAAGTAGCTCGACACGCTCGCCATGTAGACGTTCTTCGTTGCCGTCAGCAGCACGAGGATCAGCAGCGCCCAGACGACCCTGTTCTGCGGCAGCGGCAAGGCGCGGCTCACCGCCGGCTTGCTGGCATTCTGGCGCCTATGGCTCATGTACCAGTTTCCGACCCAGCTCAGCACGACCATGCCGACCATGGCGATGGCGGAAAACCAGGAGACGCTGTGCTGGCCGAGCGGCAACACGATGAAGGCGGCAAGCAGCGGACCGATCGCCTGGCCGGCATTGCCGCCGACCTGGAAAAACGACTGCGCGAAACCGTGACGGCCGCCGGAGGCAAGACGGGCGACGCGCGAGGATTCCGGATGAAAGACCGCAGAGCCGAAGCCGATCAGGCTTGCGGCGACCAGCAGCAGCGCGAAGTTGCCGGCATTGCCGAGAAGAATGAGCCCGCAGAACGTGCTCGCCATGCCGACCGGCAGTGAATAGGGCATTGGCCAGCGATCGGTGACGATGCCGACCAGCGGCTGCAGCAGCGAGGCCGTGACCTGGAATGTCATGGTGAGGAGGCCGATCTGAACGAAATCGAGATCGTAGTTCGCCTTGAACAACGGATAGAGCGAGGCGAGCAGCGATTGCATGATGTCGTTCAGCATGTGGCAGAAGCTGACCGCCATTAGAATAGACATGGTTGTCTTTTCAAAACGAGGCGCGCTCTCGGCAACTGTCGCCATGAATATTCCTCCTGCACCGGCACGTTCGGCGCCGTGCCGCGTCGGTTTTTTATGGATTTCGGGCGATCGGAGCTGGGAGACACTCGCGCGGCGGTCGCTTAAGTGGATTTAACGCAAGCCGGGCGGCAATCACAGCCCAGTTTTATCAGGATCGGTACGGATTTTGTTCGATTTATTCTTCCACCGATCGAATGAGCCTGACTTCTCGTCTCGGATGGGGGCTTTCATATCACACTCGGTTACGATCATCGCATATCGAAGACGCTATGTGAAAACAGCCATGGAAAACCGGCGCGGGGGATACTACAGCTGCGCCGATTGAGAATGCGATCGAGGCTGAAAACACGCGATGAATGTCAAGACACCGAATGCGATAGACAGTTATGTCGGAGCGCGTATCAGAATGCGGCGGCAATTGCTCGGAATGAGCCAGGAGCGGCTTGCCGATCAGATCGGCGTGACCTTTCAGCAGGTTCAAAAATACGAGAAGGGCATCAATCGCATCGGCGCAAGCCGTCTGCAGCGGATCGCAGAAGTGCTTCACACCTCCCCGAGCTTCTTCTTCGAACAGGAGGATTCCGAACCGTTGACGCTGCAGGGGCTGGACCTGCCGGCGAACGGAGACCCGGTCACGGAGTTCCTGCGGACGAAAGAGGGCTTGGTGCTCAATCGCGCCTTTCTGAAGATCGCCGACCAGAATATTCGCGAAACGATCATCGCGCTCGTGAACGCTATGGCGCAGGCGGAAAGCAGCGGTGTCAGCTTTGGAGTTTCCTCGGCGGATATCGCCCATCCGCTCGGAAAATAGCCGAGAAGGCGCCGGCATGCATCGTGCCGGCGGCATTGCGGTGATGCCGGATGCCCCTCCCCTTGCATGGCACTTGCCCATGCGCTGGATAGATCCAGCGGTCCTTGCCTATCGCAAACCCGGCCCGGACAATTGAACGGCCGCCGGCCGTTCCAGATGCGTCTCCATCAAATGGCTTCACCAGACGCCGTTCATGCTCGATATTTCGATTCTGGCGGTTAGTGATCGACGATGCTGCCGGCATGCGGCTCTGACGATTGCGATGTCGTCTGCCGGGCCGCGGCACGCGCGGTATGTTCAAGCTTTTGAAAAAGATTGGACAACCCGGCGATAGGGTCTTGTTAACCCTATTTGCCTTGCGACTCGTTCAGAATCGGCGCTAAATGCGGTTTCATAGTGCGCAGGGCTTTAAAATCGCATTTTCGAGATTTCCATGAATATGGCACCGCAGATAGAAAAAGCAATTTCCGATGTCGACCAGCTGATCATTGGTCAGGCGCAGGAACTGTCCGACAAGCTGAAGCAGCATCGGCTTGAAATGTTTCCGCCGCGCGCGCTGAAGGACCTGCGGGAATTTCAGCTGGCCGAAGTCGCGCGCTTCCTTGGCGTCACCAGCGGCTATCTTCGCAATTTATCGCTGGAAGGCAAGGGCGCCCTGCCCCAGGTTACGCCCTCGGGCCGCCGATCCTATACGGCGGAGCAGATGGAAGAGATGCGTGCCTTCCTGGAGCACCATGCCCGGGCGGGAACGCATTATATGCGCCATCGCCGCGGCAACGAACATCTGCAGGTCGTGGCCGTCGTCAACTTCAAGGGCGGCAGCGGCAAGACGACGACTGCCGCGCATCTTGCCCAGCACCTTGCCCTGACAGGTCACCGCGTCCTCGCCGTCGATCTCGATCCTCAGGCCTCTCTCTCTGCCATCCATGGCTTTCAGCCTGAATTCGACGTCAACGAGAATGAGACGCTCTACGCCGCCATTCGCTACGACGACCAGCGGCGCCCGCTCAGAGAGATCATCCGGCCGACGAATTTCCCGAACCTTCATCTCGTGCCGGGCAATCTCGAACTGATGGAATTCGAACATGATACGCCGCGCGTGCTTGCTCAGGGCAAGGCGGGCGATTATGGACGCGTCTTTTTCGCGCGGCTGGATGAGGCGCTGTCCTCGGTCGCAGACGATTACGATATCGTCATCATCGACTGCCCTCCCCAGCTCGGCTTTCTCACGATGAGCGCCATTTGCGGCGCGACGGCGGTGCTGATCACCGTTCATCCGCAAATGCTCGATGTCATGTCGATGTGCCAGTTCCTGCAGATGCTCGGTGAAGTGCTGAACACGCTGAAGGGCGCCGGCGGCAACATGAACCTCGACTGGCTGCGTTATCTCGTGACCCGCTACGATCCGCAGGACGGACCGCAGACGCAGATGGTTGCCTTCATGCGGTCGATGTTCAAGAATCATGTGCTGACCAATCCGATGTTGCGCAGCGTCGCCATTTCCGACGCCGCGATGACCAACCAGACGCTCTACGAGGTCGAGCGGAGCCAGTTTACCCGCGCGACTTATGACCGGGCGATGGAGGCGATGGATGCCGTCAACGGCGAGATCACCGATCTCATCCACAAGGCCTGGGGGCGGAAATGACTGGCAAGTTTACTGCGGTAAACTGGGACAAGGAGCGGGCCAATGGCGCGTAAGAATCTCCTCTCGGGCCTGATGGACGATTCCAAGAAGTTTACTGCGGTAAACAATGAGGACGAGCCACTTCATAAGGACGAGAAACAGCAGATCACCTATAAGGGGATCGGTGCTCTCGGTGCCGTCACGCGCAGTATCGACGCGCTGGCTGCCAAGGCCGATGCAGCCAAGGCGATCGAGGAGAAGCTGGCGACGGGTGAGACGGTGATCGATCTCGATCCCGCTTTGATCGAAGATTCCTTCGTGACGGACCGGCTCGCCCATACCGACGAACAGTTCCGTGAACTGGTCGAGGCGATCCGGCTGCGCGGCCAGGATTCGCCGATCCTCGTTCGTCCGCATCCCGAAAAGGACGGCCGGTATCAGATCGCTTTCGGCCATCGGCGTGCTAGAGCCGCCAAGGAACTCGGCCGACCCGTTCGCGCCGTCGTCAAGAAACTCGACGATCGCGACCATGTCATTGCCCAGGGGCAGGAGAATTCGGCCCGCGCCGATCTTTCCTTCATCGAAAGAACGATGTTCGCCGACAAGCTCGATACGCTGGGCTTTGATCGGGAAACGATCATGTCCGCGCTCAGCGCCGACAAGACGACGGTGTCCAAGATGCTGTCCGTCACAAAGCGGATTCCGGCCGAGGTGCTGACCGCCATCGGCGCGGCCAAGACCACAGGGCGGGACCGCTGGCACGATCTGTCGGTGAAATTCGAAACAGAAAACATCGGCGCCCGGACGATCGAATTCACCAGGTCGGCGGAATTCGAGGCGGCGGAGCCGGACGACCGCTTCGATATGCTGGTCGCATTCATCAGCAGGAAGCAGCAAGCGGCTTCGCCCGCAACGACGCCTCAGCCCTTAGCGCGCGCCTGGCAGCGCCAGGACGGTGCGGTCAAGGCGAAGATTAAGGATGACGGAAAACAGTTCACCATCGCGCTGAAGGCGGAGAAGGCATCGGCCTTCGGAGCCTATATCGCCAGCAATCTGGACCGTCTCTACGAGGCGTTCGAGAGGACACAGGATTTGACGAAAAACGGAGATCAATAAGCAAAAGAAAAGGCCCCCGAACGTTGCCGTCGCGGAAGCCCTCTCTGATCTAGACACCCAGAGAATCACATTTCCGCGAATCATAGTCAAGAGTCTTTGGCACCGAATTTGGTGAGCCGTGATCTTTTGCCTTGAAGAAGGCGAAGAAAATGGAAAGCGGAAGTGTGACGACGCCCTTTGGGCGGCGGCCGATGACGCTTGGTATGTTGGCAAGCCAAGCGTCTGCTCGAAAGATAGAGCCCGGCCAATCAATCGAGAAGTGGAAACTCTATCGTGCTCTCTGCGAAGCGAAGCCCTTGCTCGGTATCACCGACCGGGCGCTTGCCGTCCTGAACGCCTTGTTGAGCTTCTATCCCAAGGGAGAGCTCTCTGAGGAAAACGGGCTTGTCGTGTTCCCGTCCAATGCACAGCTCTCTCTGCGCGCGCATGGCATGGCGGAGCAGACGATCCGGCGCCATCTGGCGATCTTGATCGAGGCGGGATTGCTCATCCGCAAGGATAGCCCGAACGGCAAGCGTTACGCCCGCAAGGAGCAGGGCGGGGAGATCCGCGAAGCATTCGGTTTTTCGTTGGCGCCGCTGCTTGTGCGCGCCGAGGAGATTGAACGGCTGGCGGCGGAGGTGGTTGCCGAGCGGCTGCATCTCCAGCGGCTTCGGGAACGTCTCACACTTTGCCGCCGCGACATCGCCAAGCTCATCGAGATGGCTTTGGAGGAGGGGGCTGCCGGCGACTGGAGCGATATCCATCTGCTTTTTCGCGCCATCGTCGAGCGCTTGCCGCGCTCACCTTCCGCCGAGCAGGTCGCCGCCGCACTCGATGAATTGGAGCTGCTGCGCGAAGAAATCGTCAATCAATTGGAAATGCAGGTTAAAACTCAAATTCAAAGCGGCAATGCCCAACATTATGAGCGGCACATACAGAATTCAAACCCACAACCCATTACTGAACTTGAACCAAGCTTCGAAACGAAGCAGGGCGCAACGGCGGATGATCAATCGGCAGGCCGGGCCGAACCGATAGCCCGGATACGGAAGGATGAGGGGAGGGACGGTTATGTGCCGGTCGTAAATCCCGCCTCCGTTGTCAGCGGCACCCTGAAATCCTTCCCGCTGGGGCTGGTGCTGCAGGCTTGCCCTGAGATTGCAGCCTATGGTCCGCAAGGTTCGGTTGACACCTGGCGCGATCTGATGGTGGCGGCTGTGGTCGTCCGCTCGATGCTCGGCGTCAGCCCGTCGGCTTATGAGCAGGCCTGCGAGATCATGGGGCCTGAAAACGCCGCGACCGTCATGGCCTGTGTTCTTGAAAGGGCAGGGCACATCAACTCGGCGGGCGGTTATCTCCGCGACCTGACGCGCCGCGCCGAAAGAGGGGAATTCGCCATCGGACCCATGTTGATGGCCCTTGCTCGCAGCAATTCGCCTGTGAGAGGCAAGACCGGATGAGAATTTGCGTCGCGGCCTCGGGGCGTGAACTGTTATGGTTAACGAAGTGTGACGGAAATGAAGGCAGAGATAACTTCTGATTGGCAGGTTACCGCTTCCGGATCAGCGGGTTAGGGGATTGTCAAAAGGCCGTATGGGGCGTGACGCCGAGCCTGAAACGCTTTTTGATCCTGTCGACAGGTGTCCCGTCCAGAAGCGGGACCTGGATGAGCCTGTCATAGAGTTCAAAGCCCATCTTCGCATAATAGGCGAGACCGCTGACGTTGTCGGCGCGAATGGTGGCATTGATGAATTCGAGCCCGAGCGCTTCGGCTGCCGCGCGAGTTGCGGGAAAAAGCGCACGGCCGACGCCGGGAATCTTCGGATGCGCACGAGCGAAGGTCGCGATGTCAGCATATCCTTTCGATGGATCGCCATACGAGCTCAGCGACTGGAAGCCGGCGAGCAACCGATCATGCTCGGCAACATGACAGGCGAGGGCGAATTCGCCATCGATGAACCAATCCGCAAACTCCGAGGCCGAAAGCGGTGTTTCGAGCGCGGTTGTTCCACCAGCCAGAATGATTTCGTTCAGGAGGCTGCACAGCTCCTCCGCGTCGGCTGCTACCGCTCTTCGAACATGCATGCCCTTCGCGACCCTCGTTTGGTCCGCCAGCCTAGCGATGGCCTCGGGAGAGCACAAGCGATCATCGGGCAAGCTCGGTGCTATCCCGCTGTTGACGCGAAAACGCTTTTTGACGATACGGCAGGAAGGCGGCTGGCTGGTCGATGAAAGAATGGAGAACATGAGTTTGAAACGGGCGGTGGATTTTTTCCTGGCGGTGATTGCTTCGCTGATCCTGCTCGTTCCGAGCCTTGTCGTCGCCCTTTGCGTTCGACTTACCTCGCCGGGACCGATCCTCTATTGGTCGAAGCGTGTCGGCCGCTTCAATCAGATCTTCCTGATGCCGAAATTTCGCAGCATGCGCATCGATACACCGACGGTTGCCACGCATCTGCTCGAAGATCCGGATCGGTTCCTGACGCCCATTGGTTCGTTTCTGCGCAAATCCAGCCTCGACGAACTGCCGCAACTCTGGTGCATTCTTGCGGGGAAAATGAGTTTCGTTGGCCCGAGACCGGCGCTGTACAATCAATATGATCTGATCGAATTGCGAACGGCCCACGGCGTCGACAAGCTCCTGCCGGGATTGACGGGATGGGCGCAGATCAACGGGCGGGATGAGTTGCCGATTCCCGAGAAGGTGAAATTCGATGTCGAGTATCTCGAGCGGCGCTCGTTCGGCTTCGATATGCGCATCCTGTTTCTGACCGCGGAAAAGGTCATCCGCCGGAAGGGCGTCACGCATTGAGTTGACTACTTCCGATAGATAAGCGGTTCGAAAGACCGCGCTTTTCGATTATTTCAGTTGCGCTCGTTGCAGAAAATGACAAGAAGGTGGTTGTCTAATTGATCCACGAGACGCTGGTAAGCAATGCCTGAAAATACCCCCACTGAGACGCCACGCTCGGGATGGTTCTTGGTGCCGATGCAGGCGCTCGTCTCCCCTCTGCTGGCGATGCCGCGTTCTGCCAAACGCGCTCTGGCGCTGCTGGTGGATTCCAGCTTTTGTGTTCTGACGATCTGGCTGGCCTATTGCTTCCGTCTCAATGAATGGACGGTGTTGACCGGTGTGCAGTGGCTGCCGGTCCTCGTGTCGCTGTGCATGGCGCTTCCCATCTTCATCGTCATGGGCATGTATCGGGCGATCTTCCGTTATGCCAACATGGCTGCTTTCATTGCCGTTCTGAAGGCCATCGCGATTTACGGCGTCGCCTTCATGACGATATTTACCGCGCTCAGCGTCCCCGGTGTCCCGAGAACCGTCGGTATTCTCCAGCCCTTCCTGCTGTTGATTGCGATCGGCCTGTCGCGGTTGAGTATCCGTTATTGGCTGGGGGATACCTATCAGCGTATCCTGCACCAGAATACGCTCGCCAAGGTGCTGATCTATGGAGCAGGCAATGCCGGGCGGCAGCTCGCAGGCGCCTTGACGAACAGCGCCGAGCTCAATGTCGTGGGCTACCTGGATGATGACCCGCGTCTCAAGGGCGGCATCATGGGCGGCTTGCCGATCTACGACCCGTCGGATCTTCCGGTGCTTGCGGAAGCTCTTGGCGTGCACAATGTACTTCTTGCCCTTCCGTCCGCCTCGCGGCAGCGACGGAATGAAATCCTCGAACATATCCGCAAAGCCAGGGTGAATGTTCGGACATTGCCGGATCTCACGGCGCTCGCTCAGGGGCGAATCGCCGTCTCCGACATCCGTGAGCTGGAGATCGAGGATCTGCTCGGGAGGGAAGCGGTTGCCCCGCGGCAGGCGCTGCTCGACAAGGCGATGCGCAACAAGGTGGTGATGGTCACCGGCGCCGGCGGCTCCATCGGCGGTGAGTTATGCCGCCAGATTCTGCGCAACGCGCCTTCGAGCCTCATCCTCATCGATCAGAACGAGTTTGCCCTTTACAACATCCATGCCGAATTGCTGAAGCTGGCCGAGCTGTACAAATATGCAAGCCTGCAGATCGTTCCGATTCTCTGTTCCGTCCGCGACCAGGATCGCATGGAACATATCATTCAGAACTGGCGGCCTCAGACGCTCTATCATGCCGCCGCTTATAAGCATGTGCCCCTTGTCGAACACAATGCCGTGGAAGGCATCAAGAACAATGTCATGGGTACGCTGATCACCGCACGCGCGGCTGACAAATGCGGCGTGTCGAATTTTGTGCTGATCAGCACCGACAAGGCCGTGCGTCCGACAAATGTGATGGGCGCCAGCAAGAGGCTCGCGGAGATGGTTCTGCAGGCGCTTGCGGCAGAGCCGGCCACCGAGGGAACGCGGACGAATTTCTCCATGGTCCGCTTCGGAAACGTCCTCGGCTCTTCCGGATCCGTCGTGCCGCTTTTCCGCCAGCAGATCAAGGACGGCGGCCCGGTGACGCTGACGCATCCTGACATAACCCGCTACTTCATGACCATTTCGGAGGCCTCGCAGCTTGTCATACAGGCGGGCGCCATGGCCGAGGGCGGGGATGTTTTCCTGCTCGATATGGGAGAGCCCGTCCGCATTGCGGATCTTGCCCGCAAGATGGTGGAGCTTTCCGGCCTGACCGTGCGTCACGAGGATAATCCCGAAGGGGATATCGAGCTTTCCGTCACCGGCCTCAGGCCCGGCGAGAAGCTCTATGAAGAACTGCTGATCGGAGATAACCCCGAGACAACCGAACACCCTCGGATCATGAAGGCGCGCGAGGATTTTCTGTCCTGGCCTGAGCTCTCGAAGAGGCTCAGCTCACTCAATGCGTCATTGGATCGAAACGATATGATTGCGGCGCGCGCCGCCTTGGCGGAACTCGTCTCCGGCTATTCGTCGACGGGTGAGGTGTCGGACCTGGCTTTCACTGGGGCAGAAACCAACACGGCGGCCTGAGGTGCTGCCAGATCCTCAGGGCGGCGGAAATCAGTTTCGAACGACGGGCTCAAAGCGTGTGCTGCCGCGATCCGCACAAATGAGGGCGACCATATAGGCGAAGATCGGATCCAATGCCTTTTGGTTGAACATGATGCCAAAGCTGCCTGTTATGACGTAGCTGCTGAAGAGCAGGAGAGCGATCGCTATCGCCAGATCCCGGCCTGGGCCAGGTTCCTTTTTCCACGCGCCGATCACTGGCGCCAGCAGCAGCAGCGAAAGCGCCGCGATGCCGACAACGCCGGCGTCGATTCCCGCGGTCAGAAACCCATTGTGGACATGCGAGAAGGGCAGCTGCGGCCTTATGCTCTCGGGCAGCTCCGCCAAAACCGAAGCCATCCGGTTTTGCGGGCCATAACCGGTCAACGGGTCTTTAGCGATTGCCGACAAGGCGCCTTCGTACAAAGCGAGCCGTGCGCTGAGCGACGTGACCTCGCCCTCACTGCTTTCGAGCGAGGCCATATTTTCCTGCAGCGCCTGGATGCGGTGGAGGATTTGGCCGCTGCCGAGCGCGATAAGTCCGGCAAATAACAAAGATCCGGTAATGGCGAGGCTGCGCAAACTCAGATGGAAGCTGTGTTTGCGAAAATACCAGAGAAGGATGACGAGATGGACGGGGATGGCCAGCCAGGCCGAGCGCGTTCCGGAAAGCAGCACGCAGCCTAGACCGGCGGCATATCCGAGGATCGCAATTCTTTGCTCCACGCTTTTCGGCGATTGAACGTTAAGAAGGGCGATGCCACCGAAAAGAAGACCTATGATTCCGAGGAGTGCGGCATTTGACGTCCCAGCCTCCGCCCTGTCCAGCAGAAATATGATCTGCAGCAGACTGAAGAGAAAGGTAACGATCATGCCGATGCCCGCGCCGAGGATGAAGAGCGGCACGAGGCGGCCATCCGGAGATTGGCGCATACGCGGCAAAATCAACCAGATCGAGAAGAACGGCAGGAGCCGGAATATCCAGTCGGGCACTTCGGAGTAAGGCGGATTGATGAAGATGCTGGCGATCATCACCACCGGGTAGATCGTCATGCACATGGCGACCAGGCGGTCGGATTTCGACAGGTTCAACGAAAAGCGGGCCGTCGCCAGACAGTAGATGCCCGACAGCATGGACGCCAGCAGAATGAAAGAGTTGAAATTCGGCGAGAGCCCCGGAAGAATTGCAAAGAAAAAGACCGCAATGCCGTTGGTTCGGTCAAGCGCGCTTCCCGCCCCATTCCCGGGATGAAGCACCGCAATCACGAGTTGCCTGAAATAATTCACTTTGCTGGTCCTGAGGTGTCGCTGATCCAGCCTCGCTAAGGACCGTTGCCACCGCTGTCAAGCCGTGAATGCGGGCTGAACCCGTGCTTTTTTCACTGTCGTATTCCGGCAACAGCACAGCTGAATGAGGTCGGTCTTAGCCAATGACGGGCTGCAACGCCATGGAACGGGGCAAGCTCACTCACGCAGAAAACACGCCTGAGGTGCGAGCATTCGTTCGAATTCCGGTTCCATCGACGCATGTCTTGGCAACGCGCTGTAACTGATATACTAGTATGCCAGAATGTGTCGACGTTCCTGGTATCCTCATGCGGCCGGCCTCAGACATTGAAGTTCCCGTGATCCCGACGTCGCAGGACGGCGGCAGGCTGCGCCGCGTTACCGCGGCCGGCGCCATTTACGAGCGCCTGCACGCTGACATCGTGTCGCTCCGCATGCCGCCCGGCATGTTGCTGCAGGAAAAGCGGATCGCCGAGGATTTCGGCGTCAGCCGCACGCCGGTGCGCGAGGCGTTGCTCAGGCTTTCCGAAGGCGGACTGGTCGATATTTTTCCGCAGTCGGGCACTGTCGTATCGCGCGTGCCGGTCTCGGCGATCCCCGAAGCGGTGGTCGTGCGCAAGGCGCTCGAAGGCACGACCGTCGAGATGGCGGCTCAAATCGCCACCCCTGCCGATATCGCCCGTCTCGACGTCATCATCGCCCGCCAGCGGGCATATGCTGCGGCCGGCGATGTCTTGAGCTTCCACGAGGAAGACGAGGCCTTCCACGAAGCGATCGCGCAGGTATCAGGCTATCCCGGCATTTGGACTATTCTGAAGACGGTCAAGGTGCAGATCGACAGGGCACGCCGGCTGACGCTGCCGGCGCTTGGGCGCGCAGGCAATGTGGTGCACGAACACACGATCATCCGCGATGCGCTCACCGCCCATGATGCCGCTGGCGCACGCGACGCGATGATCCATCACTTGAGCGCCGTCATCCCCGACGTCGACGAATTGCGCTCGCGCTATCCCGATTATTTCTGCTGACGGCAGGGCCAGACACGAAACGAAAAGGCGAGGAAGGAAGAAGGATGAGGCAAGGTTGGAGATGGTTCGGGCCGGACGCGCCGGTGACGCTGGATGATGTCCGCCAGACGGGCGCGACCAACATCGTGTCGTCGCTGCATCAGGTCCCGATCGGCAGGGCCTGGACGGAGAAGGAAGTGCGCGAGCGCCAGTCTCTGATCGAGACGACGCCTGCCGGCCGTTCGCCGCTCGTCTGGTCGGTGGTGGAAAGCATCCCGATTCCGGACGCGGTCAAGCGCAAGGGCGGGGAGGCGAAGGCCGAAATCGAGGCGTGGATCGCCAGCCTCGAGGCGGTCGCCGCCTGCGGCATTCCGATCGTCTGCTATAATTTCATGCCTGTCGTCGACTGGACCCGCACCGAACTCGATTTCGTGACGCCGACAGGCGCCACCGCCATGCGCTTCGATCACGAGCGTTTCGCGGCTTTCGACCTCTTCGTTCTGGAACGGCCGGATGCGGCGCAGCAATACTCCAAGGAAGATCGCGAAAGGGCGCGTATCGTCTTCGACACGATGTCGGAGGAGGAGATCGCCGAGATCACCCGTATCATCACCTCGGCCTTGCCTGGTTCCACCACGGAGCCTCTGACCATTCCGGCCTTCCGGGAAAAGCTGGTCGCCTATGCCGGCATCGATGCCGCAAGGCTGCGCCGGCATCTGATCGAGTTCCTCGAAGCAGTGACGCCAGCCGCCGAAGCGCGCGGCGTCAAGCTGACGCTGCATCCCGACGATCCGCCGCGTTCGCTGTTCGGGCTGCCGCGCATTGCTTCGACCGCCGAGGACTATGCGGCCCTCTTCGACGCGGTGCCGTCGGCGGCGAACGGCATGTGTTACTGCACCGGCAGTCTCGGCGTGCGTGCCGATAATGACCTGCCGGCGATCGCCCGGCGCTTCGCCTCGCGCATCCACTTCGCTCATCTGCGCGCAACGACGCGCGAGGGCGACGGCCGAACCTTCCATGAAAGCGCCCATCTGGAAGGTGATGTCGACATGGTCGCGGTTCTCCGCGAACTGGTCGCCGAAGACCGCCGCCGAAGCGCTGAAGACACGATCGTCTTCCGCTCGGACCATGGCCATCGCATGCTCGACGATCTCGACAAAACAGTCACGCCCGGTTACCCCGCCATCGGCCGCATGCGCGGTCTTGCCGAGCTTCGCGGTATCCTGCATGCACTGGACGCCCCGCCGAACTGAGGGCGCAGAGCGCAGCGCTTTCCGTCGGCCGACCGTTGCTGCTACGAAATCTCGACCGTACAGGTGAAGCGCGCGCTCGCGCCGGGCGCTAATATGCTTGTATACGGCCGCCGCGACAACTCGCTCGGCGCTCCAGCTTCGGCCGCCGTTCCATGCCATGGTTCGACGCAGAGGAAGGGGGCGCCGGGCTTGGTCCACAAAGCAAGATTGGGCAGGTTTTCGAAACGGAACCGCAGGGCCGGTCCACCCTCGACGCCGTAACGCAGCCCTTCTCCCGCACCCTCGGGGAAGATCATCGCGTCCTGCTCGAACATCGCATGATCCAGCACCAGCCGGCCTTTGTCGAAGGGAGAGGGCCGTGGCGTCGGATTGATGAGGCCGCCCTCCAGCCGCACGAGCCCGGGCTCGCCTTCATTGTCGAGCATGACGGTGTGGGGCCGCCCGGAAGCACCAGGCAGCGGCCAGGCGAAGGCCGGATGCAAGCCCAATCCGAACGGTATCGCCTTCTGATCGCGGTTGCTGACCTCGGCGGCGACGGTCAAAGCGCGGCCCTCGACCGCATGTTCCACGGCCAGCAGAAAGTCGAACGGATAGACCGCCCGGGTGGCGACCGACGCGGCAAGCTCGTACCGGCACATCGTTGCCGTGGAGGCTGCGAGGGCAAATTCGCTGCGCCGGGCAAAACCGTGCTGGGCCATCGGATAGACCGTGCCGTCGATCGCGATCTTGTCGTCCGGCGCCTTGCCGACGATCGGAAACAGGATCGGCGAGCGCCCTGTCCAAAACGCCGCGTCACCCGTCCATAACCAGGAGCGTCCGTCGCTGGTGGTGAGTGCCTGCATTTCCGCGCCGAGGGAAGAGACGTCGACGGTGAGATCCTGATTGCCGATCCGGATTGTGCTTGGCATGGCAATTCCCTTTCTCGCTGGTTCGGTACGAGCATAGCTGCCTGCACCGCGATTTCTATCTGTAGGTGGAAGATGCACGCCAGCCGTTATTTTCGTATTGCGCCCAGTCTCGCGATCACTTCGTTCGGGATGCCGTAACGCTGGATGGCGTCGCGGTTGTTGCGCAAGCCGCAGATCTCCCGCTGGATGAAGAATGCCCAGACGGCGTCGGAGGCGTCATTGAGAAGCCTCTCGCGTTCCTCCGCGCTTTGGCGCTCGCCGGTCCAGGCTTTCAGGGCGGCAAGCGCCGCCTCCACCTTCAGCCCGTGACGTCCGAGCGCATCGGCGCGTTCCGACATCAACTCGTATTCGAGGACGTTGAAGCCGTTCCTATCCTGCTGGGATTGCCTGAAAGACTGCGGCGGGCGAACGCTCATGGGTATGGATTCCTTGATCAGCGCAGGCAACAACCTTATCCAATCCGGTCTTTGAGATCGAGAGGGCAGGGAACGGACCTATCCCGCCGTTTCCCCGCGTGATAAGGGCGCCGTAACTTTTTTTCAGGCCCCGCGCACATCATGATTCGTATCGAGAATATCAGCAAGCAGCTCAGCCACCGGATCCTCTTCATTGAGGCTTCCGCTGCCCTCAACAAAGGCGAGAAAATCGGTCTCGTCGGCCCGAACGGCGCCGGCAAGACGACGATCTTCCGGATGATCAACGGTGAGGAGCAGCCCGACGAGGGCCAGGTCTCCTGCGAGAAGGGCGTCACGATCGGCTACTTCAACCAGGACGTCGGCGAAATGGCCGGCCACAGCGCCGTCGCCGAAGTGATGAACGGCGCCGGGCCGGTCAGCATCGTTGCCGCCGAGCTGCGGGAGCTGGAGGCCGCCATGGTCGACCCCGAGAGGGCCGGCGACATGGAGGAGATCATCGAGCGCTACGGCGAGGTGCAGGCGCGTTACGAGGAACTGGACGGTTATGCGCTCGATGGGCGCGCCCGCGAAGTGCTTGCGGGCCTGAGTTTCAGTCAGGAGATGATGGACGGCGACGTCGGTGCGCTGTCGGGCGGCTGGAAGATGCGCGTGGCGCTTGCCCGCATCCTGCTGATGCGCCCGGACGTCATGCTGCTCGACGAGCCGAGCAACCATCTCGATCTCGAAAGCCTGATCTGGCTGGAGGAGTTCCTGAAGGGTTATGAGGGCGCGTTGCTGATGACCTCGCACGACCGCGAGTTCATGAACCGCATCGTCAACAAGATCCTCGAGATCGACGCCGGTTCGCTGACCTCCTATTCCGGCGACTATGAATTCTACGAGCAGCAGCGGGCGCAGAACGAAAAGCAGCAGCAGGCCCAGTTCGAACGCCAGCAGGCGATGCTCGCCAAGGAAATCAAGTTCATCGAGCGGTTCAAGGCGCGCGCTTCGCATGCTTCGCAGGTGCAGAGCCGCGTGAAGAAGCTGGAGAAGATCGACCGGGTGGAGCCGCCCAAGCGCCGGCAGTCGGTCGCCTTCGAATTCCAGCCGGCGCCCCGCTCGGGCGAAGACGTGGTCAGCCTGAAGAACGTCCATAAGAAATACGGCAGCCGAAGCATCTATGAAGGGCTGGATTTCATGGTGCGGCGCAGGGAACGCTGGTGCATCATGGGCATCAACGGTGCGGGCAAATCGACGCTGCTGAAGCTGGTGACGGGCACCACAGCGCCCGATGAGGGCAGCGTTTCCCTCGGCGCCAGCGTCAAGATGGGCTATTTCGCCCAGCACGCCATGGATATTCTCGACGGCGAGCGCACCATTTTCCAATCGCTGGAAGACCGATTTCCCCAGGCGGGGCAGGGACCTTTGCGCGCGCTTGCCGGATGTTTCGGCTTTTCCGGCGACGATGTCGAGAAACGGTGCCGGGTGCTCTCCGGCGGCGAGAAGGCCCGGCTGGTCATGGCGATGATGCTCTTCGACCCGCCGAACCTGCTCGTGCTGGACGAGCCGACGAACCATCTCGACCTCGACACCAAGGAGATGCTCATCAAGGCGCTCGCGCAATATGAGGGCACCATGCTGTTCGTCTCGCACGACCGGCATTTCCTGGCCGCACTCTCCAACCGCGTGCTGGAGCTGACGCCGGACGGCATCCATCAATATGGCGGCGGCTACACGGAATATGTGGCGCGCACCGGCCATGAAGCGCCCGGTCTGCGGAGCTGACGGTTTCCCAGTGGCATGTCGAAACCGCTGCGGTCGAAGCGACCAATAGGGCTGGTCGGCGATAGCCGCCGAGCGGCCGGGGCCGCCGCACCGGACCCGTCGGGCCATGTCTGGGAAGTCGCGCAGGAATTGAGTTGGCCAAGGCCAGTTCTTGTGGGGAGAAGCAACTTCGGCCGATATTGCAGCCGTTCGCCACGATGATGACCCAATTTCATGGTGTTGCGGGCCCTTCTTGGGGCAAGAAGGGCGGGCGCATCGAAATGGACTGGATCAATCGTTACATCGATCAGCCGTTATTGAACGGCGCCGCAGGCTTGCTGCGGAATTGGCACGTCCGCACGCGCCAGCCGCCGGAGCTGCTGGAGCCGATGTGGAATCTTGCCGTGCTCTCCTTCCTTCTGATCGCGAGCGCACAGGTCATGGCCGGCAAGCCTTTCGCGCTCAGCGCCGCCGCGCTGATCATGCTGGCGCTGCCTTCCGCGCGAAAGCTGTTTTCGGCGGTGAAGACTGGAAACAGCGCCTATGGCGCGCGGGAATACAAGTCGCTGAGAGCGCGTGCCGTCACCAAGCGCGAGGCGGAGTGGTCGGTGCGGTTGATCGTCCTGTTTGCATCCGCCTGCCTTCCCTTCGTCGCCCGCATCGACGATCCGGTGGGGTTCTTCTTCATGCTCGGTGCAAGCGTCTGGTTCGTGCTGACGGGACCGCTCAAGGCTTATCTCGAAGCGGCCGAACCGCCGGAGCCGAACGAGGGCGACCGGATGTATAACGGCGTTTTTCATTTCGGCTGAAAAAGCCGATGCGGCGTTCCTCCTGCCGTCCGTGAGACGGGCAGGGAACCAAAAGTGCGCGGTCTCCGTTATGCCAGCAGCAACGTAAGAGGAGATCGCGATGCTTTATTACGCTCTGGTATTTCTCGTTGTGGCCTTGATTGCCGGCGTCCTTGGATTTGGCGGCATCGCCGGGGCTTCAGCTTCGATTGCCCAGGTTTTGTTCTTCATTTTCCTGGTGCTGTTCGTCGTGTCGCTCGTCATGCGCTTCATGCGAAGAGTATAGCGCCGACGGATCTAGAGCATGTCGCGCAAAAGTGTGCAGCGGTTTTGCGACAACGACATGTGTAAAACAAAGACCTAAAGCGCGAGGAGCGAATCTGAAAGATCGCGACGCGCTTTAGTATAGAAACCCGGCGAAATCATTCGCCGGGTTTTTTCATTGCAGATTGCCGTCCCGATCGTGATCGGCCGTCGCGAAATCCGCCATTACCCGTTGTAGGAATTCGCTCCTGTTGATGCGGCCGTCGCCGTTGGAGTCCGTCATGGTGAATTGCTCGACGGTCAGGATCTGGGCCGTTTCACTGGTCTGCAGGCTGCCGTCCTTGTTCTTGTCGAGATTTCCGAAGGCTGTGCCCATGAAGGCTTCGTACTCGGAACGATCGACGGTCTTGCTGGAATTGGCGTCAAGCCGGTCCATCTGCCCTTGATACATTGAGGTAGATTGCGGGGAGCCTGACTGCTGGGCGAGCGCGCCGGCAGAGTGGCTTACTAAGATTGCCGTCACCAAAACCACGATTTTCATTGTTCTATCCTCCCCATTATCGGCAAGCCAGGCGGTTACCCACGAAGCCGCCGCCGGCAATTCCGCCGCCGATGGCGAGGACTTGGCCGGTGCCGGCGCCGATCGTGCTGCCGATCAAACCGCCGACGATCGCGCCGCCGACCGTGCCGGCAATGCAGCCGAATTCGGAATTCTTGTCGGCGACGGCCTGTGACGTCGTGCCGGACTGACAGGCGGATACGGCCAGGAGCCCCGCCAGCATGATGGTTGTGGTTGTGCGCATTTTTCCCTCCCGATGAACTATACGCCGCCATCTGCAATAGAGATCGGCGGGCGTGCTGTTGTCCGGCCCCGGCAAAAACAATCTTCTGGATCTGGGTCTCGAATTTCAGGCGGCATTTCTGTCAAAGTGAAAACAGAATGCCGGAGGAGCATGCAGAAATTCTGCGGCAATGCCGGAAAATGCCCATTGCTTCTCCCTTCCTGCATATCGGCAGAAAGAAAGCTTTCGAATACTACAGCTATACATGCGACGTGGCAACCTCATGCGATTGCAGGGGCTGGCGTCGGATGGATGAGCCGGCATCCCTGCGGTTACGGGGGCGGATTGGATCGTGCCATTTCTGCAACCATTCCTAACAAGATTGTGAAATGGGCATGGTGCCTTCGAAATGTCCCATTGGAAGCTGAACCGTAAGCGTGTTTGTCGCTTGCGCTTCCCACGCGCTCTGACATGCGACGCGAAAACGGCGCCGATTTGGGATCGTTTTGCGGTCCCATCCGTTATCCGGCGCCCGCAGCCGGGTGTTTTGCTCCCGTCGCGATTTGAGAAGGAGAGACTTATGAATAAAACTCTTGCGACAGCCTTTGCCGCGATATCGTTGACGTTTGTTGGTGCTGATGTGGCTAGCGCCGCGGATCCCGTCACCAGGACATATGAAGAGCCGGATCTGCGCAACGGCGTGAAGATCGGCTATCTCACCTGCGATATCGGCGGCGGCACTGGTTACGTGCTTGGTTCGTCCAAGGAAGCCGATTGCGTCTTCCAGTCGATCGTCGGCAACGAGCTTATCGATCACTATACCGGCGAAATCAGAAAACTCGGCATCGATCTCGGCTTCACCACGCGCAGCCGCCTGATCTGGGCCGTGTTTGCGCCGACAGCCGGCTACCATCGCGGATCGCTCGCCGGTCTCTATGTCGGCGCCAGCGCCGAAGCGACGGTCGGCGCCGGTGTCGGCGCCAATCTCCTGGTCGGCGGCACTTCCGGCTCGATCCATCTGCAGACGGTCAGCCTCACCGGCCAGCTCGGCCTCAACGTCGCCGCCGGCAGCGCATCGATGACGCTGACCCCCTCGAACTGACAGGTCTTTTGACGCGCTCCTGCCGCGACGCGGCGGGAGCGTCACGCCATCGCGACGCGCGCCGGCCGATCGACCATCCGACTCCGCAGAATGATCCAATCTAACCCGCAAAAGCTCTAACCGATCCGTCTATGCTTTCGTGCGGCCGGGCGCGATGAAGGCCGCAATCGTTTCCTCGTCATGGCCGGCCTCGCGCAGGAAGCGGCTGGCAAATTCGATGGCAGGGCTCCGAAGCGCATCATCCGGGCGGATCAGGTGAAAGGCCACGTGATGATCGAGCGTGCGCTCCGACACCGCCACGACGCGCCCGGCGGCGAGCGCCGCATCCGACAGCGGCGGCCGGGCGAGCGCGATGCCGAGCCCTTGCGCACAGGCGTCGATCACCAGATTGTAATCCTCGAAGCGCCGGTCCTGGCCGCGCGGCGTATAGTCGACGCCTTCGCGGGAGAGCCAGCGGCGCCAGCCTTCGATATTCGAATCGTGAAGGATCGGCAGATCGAGCAGTGAAAGGGCATCGGAACGCTGCTTTAGCTGTTTCGCCAATGCCGGGGCGGCGATCGGAAAGGATTTCTCCCGCCAGAGCGCCAGGGCGCGCACGCCGGCCCAGGGGCCTTTGCCGCAACGGATGGCGAGATCCGTGCCTTCGCCGAAATCGGCCAGGCGATGTTCGAGCGTCAGTTCGACATGCAGCTCGTTTCCTTCGAGCTTCGGCAGGCGCTGAAACAGCCACAATGATGCGACCGAAGGCGTCACGGAGAGGCGCACCACCGCCTTGTTGGGCCGAGGCAGCCAGCGCTCGCCGGTATTGCCGAGCAGGGAAAGCGCTTCCTCGGCGCGGGCGAAAAACCGCATGCCCTCCGGCGTCAGGCGCACACCGCGAGCTTCACGCGCAAACAGCCGGACACCCATCCAGCGCTCGAGCCGCGAGACCTGCCGCGATACGGCGCCATGGGTGATGCCGCTTTCCTCGGCCGCGGCCGAAAACGATCCGAGCCGGGCGGCGCGGGCAAAGGTCTCGAGCGTATCGAGCGGCGGGAGCACTGGCGAGCTGTGAACCATGCGCACATTTGATCATCGATTGCGGTGCTTTTCAAGCATGCATCGAAGGTCTAATCCCTCGTCGCAAGGATAGATGGAGGTGAAAATGAGCATGGCGGCAAGCACACCGGTTTCGGTAAAACAGCAAGGCGGCTTCGATCTGATCGCCTTTGCGGCGATCGTGGTCACGATCCTCTTCTGGGCCTCTTCCTTCGTGGTGATCCGCATCTGCCTCGGGCCGCTGACGCCGATCGAGCTGGCGACGGCGCGTTACGTGGCGGCCGGCGTCCTCGCCCTCGTTTATCTCGCCATTTACCGGCCGATGCCGGAAAAGCGCGATGTCTTCCGCCTCTCGGTTGCCGCCGTCCTCTTCATCGCCGCCTATGCGGTTCTGTTGAACACCGGCGAGCAGACCGTGGCGGCGGGGCCGGCAAGCTTCATCATCAATACCATGCCCGTTTTCACCGCGCTGATCGCCACATTCGCGCTCGGCGAACGCTTCGGACGCTGGGGCTGGGCGGGTACGGCGGTTTCCTTCGGCGGCGTGGCGCTGATTGCGCTTTCCTCTGATGGTGGCTTCAAGCTCGATCCGAACGCCGTGCTGATCCTTGGCGCAGCGCTCTGCTCTGCGATCGCCAGCGTATTGCAGAAGCCGCTGCTCGCTCGCCTGCCGGCGCTTGCCGTCACCGCCTGGATCCTGCTGATCGGCTCCGTGCCGCTCTTTCCGGCCGTCCCGGCGACGATCCGCGCGCTGGCCGCTGCACCGGCGGAAGTCAACTGGGGCGTTGCCTATCTCGTCATCTTCCCGACTGCGATCGGCTATCTCACCTGGGCCATCGCCTTGAAGCGGCTGACGGCTGCGCGCGCCTCGAATTTTCTCTACGGTGTCCCGCCGGTCGCAACGCTGATCGGGTTCGTCTGGCTGGGCGAGACGCCGACGGCGCTGGGTGCTGCCGGCGGCGTCATGGCGATCCTTGGCGTGCTCGTGGTCAACGTCATGCGGAAACGATAACCGCGTTCATTTGGAGTGCGGAAGTTGGCCCACTGACGAATAGGCATTGCGCCGCCCTTCGCTTTCTTTAAAAACGAAAGCAGACCGAAAGGGGCGCCGATGTTCTTGACCGACCGACAAACTGAAATCGTGGCGATTGCGAAATCGAGCGGCAGGGTTCTGGTCGAGGAGCTCGCCTCCCGCTTCTCGGTGACGCCGCAAACGATCCGCAAGGATCTGAACGATCTCTGCGACGCGCAGGTGCTGACGCGCATCCATGGCGGCGCGACATTTCCGAGCGGAACGGAGAACGTCAAATACGAGGCGCGGCGCCAGATCGCCGCTTCTGAGAAGCAGGCGATCGGTATGGCGGCAGTCGAGCTGATCCCGAGCGGAGCTTCGCTCTTCATCAACATCGGAACGACGACCGAAGCGGTGGGCGAGGCGCTCGCCAATCACCACGAGCTGATGGTGATCACCAATAACATCAACGTGGCCAACAGGTTGCGTCTTTTTCCGGCAATCGAGGTGGTGATCGCCGGCGGCGTCGTGCGCGGCTCGGACGGCGGTATCGTCGGCGAAGCGGCGGTCGATTTCATCCGTCAGTTCAAGGTCGATTATGCCGTCATCGGCGCATCGGCAATCGATATCGACGGCGCGCTCCTCGATTATGATTTTCGTGAAGTGAAGGTCGCGCAGGCGATCATCGCCAATGCCCGGCATGTCATCCTCGTGGCCGATTCGACGAAATTCGAACGCACCGCGCCGGTCCGGATCGGCCAGCTTTCCCAGGTCCATACCTTTATCACGGACCACTGTCCGGTGCCGTCCATCCGCAATCTCTGCCTCGAAAACAATGTGAAGCTGATCGAAACGGCAAGCAGATCGCGCTAGGTCACGCGAATGGAACAAACATTCGTTTGACATTCACATTCCTTTCGTTTTAACTGTTATCACTTTCGCAATCGCGCAAGTTTTGTGCGATGCGAAATCAGCAGTGGGCTCGGAGGGGCAATTGGGCCGGGAGATACACGACATATTCGTCATTGGCGGCGGCATTAACGGCTGCGGCATTGCGCGCGATGCCGTCGGGCGCGGCTATTCCGTCGCGCTGGCGGAGATGAACGATTTCGCCTCCGGCACCTCGTCCGGCGCCACCAAGCTGATCCATGGCGGCCTGCGTTATCTCGAACATTACGAGTTCCGCCTGGTGCGTGAATCGCTGATGGAGCGCGAGATCCTCTGGGCGATGGCGCCGCACATCATCTGGCCGCTGCGCTTCGTATTGCCTTATCACAAGGGCGGCATTCGCCCCGCCTGGCTGATCCGGCTCGGCCTCTTCCTTTACGACCATCTCGGCGGCCGCAAGCTGCTGCCGGCGACTGATGTGCTCGACATGCGCAAGGACCCGGCCGGCAAGCCGCTGAAGGCGCTGTTCACGCGGGCGTTCGAATATTCCGACGGCTGGGTCGACGATGCCCGCATGGTTGTGCTGAACGCGCGCGACGCCGCCGACAAGGGGGCGACCGTCCTGCCGCGCACCAAGGTAGTCGCGGCGAGGCGCGAGAACGGCCTGTGGCATATCGAGACCGTCGATACGGTCACCGGGCGCAACGACAGCCATCAGGCCCGCATGCTGGTCAATGCCGCCGGTCCCTGGGTCGATCATGTCATCCGTTCCGCCTTCGGCCAGAACGAGGCCCGACACGTCCGTCTCGTTCAGGGCAGCCATATCGTCGTCAGGAAGAAGTTCGACGATCCCAGAGCCTATTTCTTCCAGAATCCCGACAACCGCATCATCTTCGCCATTCCCTACGAGGGCGACTTCACCCTGATCGGCACCACCGACCGGGACTACACCGCCGATCCCAAGGACGTCAGGATCTCCGAGGAGGAGACCGCCTACCTCTGCAACGCGGCTTCGGAATATTTCAAGGAGCCGGTGCGGGCGGAAGATATCGTCTGGACCTATTCGGCGGTCAGGCCGCTCTATGACGACGGCGCCTCGAAGGCGCAGGAGGCGACGCGCGATTATGTGCTGAAGCTGGAAGGCGAAGGCGGGGCTGCGCCGCTGCTCAACGTTTTCGGCGGCAAGCTTACCACCTATCGCCGGCTTTCCGAGCACGCGCTGGAGAAGATCGGCGCCGCGATCGGCGTCAAGGGCAGCCCGTGGACGGCAAAGAGCCATCTGCCGGGCGGCAATTTCGCGGTCCAGGGTTATGAAGGCGAAGTCGCCAAGTTGAAGCGGCGTTATCCCTTCCTTGCCGATCCGCATGCGCGCCGGCTGGTGCGCCGCTACGGCACCAGGGCCGAGACGCTGATCGGCGATGCCCGCGGCATCGAAGACCTCGGGCAGCTGTTCGGCGGCGATCTTTACGAAGCCGAGGTCAAATACCTCGTCGAACATGAATGGGCCCGGCACGCCGAAGACGTGCTGTGGAGGAGAACGAAGGATGGTCTGCGCCTTTCCAGGGAGCAGGCTCAGTCACTGGAGGAGTACATGGCTGCCATACCGGCGATGGCCGGATAAGGCGGCGTGTGGTCCCCGCTGCGTGGAGGCAGGGGAATCGGAATGCTGGAACTGCGAAACGCCGCCAAGATGGTGGGCGCGGACTATCATATCTATCCGACCGATCTGGTCCTCGAGCGCGGCACGCTGAACGTCCTGCTCGGGCCGACGCTGTCGGGCAAGACGTCGCTGATGCGGCTGATGGCCGGGCTCGACCGTCCGACCGCCGGCTCCATCCATTTCGACGGCGTCGATGTCACCGGCATGCCGGTGCAGAAGCGCAACGTCGCCATGGTCTACCAGCAGTTCATCAATTATCCGGCGCTGACCGTTTACGAGAACATCGCCTCGCCGATGCGTATATCGGGCAAGGATGCCGCCACGATCGACCGCGAGGTGCGCAAGGCGGCCGAACTTCTGAAGCTCACGCCCTATCTCGATCGCACGCCGCTCAACCTGTCCGGCGGCCAGCAGCAGCGCACCGCGCTGGCGCGCGCGCTCGTCAAGAATGCCAGCCTCGTGCTGATGGACGAGCCGCTCGCCAACCTGGATTACAAGCTGCGTGAGGAACTGCGTGAAGAGCTGCCGAAGATCTTCGCCCAATCCGGCGCGATCTTCGTCTATGCCACGACCGAGCCTTCCGAGGCGCTCCTGCTCGGCGGCAATACGGCGACGCTGAACGAAGGCCGGGTAACCCAGTTCGGGCCGACGATCGACGTTTACCGCCGGCCTGCCGACCTCGCCACCGCCGGCATCTTCGCCGACCCGCCGCTGAACACGCTCGACGTCACCAAATCCGGCAATGTCTTTACGCGTCCGGGCGGGGCGGGGCTTCCAGTTCCCCCGCATCTGGCTGCCGTGCCGGAGGGGCCGGTGACCATCGCTTTTCACCCGCATCATCTCGGCTTCAAGCCGCAGACGGGTGACGCGGCCCGCCTGCAGGCGCGCACGCTGGTTTCGGAGATCACCGGTTCGGAGAGCTTCGTCCACCTGGAATATGACGGCGTGCGCTGGGTGATGCTGGCGCACGGGATTCACGACATCGATCCCGACATGGAGATCGAGGCCTTCCTCGACACGCGCCACCTCTTGGCGTTCGGCGCCGACGGCCGCGCCATCGCTGCAGCCGAAAAGAAGGCATAGGAGAGCACAATGGCACGCATTACGCTCGACCATATCCGCCACGCCTACGGAGCCAATCCGCAGACGGAGAATGATTATTCGCTGAAGGAAGTCGACCACGAGTGGAACGACGGCGGCGCCTATGCGCTGCTCGGTCCTTCCGGCTGCGGCAAGACCACGCTGCTCAACATCATCTCCGGTCTGTTGCAGCCTTCGCATGGCCGCATCCTCTTCGACGGCAAGGATGTGACGAATCTTTCGACGCAGAGCCGCAACATCGCGCAGGTCTTCCAGTTCCCCGTCATCTACGACACGATGACTGTTTACGACAATCTCGCTTTCCCCCTGCGCAACCGCGGCGTGGCGGAAGCCGATGTCGACCGGCGCGTCCGCGACATTCTCGAAATGATCGACCTTGCCGGCTGGGCCAAGCGCAAGGCGCAGGGGCTGACGGCGGATCAGAAGCAGAAGATCTCTCTCGGCCGCGGCCTGGTTCGCAACGACGTCAACGCCATCCTGTTCGACGAGCCGCTGACCGTCATCGATCCGCATATGAAATGGGTGCTGCGCTCGCAGCTGAAGCGGCTGCACAAGCAGTTCGGCTTCACCATGGTCTACGTCACACACGACCAGACCGAGGCGCTGACCTTCGCCGAGAAGGTCGTCGTCATGTATGACGGCCAGATCGTTCAGATCGGCACGCCGGCCGAGCCACACCTTCGTCGGCTATTTCATCGGTTCGCCAGGCATGAACGTCATGCCGGCACAGATCGACGGCAGCACTGTGGCGGTCGGAGACGAGGTGCTGACGCTCGATTACGCGCCGAAGACCGCAGGCAGTTCCAAGACCGAGCTCGGCATCCGCCCCGAATTCATCCGTCTCGGACGGGAAGGCATGCAGGTCACCATCACCAAGGTCGAGGATATCGGCCGGCAGAAGATCGTACGCGCCCGCTTCGCCGGCCAGCCGATTGCGATCGTCGTGCAGGAGGATGCCGACATCCCCACGGATGCCCGCGTCACCTTCGATCCGTCCGCCATCAGCATTTACGCCGACAGCTGGCGTGTCGGCAGGGAGGCCTGAGCCATGCAGAAGACGTGGAACAACAAAGCCTGGTTTCTGGTCCTGCCGGTGCTGTTGCTGGTCGCCTTTTCGGCCGCCATCCCGCTGATGACCGTCGTCAACTATTCGGTCCAGGATACGTTCGGCAACAACGAGTTCTTCTGGGCGGGCACCGACTGGTTCGTCCAGACCCTGCATTCCGACCGCTTCTGGGAAGCGCTCGAGCGCAACCTGCTCTTCTCCTTCATCATCCTGGCGCTTGAGATTCCGCTCGGCATCTTCATCGCGCTCAACATGCCGAAGAAGGGCATCGGCGTTCCCGTCTGCCTCGTTCTGATGGCGCTGCCGCTGCTCATTCCGTGGAATGTCGTCGGCACCATCTGGCAGGTCTTCGGACGCGTCGATATCGGCCTGCTCGGCCATACGCTCGAAGCGATCGGCCTCGACTACAACTATGTCCGCGATCCGGTCGATGCCTGGGTCACCGTCATCGTCATGGACGTCTGGCACTGGACGAGCCTCGTCGTGCTGCTCTGCTATGCCGGCCTCGTCTCGATCCCCGACGCCTATTATCAGGCTGCGAAGATCGACGGCGCCTCGCGCTGGTCCGTATTCCGCTACATCCAGCTTCCGAAGATGAAGCGGGTGCTGCTGATCGCCGTGCTCCTGCGCTTTATGGACAGTTTCATGATCTATACCGAGCCCTTCGTCGTCACCGGCGGCGGTCCCGGCAACTCGACGACCTTCCTGTCGATCGATCTCGTGAAGATGGCCGTCGGCCAGTTCGATCTCGGCCCCGCCGCGGCGATGTCGATCATCTACTTCCTGATCATCCTCTTGCTGTCATGGATCTTCTACACGGTCATGACCAGCAGCGACGCCAACGCCTGAGAAAGGAGAGATCCATGGCTGCGACAATGAAATACAAGCCCGCCGGAAACTTCTCCTGGGTGGTCACGACGCTCTACATTCTCTTTCTGCTCCTGCCGATCTACTGGCTGGTCAACATGAGCTTCAAGGAGAATGCCGAGATCACCGGCGCCTTCTCGCTCTGGCCACAAAATCCGACGCTGCGGAACTATACCGTCATCTTCACCGATCCGTCCTGGTATAGCGGTTACATCAATTCCATCATCTACGTGGCGATGAACACGGTCATCTCAGTGCTCGCTGCGCTGCCGGCGGCCTACGCCTTTTCGCGCTACCGCTTCCTCGGCGACAAGCACCTGTTCTTCTGGCTGCTGACCAACCGCATGGCGCCGCCGGCCGTCTTCGCGCTGCCCTTCTTCCAGCTCTATTCGGCCTTCGGCCTGATCGACACGCACATCGCCGTGGCGCTTGCCCACTGCCTGTTCAACGTGCCGCTGGCGGTCTGGATTCTCGAAGGCTTCATGTCCGGCGTGCCGAAGGAGATCGACGAGACCGCCTATATCGACGGTTACTCGTTCCCGCGCTTCTTCGTGAAGATCTTCATGCCGCTGATCGCGAGCGGGATCGGTGTCGCCGCCTTCTTCTGCTTCATGTTCTCCTGGGTCGAGCTGCTGCTTGCCCGCACGCTGACCACGACGGCGGCAAAGCCGATCTCGGCGATCATGACGCGCACGGTTTCGGCGGCCGGAATGGACTGGGGCGTGCTGGCGGCAGCCGGCGTGCTCACCATCATTCCCGGCGCGCTCGTCATCTATTTCGTCCGCAACTACATCGCCAAGGGCTTTGCCCTGGGCCGCGTCTGAGGAGGAGACGGCCATGACATTTTCCTGGATGGCCTGGACGCTGCCGACGGCGCTGTTCTTCCTGACGATCCTGGCGCTTCTGATCGCCATGAGCGTCTGGGAATATTTTTCGCCGGGCGGCTCGCCGCGCACAGGCGTGCTGCGTTTCGAGACGACGCGCGGCGACCGGCTTTTCATTTCGCTGCTCGGCGCAGCGTTCATTCATCTTGCATGGCTTGGGCTCGCTGGGCCCAACCTGTGGTGGGCTCTTGCCATTTCCGTAGTCTACGCCATCGGCGTGTTCCGCTACGTGTGACGGCAAGGAGAAGACAGATGGCCGGGGGTACTGGCCGCCTGAGACGTGACTGCAATCGCAAACCCTTGGGAGGATAATATGCGACGGCACTTATTGACGACGACAGCAGGCTTGCTGCTGGCGATGACAGCATCGGCCTATGCCGGCATGGACGAGGCCAAGACCTTCCTCGACAAGGAAGTCGGCGACCTCTCGACGCTTTCCCGCGCCGACCAGGAAAAGGAAATGCAGTGGTTTGTCGATGCCGCGAAGCCCTTCGCCGGCATGGACATCAAGGTCGTTTCCGAAACGATCACCACGCATGAATATGAATCGAAGGTGCTGGCTCCGGCCTTCACCGCGATCACCGGCATCAAGATCACCCACGACCTGATCGGCGAAGGCGACGTGGTTGAAAAGCTGCAGACGCAGATGCAGTCGGGCGAAAACATCTATGACGCCTACATCAACGACTCGGACCTGATCGGCACCCATTGGCGCTACCAGCAGGCCCGCTCGCTGACCGACTGGATGGCCAATGAAGGCAAGGATGTCACCAATCCCGGCCTCGACATCGACGACTTCATCGGCAAGTCCTTCACCACGGCGCCCGACGGCAAGCTCTACCAGCTGCCGGACCAGCAGTTCGCGAACCTCTACTGGTTCCGCTACGACTGGTTCAACGACGAGAAGAACAAGGCGGACTTCAAGGCGAAGTACGGCTACGATCTCGGCGTGCCGGTCAACTGGTCGGCTTATGAGGATATTGCCGAGTTCTTCACCGGCCGCGAGATCGACGGCAAGAAGGTCTACGGCCATATGGACTACGGCAAGAAGGACCCGTCGCTCGGCTGGCGCTTCACCGACGCCTGGCTGTCGATGGCCGGCAACGGCGACAAGGGCATCCCGAACGGCAAGCCGGTCGACGAATGGGGTATCAAGGTCGACGAGAACTCCCGTCCGGTCGGATCGTGCGTCGCGCGCGGCGGCGACACCAACGGCCCGGCAGCGGTCTATTCCATCCAGAAGTATCTGGACTGGATGAAGGCCTATGCACCGGCTGCGGCTCAGGGCATGACCTTCTCCGAATCCGGCCCGGTCCCGTCGCAGGGTGAAGTCGCCCAGCAGATGTTCACCTACACGGCCTTCACCGCCGACTTCGTCAAGGACGGCCTGCCGGTCGTCAACGCGGACGGCACGCCGAAATGGCGTTTCGCACCGAGCCCGCATGGCGTCTACTGGAAGGACGGCATGAAGCTCGGCTATCAGGACGCAGGTTCCTGGACGCTGATGAAGTCCACGCCTGACGACCGTGCAAAGGCCGCCTGGCTCTATGCCCAGTTCGTCACCTCCAAGACTGTCGACGTGAAGAAGAGCCACATGGGCCTGACCTTCATCCGCCAGTCGACGCTGGACCATAAGTCCTTCACCGATCGCGCGCCGAAGCTCGGCGGCCTGATCGAATTCTACCGTTCGCCGGCCCGCCTGCAGTGGTCGCCGACCGGTACGAACGTTCCTGACTATCCGAAGCTCGCGCAGCTGTGGTGGCAGGCAATCGGTGATGCTTCTTCCGGCGCCAAGACGGCACAGGAAGCAATGGACTCGCTTTGCTCCGAACAGGAAAAGGTGCTGCAGCGCCTCGAGCGCGCCAAGGTCCAGGGCGATATCGGCCCGAAACTCGCCGAAGAGCATGATCTCGCTTATTGGAACGCGGATGCGGTGAAGAAGGGCAACCTGGCGCCGCAGCTGAAGATCGAGAACGAGAAGGAAAAGCCGCTTACCGTCAACTACGACGAACTCGTCAAGAGCTGGCAGAAGTAAGGCGGACCCGGCCGGAAGCAACGAGGCTTCCGGCCATCACCTCCTGCCACCGGCTTGAAGCCGGTGGCACCCACAATCTTTCTCTCATCAAACATTGAGTCCTGCCGCTGAGCGGCGGGCCGAGCGGTTTCGTGCGAACCGGAGACGGATATATGAGCGGCTATATTCTTTCGATCGACCAGGGCACGACCTCTTCGCGCGCCATCATCTTCGATGGCGGCATGAAAATGGCCGGCTCGGCGCAGGCGGAGATCACCCAATATTATCCGCAGCCCGGATGGGTGGAGCATGACGCCGCTGAAATCTGGCAGTCTGTCGTCGCCACGGTGAGGAGCGCCATCGCCGATGCCGGACTGAACGCCGCCGCGATCGCCGCGATCGGCATCACCAATCAGCGTGAGACGGCGGTCGTCTGGGATCGCAAATCCGGCGTGCCGCTTCACCGCGCGATCGTCTGGCAGGACAGGCGCACCGCCGAAATGTGCGAGAGCCTGAAGGCCGACGGATACGAGAAACTGTTCAGCGCCAAAACAGGCCTGCTGCTCGATCCCTATTTCTCCGGCACGAAGCTGCGCTGGCTGCTCGACAATGTCGATGGTCTGCGGGAAAAGGCGGAGGCAGGCGAAGTCTGTTTCGGCACGATCGACAGCTGGCTGATCTACAAGCTGACCGATGGTCGCGTGCACGCCACCGATGCGACCAATGCGTCGAGAACGCTGCTTTACAATATCGATGACGGCGCATGGGACGAGGAGCTTCTCGGCATTCTCGGCATTCCCTCCGCCATGCTTCCCGAGGTCAGGGAATGCGCCGACGATTTCGGCCGGGTCGACGAGGCGCTGTTCGGCGCCGCGCTTCCGATCCTCGGCGTCGCCGGCGACCAGCAGGCTGCGGCTGTGGGCAATGCCTGCTTCGAGCCCGGCATGATGAAATCCACCTATGGCACCGGCTGCTTTGCCCTTCTGAACACCGGCAGGGACCGTGTTTCCTCCTCCAACCGCATGCTGACGACGATCGCCTGCCGGCTCGACGGCGAGACGACCTATGCGCTCGAAGGCTCGATCTTCATTGCCGGTGCCGCCGTGCAGTGGCTGCGCGACGGTCTCGGCATTATCAATCAGGCCTCCGAGGCAGGGGTTCTCGCGACCAAGGCAGACCCCGGCCAGCAGGTCTATATCGTTCCGGCCTTCACCGGCCTAGGCGCACCCTATTGGGATCCGGCCGCGCGCGGCGCGATCTTCGGCCTGACGCGCAACAGCGGCCCGGCGGAATTCGCCCGCGCCGTGCTCGAATCCGTCGCCTATCAGACGCTCGACCTGCTCGTTGCGATGAAGAAGGATTGGGGCGCCAACCAGTTGGAAACGGTATTGCGCGTCGATGGCGGCATGGCGGCTTCGGATTGGACGATGCAGTGCCTGGCCGACATCACCGGAAACCCCGTCGACCGCTCGGCAATCCGCGAGACGACGGCGCTCGGCGCAGCCTGGCTCGCCGGCTCGAAAGCCGGAATCTGGCCCGGCAGACGCGAGTTTGCTCAGGCCTGGGCCTGCGACCGCCGCTTCGACCCTTCGATGGAAGAGACCGAGCGGCAGGCGAAGATCATCGGCTGGAAAAATGCCGTCTCGCGCATGATCTCGGACACCTCGGCGGGGTAGAGACTTCGGCTTTTTCTCACGCGTTGCCGGCAGCTTTCCTGTTGATGAAGCTGAGGGCGAGCACGGCGAAGATCAGCGTGCCGGTGCCGACCTGCTGCCAATAGAAATTCAGATCGGTCAGCAACAGCCCGTTGGCGACGATGCTGAGCAGCAGCACCCCCAGCACGGTGCCGCCGACATTCGGCCGCCCGAGCGGGCTGAACGTCGTGCCGATGAAGGTCGCGCCGATGGCATTCAGCAGGAAGGCATTGCCGGAAGAGGGGATGTAGACGGTAACGGTCGCCGTCAGGATCAGGCCGGCGACGGCTGCGATCAAGCCTACGATGATGAAAGTTGCGGCGATATGGGCAGATGCCGCGATGCCGGAATAGCGCACGACGGCCGGCTGGATGCCGATCGACAGGATGACGCGGCCGAAACGCGTGCGGGCAAAGACGACCGCGGCGGCCGCTATGATGAGGATCGCGACCGCAAGCGGCACGGGAAAGCCGGCGATCGTGCCGTGGCCGAGAAAGCGGAAAGCTTCCGGCACGCCGCTCGGCGGCAGATAGACCGGATTGCCGCCATTGGTCAGCAATTGCTGAATGCTGCGGCCGATGAACAGTGTGCCGAGTGTCGCAAGGAAGGGGGAGACGCCGATCCCTGAGATCAGCAGCGCGTTGAAGGCGCCGACGAGCGCTCCTGCCGCCAGTCCGGCAAGGGCCGCGATTGCCACCGGCTGGCCGGCAAGGACGAGGGAGACGAAGGCGAAGCTTGCAAAATCCATCGCCGTTCCCACGGAGAGATCGATGCCGCCCGAGGAGACGGCGAAGGTCATGGCGATCGAGACGATGGCAAGCAGCGTGAAATTGTTGACGAGGATGCTCTGCAGGTTGGCAAGCGTCAGAAATGTCGGCGTTGCCGCGGAGAAGATGGCGGACACCGCGACGAGTGCGAGGATCAGCCCGTAGCGCGCCGCGCCGGCGGTGATAAGGCGTGGCAGACCGGTGACGGTTGATGTCGAAGTCTGGAGCGACATGATCAGGCCTCCTGACGGCGCAACAGGGTGGTCGCGGAGACCACGATGAGAATGAGCAGGCCCTGGACGCCGCTGACCAGCGTGCTCGAAATGTTGAGCAGCTGGAAACCGTTTGTGAGGAAACCGACCAGCAGGGCCGAGAGCAATGTGCCGGTGATCGTGGGAACCAGCCGGCGCGAAAAGACCGAGCCGAGCAGGGCGGTGACGACGACGGGCAGCAGCATTTCGCCGGAGCCGGTCGTGCTGCCGCTCAGATAGGAGACGCTCAGGATGCCGGCGATGCCGCCGCATAGGCCGCTGGCGACGAATGCGCCGGCAAGCAGGCGGCGAAGCGGCAGACCGGCGGCGCGTGCCGCATCCGGGAATTCGCCGACGGCATAAAGGCGCAGGCCAAGCGGCGTATATTGCACGACCGCCGTTGCAAGGGCCGTGAAGCCGAGGAGCACATAGGCAAGAACCGGCAGGCCGAAGGGATCGGACGCCGAAAGCGCCGAGAGGAGGGGTGTGGAAGCCGGCAGAACGGTATTCTGGGTCAGCACCAGTTCCAGGCCGGCGACGACGTTCATCACGGCAAGCGTGGCCAGCAACGGCACGATGCCGGCATAGACGACGGCAACGGCATTGACCGTGCCGATCAGCGCCCCGGTGAGAAGCGAGGCCGAAATCGCCGTGACATCGCTGTAACCGAGTTGGGTCAGGCTGGCATAGACGGCGGCGCTGAGGCCCATATTGGCCGCAAGCGACAGGTCGATGCCGCCGGTGACGACATTGGAGCCGCCGGCGATCAGGACGACCGTCAGCCCGATGGCCAGCACGCCCGAGATGGCGGATTGGCCGAGCACGTTGCCGATGTTGCCGACGCTGAGGAAGTAAGGCGCGGTCAGCGAGAAGACGATCAGAATGGCCGCGAAAGCGATGAGCGATCCGAAGCGCAGTGCCGCAGCCGCGATATTGCCGGCCGGCCGGTCAGGCGGTTCTACCGCCGAAAATCCGGAAGGCGCGAATTCTACTTCAGCCGACATGGCGTTTTCCCTTCGACGATCCGGTCGATTCCGCCAGCACGGCGTCCGCCGTGGTCTCCGACGAGATGAATTCCCGCACGACGCGGCCGCGGAAGAGCACGAGGATGCGATCGGTGATGCCGATGAGTTCGGGCAAATCCGAAGACAGCACGATGACGCCGGCGCCCCGCGCCGCAAGCTCGCCGATCAACGTATAGATCTCGACCTTGGAGCCGATATCGACGCCGACGGTCGGCTCGTCGAGGAGATAGACCTCGGAGTGCCGGCTCAGCCACTTCGCAATCGCCACCTTCTGCTGGTTGCCGCCCGAAAGCGTGCGCAGCAGCGCATTGCGTCCGCTGGTTTTCACCTGCAGCCGCGTGATCAGGGCATCGACCTCGCGCTGCTCGCGCCTGCGATCGAGAAAGCCGAAACGCGTGAAGCGGCCGAGGCTGGAAAGGCTGGTATTTTCCGCGATACTGAGGTCGAGCGCCACGCCATGGCGACGGCGATCTTCCGGCACCAGGGCGATCTCGCGGCCGGCGGCTTGCGTGGGATTGGCGAAACGGGCGGATTTTCCGCTGATCTCGATGCTGCCGGAGGAGGGGGTCTCCAGGCCGAAGAGCGTGCGGACCAGCTCCTTTGCCCCGGAACCGAGCAGGCCGGTGAGACCGAGCACCTCGCCGCGGCGAAGCGAGAAGCTGACGTCGCTGTATTTTCCCGGCGCCGACAACTGCTCGACCTTGAGGATTTCGTCGCCGAGCGTGACTTCAGCTTTCGGGAACATGTCCTTGATGTCGCGCTCGACCATCAGCCGTGCGATCGCCGAGGCCGAAGTCTCGCCGATCGGCACGGAAGCGACATCCTGCCCGTTGCGCAGCACGGTGACGTGGTCGCAGAGCTCTTCGATTTCGTTCAGGTAATGCGAGATGTAGATGATGGTCACGCCTTCATCGCGCAGGCGGCGGATCAGCCTGAAGAGGATATCGGCCTCGCGGCGGACCAATGCGGCGGTCGGCTCGTCGAAGACGAGCACCTTCGGCTGGTTGAGGAGGGCGCGGGTGATCTGCACGATCTGCTTTTCGGCGGTCGACAATTCACCGATCAGGGCGGTGTTCGGTAAGCGGATATCGAAATAGTCGTTGAGGATTTCGGATGCGCGGCGCTGCATCAGCCGCCGGTCGAGGAGCGGCGTGCCCCTTATGCGCGGTTCGCGGCCGAGGAACAGGGCTTCGCCGACGGTGAAGGTCGGCACCAGCAGGCGGTCCTGGTAAATGAAGTGGATGCCGAGCTCTTCGGCGAGATGCGGAGTCAGCCGGTCGAATGCCTGCCCTTCGATCTCGATCCGCCCGTCATCCGGCTGGTGGAGACCGGCCAGCAGCTTGATCAGCGTCGACTTGCCGGCGCCGTTCTGGCCGACGAGGCCGTGGATGGTTCCGCGCCTGACGATCAGCGACGCACCGGCCAGCGCCTGCGCGCCGCCGAAACGTTTGACGATGCCTTCGAAGCGGATGATGTCGTCTCGCGCCGTCACCGGCTGCTTCAGGGGAATGGCCGTCATGCGATCCTTCCGAACGTGATTCCGGCAGTGAACGGTCCGGCMWGGCCGGACCGTTCATCGGGCTGCGTCAACCAATGCCGAGTTTCTTGGTGACGTCGCCGACATTGACCTTGTTGGCGAGAAGGGCGGGAACATAGGTCTCGCGGGGCAGCGTCTGGCCGGCCAGCAGCTTGGCGACGTTGCGGATGGCGGTGCGGCCAATTTCGGCCGGCTGCTGGGCGACATCGGCGCCGGCCGGCGAATTGGGGTCGGCGACGAGCTGAAGCACTTCGGGGCTGCCGTCGACGCCATAGGTGCGGATTTCGGTCCGCCCTGCTGCCGTCAGCGCCTGGGTGGCGCCGAGCTGGGGAATGTCCCAGGCCGACCAGATCGCCTTGATCGAACCCTTTTCCGGATATTTGTTGAGGATCGCCGTGATCTGCGTGAAGGCGTCCTGCACCGTGTTCGGGATGACGTCGCGCAGTTCCGGCTGGAGGATCTTCACCTTCGGGAAATATTTGACGACGTTGACCAACTGGTCGTAGCGGATCGCGCAAGGCGTCACGCCATAGAAGCCGTTGAAGACGACGATATTGCCTTCGCCGCCGATATCGGAGACGAGCTGCAGCGCCAGATCCTTGCCGATGCCCCAATTGTCCGAGGTGGTGTTGTTGATCGAATTGGTCGAACCGACATCGACTGTGAGAACCGGGATGCCGGCATCGCGCGCCTTCTTCAGCCAGGGATCGATGACGCTGAGCGTGCCGAGGATTTGAACGATCGCATCCGGCTTCTGGGCGATCAGCGTCTGAAGCTGCGAGACCAGCTTGCCGTCATTGCGCCCGGCATCGACGGCGATCGGCTCGCCGCCGAGACGCTTCACCTCTTCGATCTGGGCATTGTAAGCCTGCAGGTCGAAGAAGTGATCGGTGCCGGTGGCGCTGATGGCGATGCGCTTGCCTTTCAGCGACAGCTCCCCATCGGCTGCGAAAACCGGCTTCTGCCCGATCAGCGAAGCGCCGGCGACGGCAGCCCCGGCCGCTACGGACAATTTCAGCAGATCTCGCCTTCCAAAACCGCTTTCGGACTTTTCGATGCTCATGACCACT
The DNA here is from genome assembly GCF_047445895.1 of Rhizobium sp. BR 249. Classification (NCBI taxonomy): domain Bacteria; kingdom Pseudomonadati; phylum Pseudomonadota; class Alphaproteobacteria; order Hyphomicrobiales; family Rhizobiaceae; genus Rhizobium; species Rhizobium sp. BR 249. The sequence goes on along the minus strand of NZ_JARWKX010000014.1, from coordinate 60,448 downwards.
CTCCAAATGACTATGTCTATAAATTAAGTGGACTAAATAGAATGAGGAGAAATGAATTTCCAAAAAGATGATCCTGTAGGAAAAGACTTGATGTAGCTAAGCGCATTCCTGGCTGCCGGTTCCCCCGCTCCAGCGAGTGAACATGCCATCATCGCTGTACCCGATGGGACAGGATCGAAGCACGGCTGGAACGGCTATTGAACATTGGCCCAATTGAGACTAAATATAACCTCAAGTGAATTGGAGCCATTGTCATGACGGGATTTGCAGTCGTTGCCGATGTTCTCGGCCTGCCGGCCAGGGAGCCGGCCTCGCGTTCGGCCTTCGGGCTGCTCTCCAGCATTGAGGAGGGATTGCCGGTCAAGGCGCTTGACCGGATGGCGCTGCTTCTGGCGCCAAGCGATGCGCAGTTCAAGTACCGGCTGGTGCCGAAGGCCACCTATGAGCGGCGCAAGTCCAAGCATCGGCTTTCCTCCGACGAGGGCATAAAGCTCGCCCGCCTCGCGCGCGTCTGGGGGCTGGCACTCGATGTCTGGCAGAGCGAGATCGAGGCGCGCGATTTCCTGTTCCGCCCGCATGTGATGCTGGAGGACAGACGGCCGATCGACGTCGTCATCCAGAGCGAAATCGGCGGCGAACTCGTTCTCGATATCCTCGGAAGCCTGAAATACGGCAGTGCTGCGTGAGCGCGCAACGCCTGGACCGCACGCTGACATCCGTCCGTATCGGAGATCCTGACGGAACCTATCCGATCTTCGACGCCACCGGCTCGACCATCGCGCCGGGGCGGTGGAACACGGCAGGCAGCCCGATCATTTATACGAGCGAACATTATTCGACGGCGCTTCTCGAAAAGCTCGTGCATGGCAGCGGACGACTGCCGCCCAACCAGCATTATGTCACCATCACCATACCGCGCGGGGTCAGCTACGAGGTTTTCTCCGAGCCCGCGCTGCCGGGCTGGGACAGCATGCCGGCCAGCGTTAGCAAGGACTTCGGTGAAGGCTGGTGCCAGGAGAAGCGCAGCGCCATCCTGCTGGTGCCGAGCGTCGCCGCTCGCGTCGACCGCAACGTGCTGATCAATCCGGCGCATCCGGAATTCGCCGCGATCACGGCGAGCCTCCACGAGCCCGTCTTCTGGGATCGCCGTCTGTTCGGCATGTGACGCGGCAGCGGGAAATGTTTCCCGCCAGTTCCTCCCTGACGTGGGATTAGGTCTTCTGCCGCGGCGAGCGGGCCATCAGCCTGGCATATGCGATGGCCGACAGCATGTTGATATGGTTGGCTTTGCCCGTGCCGGCAATGTCGAAGGCGGTGCCGTGATCGACCGATACGCGGTCGATCGGCAGGCCGAGCGAGACATTGACCGCGGTTTCGAAGGCGACGAGCTTGATCGGGATATGGCCCTGGTCGTGATACTGGGCGATGACGAGATCGAAAGCGCCGTTATAGGCGCGGGCAAACACCGTATCGGCCGAGATCGGTCCGACGACGTCGATACCCCTGGCCTGCGCCTGCTCGACGGCGGGCGCCAGGAATTCCATGTCCTCGGTGCCGAACAGGCCGTTTTCGCCGCAATGCGGATTGAGGCCGGCGACGGCGATGCGCGCCGTCTTGCCGAGGCGCAGGAAATGCTTGTGTCCGGCCTCGATGGTTGCCAGCACCCGCTCCGTCCTGGCGCGTGCGATCGCGCCTTTCAGCGAGATATGGGTGGAGACGTGGATGGTGTTCAGCCGCTCGGAGGCAAGCAGCATGAAGGAGCTTTTCGAGCCCGTGAGATGCGCGAGAAGCCCGGTGTGGCCGTCATGGTGATGGCCGGCAAGGTTCATCGCCTCCTTGTTGATCGGCGCGGTGACGATGATATCGGCCTGACCCGACATGGCAAGATCGACGGCACGGGTGATATAGCGCACGGAGGCATCGCCCGCGACCGGGCTCACCTTGCCGATCTCGGGCAGGGCCGCGCCGAGCGGGACTTCATCAACGCTAATCCTGTCGTCACGGGATAGATCGGCAGGCGCGAATTTCAGCCCGGTGCCGCTGACGCGGTCGGCCCGCTCCAGCGCTTCGACATTGCCGACGACGACGAAATCGCGGCGCTCTTCGCTCGGAAGCGCCGCCAAGGCCTTGACGATCACTTCCGGGCCGACGCCGGCCGGGTCGCCGAGCGTCACGGCGACTTTCGCATTCCTGTCCATCATCAAAGTCCCTTCTGAAACCGTGCTGCTCAAAAAGCAGCCGCATAAATCGAGCGAATGTCGGCGTGGCTGAGATCGCGCGGATTGTTATCGAGCAGACGGCGAATGGCAAAGGCGTCGTCGGCCATGGCGTCGAGATCGCTTTCCGGCACGCCGAGGCCGGAAAGCTTCATCTCGATGCCGAGCTCGGCGCAAAAAGCATAAGCCGCATCGAAGACCGATGCCGTGTTTTCCGAAGCCTCATAGCCGAGCGCTGCCATCACCGCTTTCGTCTTTTCCGGGGCCGCTGGCGTGTTGAAGGCGAGAACATGCGGGAAGATCAGGGCATTCGCCGCGCCATGCGCCACATGCCAGCGCGTGCCGAGAGGATAGGCGAGGGCATGACCGCCGGCGGTATTGACCGGGCCGAGGCAGAAGCCGCCGTAAAGCGAGGCGAGCGCGAGGCCGGCGCGCGCCTCCGCGTCGTTGCCGTCCTTGACGGCGCGGGCGAGATATCTGCCGACGAGCCGCGTTCCCTCGATCGCATAGATGTCGACCATCGGATGGGCCTTGCGGTTGGTGAAGGCCTCGACGCAATGGGCCATCGCGTCGACGCCTGTTGCGGCCGTTGTGCGCACCGGCACGCTGAAGGTCAGGGCCGGATCGACGACGGCGATGTCGGCCAGCATATGCAGGCTTTCCACGGCAAGCTTCGCCATCGTCGCGGGATCGGTGACGAGCGCGCGGATGCCGGCCTCGCTGCCGGTGCCCGAGGTCGTCGGCACCTGGGCAAGCCCTACCTTGCGCGGCCCACGCACCTTGTTCGGGCCGACGACCTCATGCAGCGTCTGCTCCGAGCCGGCCAGAACGGCGGCGAGCTTTGCCAGGTCCATGGCGCTGCCCCCGCCGAAGCCGACGATCAGCTCGGCATCGGCGGCGTTGGCCGCCGCCAGCACCTTGTCGAGATTGGCCGTATCCGGCTCGGGCGTGACCTCGGAGAAGACCGCGACCTCGCCCTTCAGCTCCAGCACATCGATGCGCGAAGCGTTGAAAGCATCCGAGATGACAAGCGTGCGCCGATAGCCTTTTTCGGCAGCCCATTTGCCGAGCTTTCCTGCCGTGCCGATGCCGAATTCGATCTGATGCGGCCGAATTATCGTGATTGGCGAACCCAAGCTGGCCATGACCAGTCCTCCCTGCAGGATCTTGCGGCAACAGTGTCGCTCTCTTTAATGTAAAGTTGTAATGTCAAAGTCAAGCGGGCATTGTTGAGAGCTGGAAATTTTGTCGTCCGATATGCGATGGACCAGATTTAGATAAGCCAAAAATTCTGGTATTTTATAATAAAATTAAATAGTTGAACGGAGATCGCCAATGGCAGGCGGCAAAAGCTCGTACTGATGACAAGCCTGTCAAGCCTGTTGTCAATTTCTGGCCGTTCAGTTGGTCGAAGCGATCGGGCCTGCGTCCTTTCGGGCTCGAAGGGACGCAGATTTACAACAGGCCGGCCACCGCCTTGCTCACGGCAGGGATTGCGGGGCGAGGCGCACATATTTGATGGCTCGCCGATAGTAGGTGTAGGCGACATGGAGCGTGCCGTCGCTGCCTTGGATGATCGAGGGATAGGAGAATTCGCGGTTCAGCGAATCCTTCGAATTGTTGCTCAGGCAGAAACCGTCGCCGGTATCGAGATCCATGCGATGCGGGAAGCTCTTGCCGCCATCCCTCGATATCGCAAGGCTCAGCGGCGCACGCGGAACGCCCCAGACCGCCTTGCGGCCGGTATCGGCAACAGCAGCGGTGGCCGTCTCTCCAGCCTCGTCGCCCTCGATTTCGTCATAGAGAGACTGGCGCCGCGCGTCGGACATCGCTGCATTCGAATGATTGTAAACCATTGCAATCCCTTCATCATTCAGGACCGTCGCCTGGATGGAGGAATTGTTGTTCGGAAGGTCCGCAGGCTCGGGCGCGCTCCACGTCCTGCCGCCGTCGCTCGATCGACTGGAAAGAATGTTTTCGGCGAAACGGTTGCGGTAGAAGGCGATCATCTCGTCGCCGCCGAGCGGCAGGATGTTCATGTGCACGGCGCCGATACTGTCCGGAATGTCGTGCATCTGCCAGCTCGCACCGCCGTCGCGCGAGATCAGAACCGCTGCCGTATCGGCGTCGCCGCTCCAGCGCCGTCCGTCAAGGCCGACGCAGCGGAAGACCGGAAGCAGCCACTCGCTTTTGCCGTTCACGACGATCTGCTGGCGAACGAATGTGCCGGGGCTGTCGCAGAGGAGCCGGACCGGGCCGAACGTCCGGCCGCCATCCTCGGATATCCGGCATTTGACAACGGAACCGTCTTGGTTGCCCGAGGTCTGCGAGGTATAGAGCAGCCATGTCTTTCCGTCAGGAGCGTTGAAAATCAATGGGTTCTGCTCGGATTTCTCCGGATCGTCGCTCATCTTCTCCGGCTCGGACCAGCGATCGGAGCCCGGCGCCAGCCGCGACATGTAAATCGAGATATCGCCCATGCCCTCCATCGTGCCGCCGAACCAGACGCAGGTGAGCGTGCCGTCGGGCAGAAAAGCGAGATTTGCCGCGTGGTTCTGAATGCAGGGCGAGGGCAGATAGGCATCCGCGCGGCCTTTGAAGGAGGGATGAGGAGCGATGATCCCGGTCATCAGGGCGGGAACGGCTTCGGGGGGCAGGCCGGTAAAGCTCATGGCGGGTCTCCTCAGGGCAGCTTGGCGTAGCTTTCGGCGAGTGCGGCATAATCCGCTTCGCTGAGCGGCATCAGCGGTGCGCGCGTGCGCTTCCAGGCGGGATTGCCTCTCTTCAGCCCGACCATTGCCTTGATCGTCGGGATCTGGACGTAGGAGTTGGAAAGCGTGCGATAGGCGTTGATCCGCGCCTGCGCCGCCTCGACTTCGCCGGCGCGGTCCTGGTCATGGACGTGGTCGTAGACGGTGCGCAGCGAATCCGCCACGAGATTGGAGGTCGCCGTGATGCAGCCCGCACCTCCGGCCTTCAAGAGCGGCAGCAGCAGCGGATCGGCGCCCGCCAGCACGGAGAAGCCGGGATAGGCGGAGATGATCGCCTGCATGTTGTTGAAATCGCCGGCAGATTCCTTGATGCCCACGACGGTTTCCGGGAAGGCGGCAATCAGCCGGCCGATCAGCGGAATGGAGAGCGGCACGCCTGAGACCTGCGGGATATGGTAGAGGATGACCTGCAGGCGCGTATCGGCGACCTTCTCCAGCACCTGCGAATAGGCGGCGAAGAGGCCGTCGTCGGAAACGCCCTTGTAGTAGAAGGGCGGCAGCATCACCACCTTGGTGACGCCGAGCGACAGCGCGTGCCGGGTCAGTTCCACGGTTTCGGGAATGGCGACGACGCCAGTACCCGGAAGAAGCTTGCCGGCAGGAATGCCGGCCTCCAGCGCCGCTTCCAGAATGGCGCGGCGTTCGGCTCCGGAGAAGGAGTTGGCCTCGCCGGTCGTGCCGAGCAGGGCCACGCCATGGCAGCCCTCGGCCAGCAGCCGACGGCAATGATCGGTGAAAAGAGCGAGATCCGGCGTGTTATCTGCGGTCAGCGGCGTAGCGGCCGCGCTGAAAACGCCTGTAATCCTGTGATGGCTCATTCCGCCCTCCCTTAGGCGCGCTCCGCCGTGCCGGCTGCGCAGAAAAATTGTCGTTCGTCTGTGGCGATGAGTGCAAAGAACTTTTCCATCGTGACGCTTTTGTCAAGAAGACAAAATGGATTAATACGAGAGCGGAAATTTATCTGATTGTAATTATTACATTATTTCAAACTCAAAATTTTCAACGGGTCAAAACTGCGATTTTTTGTTGACATATTTACAATAACGAGAGAACCATAGGCGACGGATTGTGCTGCGCCCGGCAGGCGCAGGGAGAACGCTGCCGAATTCACCGTGGGAGGGAATGCCATGTCTTTTGATCAATCTGACAAAACCAATATTTCACGTCGCAACGCGCTGAAGCTCGGCCTTGCGGCCGGCGTCGGCCTCACCGTGTTCGGTATGAATGCGCGCATCGTGCTGGCCGATGAAGGCCAGGTGCTGAAGGTCGCGCATCCGGCCTTCGATCAGGACTGGTCGCCGCTGCGCGGCGGCGGCAGGACCTTCCGCTGGAATTCCATCTGGTGGGCCGCGCCGATGTATTTCGACAGCGAAGGCAATATCAAGCCTTACGTCTTCACCAGCTGGGAATCGGCCGACAACACCGTCTGGACCTTCAAGATCGACCCCAAGGCCGTCTTCTCCGACGGCAGCAAGATCACCGCCGCCGACGTCAAGGGATCGTGGGAAGTCGCCTCGATGCCGAACACCAAGAGCCAGCGCGCCGACCAGGTGCTGAGCAAGGTCAAGGGCTACGCCGAAATCGCCGCCGGCTCCGGCAACGAGCTGATCGGTGTTGCGACGCCCGACGAGGGGACCGTCGTTGTGACGCTCGCCGCCGCCGATCCGATCTTCTTCATGCGCCTGGCAAACCACATCGCGCCGATCACCAAGGCGTCGCAGTCGCGCGGCAGCGATGGCGAGGAGATCATCGACTGGTACAAGCCGGACAGCAAGCCGGTCTTTTCAGGCCCGTTCAAGCTGACGAGCATCGATATCGATGCCGGCAAGATCACATTCGAGCCGAACGAGAACTTCTTTGGGCCGAAGCCGAAGCTGGCCCGCATCGACATCACCTCGATCGAGGACAATGTCACCGCGACGTCGCTGATCAAATCCGGCGAGTTCAACGCCCATACCGAGCTCGTCACCTCGACGATCATTCAGGATCTCGGCCCGGAATTCTCGGCCGGCCCGCTGATCCCGACCAGCCAGCACTTCTGGTTCAACATCTCCCGCGCGCCGATGGACGATCCGAAGGTGCGCCAGGCGCTGATCATGGCGGTCGACCGCGACGGCCTGTTCAAGGCCTCCTATCCCGATGGGCCGCACAAGAAGGCCGATCAGATCCTCAATTCGGTTCCCGGCGCCGAAAATTCCGGATTCGAGGCTTTTCCCTATGATCCGGCGGCCGCCAAGAAGCTGCTTGCCGAATCGAGCTATGGCGGCCCAGAGCGCCTGCCGAAGATCCTGTTCGTCGGCATTTCGGCGCCGGCCATTCAAGCCGCCGCCCAATTCATCGCCGAGCAGTGGCGCCAGAATCTCGGCATCACGGCCGTCGACATGAAACCGCAGCAGGATGCCTATGCCGGTCCGGATCAGAACTCGGTCCAGATCTTCCGCGACGACGTCGGCACCCGCGTTCCCGATGCGGTCTCTTATCTCACAGGCAGCATCGCCTCGACTTCGTCGAACGCGCAGAACAAGCTCGGCGGATACAAGAACGATAAGGTCGACAGCGCCCTTGCCGAAGCGGCGACCAAGGCGGCGGACGATCCGCAGCGCATCGCTCTCGCCCAGGAGGCCCAGAAGGCCTTCCGCGAGGATTGGGCCTTCATTCCATGGTATTCTCAGGCGATGTCGCGCTGGGCCACCAAGGAGGTCAAGGGCATGGAGAAGAACCTCGATTGGCAGATCGCCGAGCCCTGGAACATCTCCATCGGCTGATCCGGAACAATAGTCTCCTGGCAATAAGCGCGCGAAGGCCGCAGGGCCTTCGCGCAAGTTTCAAGAAGAAGAGATGCGATCCGCCAGGCTTCCGCCAAGGGCGGGAACGCATCGTAAAACAGGTGGGAGGTGGCCTTGCTGCGCTACGTGCTAACCCGGTTCGCCATCTGGATTCCGTCCGTTCTCGTGGTGATGCTGGCCGTCTATGCGCTGGCTTTTTACGGCGCCGGCGATCCGATCAAGCTCATCTTCCTGCGCGCGCCGGGCGACGTCGCCTATAATCCGCAGCGCATCGAGGCGATCCGTGAAAGCGCGGGCCTCAACAGACCCTTCATCGAGCAGTTCGGCCTTTACATCTGGAACCTGCTGCACGGCCAGTTCGGCAATTCGCTGACCTCGGGCCGCGCCGTCTGGGCGATGGTCTCGGCTGCCGCTCCCGTCTCGTTCCAGCTTGCCCTCTGTTCCATCATCCTGACGGCCGTCGTCGCGATCCCGCTCGGCATGATCGCCGCGCTGAACCAGAATTCGCGCCTGGACTACGCCATTCTGGGCTCGGCGCTGTTTCTCTGGGCGATCCCGGCCTATGTCGCCGGGCCGTTGCTGATGGTCGGCCTCATCGTGCTGCTGCCCGGCGCGAGCGTGCCTTATGGCTGGGGCGGCATCCTCGATGTCCGCATCCTCTTGCCGCTGCTCGTGCTTTCCTTCCAGCCGATCGCGCTGATCGTGCGCCAGACCCGCGCCGCCGTCATCGAGGTGCTGTCGGAGGATTTCGTTCGCACTGCCCGCGCCAAGGGTGTGCCCGAGATCGTCGTGGCGCTGCGCCATATCCTGCGTCCGGTCCTGACGCCAGTCGTGACGCAGCTCGGCCTGATCATGATCACCATCGTCAACGGCGCCATCTTCGTCGAACTCGTCTTCGGCCTGCCGGGTCTCGGGCGGTTGACGGTGCAGGCGCTGATCAATTCCGATTATCCGGTCATCCTGGCAATCACCCTGATCGGATCGTTCCTGGTGATGGTGTCGAACCTGCTGGTGGACGTTCTCTATCCGCTGCTCGATCCCCGCGCCAATGATTCAAGAAGGAGCCGCTGACCATGTCCGCCATCCCTCTTTCCACTACCGAAACCGTCGAGGAGCCGCCGGTCAGCCTATGGCGCGACGCCTGGCATCGGCTGCGCCGCAACAAGCTCGCCGTCTTCGGCCTCGTCGTCGTCCTGATCCTGGCGTTCACGGCGATCTTCGGGCCATACCTCACACCCTATGATTATCTCAGCCAGGACCTCAACGCCCGCAACGCGCTGCCGTCGATGAACCATCTGTTCGGGACCGACGATCTCGGCCGCGACGTTTTCAGCCGTGTGGTCTTCGGTACGCGGACCGCCTTCCTCGTCGCCGTCATCGTCACCTTCTTCGCCGTGCTGATCGGCCTGACGCTCGGCGCGGTGGCCGGTTTCTTCGGCAATCCTTTCGATCGTGCCATCATGTGGCTGACCGATGTCACGATGTCGGTTCCGAACCTGCTGCTCGTCGTCGTCATCAATGCTTCGTTGAAATCGCCGATCACCCGATGGATGGAGGCGCGCTACCTCGAGACCCTCAATCCCTTCTACCGCCAGACCATATGGGTGGATTTCATCCTCGTCTTCGGGTCGATGGCGCTGATCTCCTGGCCGCCCTATGCCCGTCTCGTGCGCGCCCAGGTGCTGTCGATCCGCAGCCGGCCCTATATCACTGCCGCGCAGGCGCTCGGCCTTTCGAATTGGGTCATCATCAAACGTTATGTCGTGCCGAATGCGCTTGGTCCGCTGATCGTCTCGGTCAGCGCCGGTCTCGGTACGGCGATGGTCCTGGAAAGCGCCTTCAGCTTCTTGGGTGTCGGGGTCAATCCGCCGACGCCGAGCTGGGGCAACATGATCTCGGACGGCCTTCGCGTCTGGCAGCATTATCCGCATCTCCTTGCCGCTCCGGCGGCCGTGCTCGGCCTTGCCTCGGTTGCCTTCAGCTTCCTCGGCGACGGCCTCAACGACGCGCTCAATCCGCGGGGCAGCAAATGATGGATACGAAAAGCACAGAACGCCTGCTCGATGTCAGGGGCCTCACCGTCGAGATCGACGGCCGCAATGGTCCCGCCGTCGTCGTCGATGGCATCGATCTACATGTCGATAAAGGCGAAACCCTCGGCGTTGTCGGCGAGTCCGGCTGCGGCAAGAGCCTCACCATGCTGAGCCTGATGCGGCTCCTGCCCAACAAGATCAAAGTCGCCAAAGGATCGGCGACCTTCGACGGCCGCGACCTGCAGACGATGTCGAACGCCGAGCTGCGCAAGGTGCGCGGCGGCGATATCGGCTTCGTCTTCCAGGACCCGATGACCTCGCTCAACCCCGTCATGCGCGTCGGCGACCAGATCTGCGAGCCGCTGATCTATCACCGTCGAATGAAGAAGGCCGAAGCCCGCGCCCGCGCCGTCGAACTGCTGCGCCTCGTCGGCATTCCCGGGCCGGAAGAGCGCCTGCAGGCTTTTCCGCATGAACTATCGGGCGGTATGCGCCAGCGCGTGATGATCGCGATCGGCCTTGCCTGCAATCCGAAGCTCCTGATCGCCGACGAGCCGACGACGGCGCTCGACGTCACGATCCAGGCCCAGATCGTCGATCTGGTGAAGGATCTCAGAGCCAAGCTCGGCATGTCCGTCGTCTGGATCACCCACGACCTGGCGCTGATCGCCGGTCTCGTCGATCGCGTCGCCGTGCTCTATGCCGGCACCGTCGTGGAAGATGCGCCGGTGGACGAGCTCTATGCTCGTCCCGGCCATCCCTATACGCGCGGTCTGCTCTCCTCGATCCCGAAACTGTCGGACCCGCCGGCAAGCCGGCTGAGCTCGATCGGCGGCACGCCGCCGGAGCCCGGCCGCCGGCCGAAGGGCTGCCCCTTTGCGCCGCGCTGTCCGCTCGCCGAGGCGGTCTGTCACGAGAAAGTGCCGCAGCTCGAACCGCTCGCCGGCAGCAGCAAGCATCGCGCCGCCTGTTTCGTCGTCCAGAGAATGCAGGAGGCCGCGTGATGGCTGCTCAACCGCTGCTCAAGGTCGAAAACCTGGTCAAGCATTTCCACGTCAAGCTCGGCGCTTTCGGCGAGCGTTCGGCGACGGTCTATGCGCTCGACAATGTCGATCTCGACATCATGGAAGGCGAGACGCTGAGCCTCGTCGGCGAATCCGGCTGCGGCAAATCGACGACGGGTTTCACCATTCTCAACCTCTACAAGGCGACCAGCGGCAGGGTGGTTTACAAGGGCCAGGACCTTGCCACACTCGATGAGAAGCAGATGCGGCCTTTCCGCCGCGACCTGCAGATCGTCTTCCAGGACCCGTATTCGACGCTCAATCCGCGCATGACGGTGGGCGAGGCGATCGGCGAGCCGATGCTCTTTCATAAGCTCTGCGTGAAGGCCGAGCTGAAGGAGAGGGTGGCGACGCTGCTCACCGATGTCGGCCTGCCCACACGCTTTGCCCAGCGTTACCCACACGAGCTTTCCGGCGGCCAGCGCCAGCGCGTCGTCATCGCCCGGGCGCTGGCCTGCCAGCCGAAATTCATCGTCTGCGACGAAGCGATCTCGGCACTCGACGTATCGATCCAGGCGCAGATCATCAACCTCCTGCTCGATCTGCAGGAGAAATACGGGCTGACCTATCTCTTCATCGCCCATGATCTCGCCGTCGTGCGCCATATCAGCACCCGCGTCGGCGTCATGTATCTCGGGCGGCTTGCCGAACTGGCGACCCGCGAGGAGCTCTTCGACAATCCGCTGCACCCCTATACCAAGGCGCTGCTGTCGGCCGTTCCGGAGACCGATCCGGAAGGTGAGCGCACCCGCCAGCGCCAGATCCTGCAGGGCGACGTGCCGAGCCCACTGAACCCGCCTTCGGGCTGCCGTTTCCACACGCGCTGCCCGATCGCGATGGACGTCTGCAGCAAGGTTATTCCCGCCTGGAAGGAAGCGAAACCCGGCCATCTCGTCGCCTGCCACGCCGTCAATACAGAGCAGATCGCATGACGTTGAAGGCCGCCATCATCGCCGACGATCTGACGGGCGCACTCGATACCGGTACGCCCTTCGTTGCGGCCGGCCTTTCGGTTGCGGTTGCCGTCGACGTCGGGGCGGCTCAGGATGCGATCGCAACCGGCTGCGATGTCGTCGTCGTCAACACTGCCTCGCGCGCGCTTGGCAAACGCGAAGCCGTCGAAGCGGTCCGTGCGGCGACCGAGGTGCTTTGCGGCGAGAAGCCGTTGGTCGTGATGAAGAAGATCGATTCCCGGCTGAAGGGCAATGTCGCGGCGGAAAGCCTGGCGCTCGCCGAGGCGCTCGGCTTGAAAACCATCCTGGTGGCGCCCGCCATTCCCGATCAGGAGCGCGTGACCTACCGGGGCTGCGTCGTCGGGCGCGGGGTTCCCAAGCCATTGCCGATCGCCGATCTGTTCGGTCGCGGTGGGGATGATGTCGTCGTTGCCGATGCGGAGGACGATCTTGACCTCGACCAGATCGTCGACGGTCATGACTGGACGAGGATGCTTGCGGTCGGTGCGCGCGGCCTCGGCGCGGCATTTGCCCGCCGGCTTGGCGAAGCGGGGCAGCCTGCCATGGAGTTTGCGGCAAGTCCGCGCACGCTGTTTGCCTTCGGCTCGCGCGACCCGATCACCGCCGTCCAGATGAACCGGCTCGAAGCTTCGGGTGCCCTGCGCATGGTGGTGGACGCCCCGATCGGCGAGATCGGATGCGGGGAGGGGCTGGCGCTGCCGGTCCTCCTTCGCTGCACCGGCGATATGACGGCCGATGCGGGCCTCGTCGCCAGCCGCTTTGCGGCAGGTGTCAAAGCGGTCATCGACGACACAGGGCCCGATATGCTGATGGTTGGTGGCGGCGATACCGCCCTTGCCGTGTTTCAGGCGCTTGGCGTCAGGGTGCTGGCGCCGAAGGGCGAGATCGAGGCTGGTGTTCCGTGGTTTGATGTCACGGCCGGCGATGGGCGGCAATTTCGGTGCGCCGTCAAGTCGGGGGGCTTCGGCAAGCCCGATAGTTTGCTAAGACTGGTTCCTCGGAATCAGGCGGCATAGTAGAATACCGTCGGGGAGAATGACGTGGTTGAAGCGAATGGCGAATCTTTGAACGCGGAAGCCGGCCCGCCGGGCAAGCCCGAACGCGGCAAGGCCGTCAAGCTGGTCGATCGTGTCTTCGACCAGCTGCTGGAGCGCATCCGCGGCGGAAACTACCCGCCGGATTCACGCCTTCCCGGCGAACATGAACTCGCCTCGATGCTGGGTGTTTCGAGACCGATCGTGCGTGATGCGCTGGCGCGCTTGCGCGACCAGGGCATGGTCTATGCCCGCCAAGGCGCCGGCACCTTCGTCAGCGCGCATGGATCGCCGACCACGCAGCTCGCCTATTCGCCTGTCAAAACCATTGCCGATATCCAGCGCTGCTACGAATTCCGCCTGACGATCGAGCCGGCCGCCGCCTATTTCGCCGCCAAGCGCCGCAATGAGCAGGCCATCCAGAAGATCGCCAATGCGCTGGCGGATCTGCGCGAGGCGACCAGCCATCAGCTTCACCGCGCCGATGCCGATTTCACCTTCCACCGCGCGGTGACGGAAGCCGCCAACAATCATTACTACACAGCTTCGATCGATGCGCTGAAAGCCCATATCGCTGTCGGCATGCATCTCCACGGCCTCTCGCTGCTCGGTCCCCGCCAGGGGCTGGAGCAGGTCTATGAAGAGCATAACGCCATCTACAAGGCGATCGCCGACGGCCGGGCCGACGATGCGCAAAGGCTGATGAAGGCGCATCTCGAAGGCTCCCGGGACCGTCTGTTCGAGGGCAGGGTGCTCGACCTGTCGTTCTGAAACGCGTCGCTCGACCGTTAGATTGGGCTGTTTCTGAGCCGACCCCATGACGGGTCCCATTCGACATCTTCGACAAGCTCGACGAAGACGGGGTTGCGGCTGTTGCCTCGGTGGGATTCGGCCAGTTTGAACGCCGCTTCGGGCTCCATCTCCTCGCCGGGAAATATCCTGTCGTTCCGGTCCGTATCCGCGACGTTGCGAACATATCCCCTGACATGGCTGCCCGAGCGATAGAGTTTGACGACCAGCGAACCGGCAGGGACGGCGGCTTGGGCATACCTGATATATTCGGCGACATCCGCCGCCGGATTGTCCGCATCGTCACCCGCTCTGTACCAGTGTGCGAGGTCCTGACCTTCCGGACGGCCCTCGCTTTCCCACATCTGGTAGGCGCGAATTCTTCGCGTCTCGTCGTCGATCATCGTTGCTTCCGCCCACCGCTCACTTGTTCAGCTCCTCGGCCATCTGGAGATGATGCTCCAGAGCCGGACGCGTGGCTGCGGCCCATGCCTTCAGCTCGGGATTGTCGCCTTCGTCGCCATAGCGCTTGAAGAGATCGACCGCGTCTTCATGGGCCGATTCCTGATCCGAGTGATACTGCTTGTTGAAATCGTCTCCCTGCAGGCCGTTCAGCTTGTCGAGCATGCTCTGCTGCTCCGCTGTCATGGCGTTTGGAAGCGTTGCTTTGACCTTGCCGTTCGAGACCAGTGCCTTGAGTTCATCGCGGGTTTTCTGATGATCGGTCACCATCTGCTGCGCGAAGGCCTTGGTCGCATCGTCACCTCGCTCGGCAGCGAGCTTGCTTGAGGCGATTTCGAACATGTCGCTGGCGGCTGCTTCCTTGACGAAATCCTCGGTTTTCGGCGGGACGCCGATCAGGGAATTGACCCCCGACTTTTCGGCTGCGGATTGTGCGAAGGCGGGAACGGCAAGCGAGAGGGCGAGTGAAGCAATGACAAGGTGTTTCATCGGAATCTCCTCTGTTGATGATCCGCCGAACTTTCGGGAAAGCGGAGAGTTCCCGTGTCTCCGCTTCGATATTCGTTCGGCCTCGCCTGGCATAGCCGACCAATGGTCAGCCGGGTTTCTGCTTCTTGATGATGCTGATGGCGCCGCTCACTTCGAGGATTGCAAATTTTATCTCCGCCACGCTCTCGATACCTTCCTGGCTTCGAGCCGCTTCCATGACGTCTTCCTTCTGCAGCCGGGCTCCTTTGAGCGCGCGCTCGTCATAGGCGCCGTCCGTCACGAGGACTGTGGGAACGCCGTCGATGACGTGAGCGGCGCGGGGCCACCATCTCTTGACGTAGGAGAGGCCGATGTCGGTGGTGAACAGCGTGAGGATCAGGATGATGGAGTTGGTGATCGAGAAGTCGTCCCCGAGCATCGCCTGCTGCGTGGTTTCGGAAATCACCAGCACGATGACCAGGTCGAAGGGTGTCATCTGAGCCAGCGTCCGTCTGCCCGACAGACGGATGATCACAAGCAGCGTGAAATAGATTGTCAGTCCGCGAAATACAGCATCCACGGTGACGTCCTCACGGAAAGATGAAAGTCGACTGCGCGCGGGTGTCCGCCCCGATGCCGATGGTGGCGCGACGCGGGCCGGCAAGTTCCGTCTGCAGGCGGAATACGATCTGCGTCGGCCCTGCCGGGTCGGCGGGGAACATGTAGCCTATCCGACCGTCCCGCGCGAAGGTCGCCTTTTGAGGCGGGTCGACGCTCTGAATGGAAAACGTCTGAAGAAAGGCCGCGTCGATCGTGAAAATCCTGTCTTCGGACGACGGCCCGAAGTTCACGACCATATGCTCAGGAGCGTTCCAGCGGGAGATGGTGGGGAAATCCACGGATCCGCCCGGCAATACCAGCGTTTGGCGTGAGAACGGCCCGCCCCTTCCGAGCAGACCCAATAAACAGGCCAGCAGAAGCAGCGTGAAGACGATCCAGGAAATACGTTGAATTGCCCAGAATCTCTGCTGGAACTCGGTGGAGTCGATCATGCCTTCCGGCAGTGCGGGCTTGCGTATTTTTCCCAATGCGCCCTCCCTATGCGTTCCGCATAGAACCTGCGGCGGACGCAAAAGTTCCCGGGACCAAGGAGCGGCCGCCTTCAAGCCGATGCGCTAGAAACCATAGGGAAAAGTTTCCCGGTCACCGGTGTCCGGCTCCGGCGGCCCGAGCGGCGAAAGCGCGCGGGTTTCATCGAACCAGAGGAAGGCATCATATTGCCGTGACAGCGACGTCGGCATGTAATGGCTCAGCCGCTCCGTGTCCGGTCGGTAGATGACGCCGATGAAGCGCTGAAGCCGCTGTTCGACAAGACTGGCGTGCAGTTCCTCGCTGGCTTTGAAATCGAGGAGAAATCGCGGCCTTCCGGAATTGTGACACAGGCGCTCGCAACTTTCCGGCAGCGATGGATTGACCTGCTTCGTCTCGGCTTGACCGTCCCAGTCGCTTGCGGCGATCACTGCGCCGGAATGCGTTCCCAGTCCAATGAGGCTGGTCATTCCATCGAAACGCTGCCGACACAGCTGGCCGAGATTGAGTTCGTCGCGGGCGGCCGCCATGTCGGTGTAGCGGGCGTCGCCGATATGGGAATTATGAGCCCATATGATGATCTTCGCCGCCGGTCCGTGAAACTCGAGCAGATGTTCGATCGTATCGGCCATATAGGTGTCGCGGAGATTCCAGGCTTGGGAACCGCCGTAATACATGACGCGGTAATAGCGCTCGGCTGCGGCGAGCAGCCTTGCCGACTGGGCGGCATTCAGAAAATCGTCGCCATCGGAGGCCGAGTCATCGAGAGACCGCGCCAGGAGTTCGGTGCATTGTTTCAGCACGGCCTCCTCGCATGATCTGTAGGCGTCGGTGAGGACGGCTCTGCCGTAAGTCGCCGGATCGCTCTGCCAGGGGCTGAGGCAGCCGTAGCGTTCCCGGGCGGTCGCCGCCGTCTCCGGGCTGACGTTTTCGAGGTAGTCGAGCACGGAGCGGATCGATCCCGACATGTTGTAAAGATCCAGGCCGTAGAACCGTACTGGATCTTTCTGCAAAGTCTTTCGATGCCGGTTTTCCTCCTTCATCCAGCCGGCGAAGCTGGAAAATTCCAGATTGCGCCACATCCACCTGGGGAAGCGGCTGAATGGCTCACCACCTTTCGGCGCTTGGCCGTTTATCCATCGGTCGAGCGCCACGGCATCAGGCCAATCTGCTTCGACCGCGATCAGGTTGAAGCCGTGATGCTCGATCAGGTGGCGGCTGATGGCGGCGCGGGCCTCGTAAAACTCTGCTGTTCCATGCGTGGATTCGCCGAGCAGAACGATGCGGCTTTCGGCAAACCGGTCGAAAAGGGCGGCAAAGCTCTTGTCATCAAGCGATGAGAATTCTTCCGCCGCATCCGCGATGAACGCAGCGGGCGCCTCTTCCGCAGGCGATGACGGGGCCGTCGCCGTATACATCGGATGTGCGGCGGTCCAGGCGTCTTCCCCGATCAGGGGAACGAACAGGACGCCGCCGAGATCTTCCTCCTCGAAGACGGCGGCTCCGGTCCGTGTGATCCGTTTCAGACGCTGCGCGTCGCCGCGGCCGACGGGAATGATCAGCCGTCCTCCGAAGTCCAGCTGCTCTTTCAAGGCAAGTGGGACCTCGGGCGCGCCGGCGGAAACGATAATCGCATCGAAGGGAGCGGCTTTCGGCCAACCCTTGCTGCCGTCGCCGACACGAACGTCGATGTTGGAGTATCCGAGCCTCTCGAACCGCTCCCTGGCCTGCAGCGCCAGCCGCTCATGGCGCTCGACGGAGTAGACGTGCCTGGCGATGCGGCTGATGAGGGCCGAGGCATAGCCGGAACCGGTTCCGACCTCGAGCACCTTGTCGCCGGCATCGAGGTCCGCCTTTTCGAGCATCAGGGCGACGATGAACGGCTGCGAAATGGTCTGGCCGTCGCCGATCGATAGCGGCGCATCCTCATAGGCGAATTCCTCGAAGCCGGGGTCGACGAACCTTTCGCGCGGTACCGTGCGCATCGCCCGAACGACGCTCCGATCGCCGATACCGCGGCGTGTCAGCTGTTGTTCCACCATACGATCCCGGGCGCGCGTCATATCCATGGATCAACTCCTCGGTCGATCGCAATTTCGGGGAGTGAGAAGAAAGCAAAACACCCGGACGCCCGAAGAGTTCCTGGGGAGAGCGGTTCGCCAGCAGCGCGCCTCCCTGGATATTATATGTCCTCACCTGCCGGAGGCTTGTTCCGGTCGCAACGTCTTGCCGGATGCCGCATCAAAAAGATGAAGCTTCTCCGGCCGAGGGGCGATCGTCACGGCCTGCCCGGGGTCAAAATCGTGGCGTTCCGAGAACACCGCGACCAGCTCGCCCGGCCCGTAGCGCAGGAACACCATCGTTTCATGGCCGGTGGGCTCGGTGACGTTCACCGTCGTCTTCAGCCCGCTTTCGCTGAGCGACAGGTGTTCAGGCCGCATGCCGAGCAGCACGGCCTGGCCGTCGGCGGCTTCCGGCGTGAAACCGAGGGCAATCTCGTCGCCGGCCTCGGTGACGAAGATCGCGCCATCGGCCTTGTAGCGGCCTTTCAGCAGGTTCATCGACGGCGAGCCGATGAAGGTTGCGACGAAGGTGTTGCCGGGGCGGTCGTAGAGTTCCAGCGGTGTGCCGATCTGTTCGACCTTGCCGCCCTGCATGACCACGATCTTGTCGGCCATGGTCATCGCTTCGACCTGGTCATGGGTGACATAGATGGTCGTGGTCTTCAGCCGCTGGTGCAGTTCCTTGATTTCCTTGCGCATCTGCACGCGCAGCTTGGCGTCGAGGTTTGAAAGCGGCTCGTCGAACAGGAACACCTGCGGCGACCTGACGATGGCTCGGCCCATCGCCACGCGCTGGCGCTGGCCGCCCGAAAGCTGGCGCGGATAGCGGTCCAGATAGGGCACGAGGTCGAGCGTTTCGGCCGCCGCCTGCAGGCGCTGCTTGATGAGGTCGGCCGGCTGCTTCTGCAGGCGCAGCGCGAAAACCATGTTTTCGGCGACGGTCTTGTGCGGATAGAGCGCATAGCTTTGGAAGACCATCGCGATGTCGCGGTCCTTCGGCGGCAGGTTGTTGACGACCTTTCCGCCGATCGAAATGGTGCCGCCGGTGATGCTTTCCAGCCCCGCGACCATGCGCAACAGGGTGGATTTGCCACAACCGGACGGGCCGACGAGCACGACGAACTCGCCGTCGCGAATGTCTATATCCACGCCATGCAGGACATTGACGGCGCCGTAAGCCTTGCGCGCCCCTGAAATATCGACCTCAGCCATGTGCCTCCCGCTTGCTGTCCAGCGTTCCCGGGCAGCCCCGGGAACATGCATGCCTTGCCGCGTATTCCAGAGCATCCGGCCGGCAAAACCGTCCTCTGCGCCTGCCCGAAAACACCCGTCAATCCTCCTCCGTGAAACGTTTCATTTCTTGTTGACTTTTTCAGCGCGCCGTCTGATCCTCCGTCGCGAGACCGGGAGGAAGCGGTTTCAAGCAGGATATGAAACGTTTCATTTCTTGCTTACCAGATAGTTCTGCACCAAGCCAGTCTTAAAATCGAACTGGAGCCGGCCCGTCAGATCGGCTGCCGGCAGCGCTAGGAAACGTGGAGGAGGAAGACATGAAAGTCGAAATATACGATGCATTGATGCGCCGTCAGGCGAGCCGCCGCGACGTCTTGCGCGGAACGGCGAGTGCCGCCGCCCTGCTCGGCCTGTCCGGCGCGATGGGCGGCATTCCCGGCATGGCATTTGCTGCCGATGACGTGCGCGCCCAAATTCTGCAGATCCCGGGCGTCGGCAAGGGCTCGCCGACGGATGCGGACTGGCAGAAGGTCGGCGAACTCTGCCTCGGCCCGACCAAGGCCAATGTCAAGCAAGGCGAGTTCGCGGGCGTCGAGCTGACCTTCATGGGGCTCAACAACCAGAATCTGCATAATTTCCTGTTCCGCGGTTTCCTGAAGCCGTGGGAAGCCTATACGGGCGCCAAGATCAACTGGATCGACCTTGCCCAGGCCGACTACAACGCCCGCCTTCAGCAGTCGATCGCGACCGGCACGGTCGATTTCGACATTCTCGAAATGGGCGCGCCCTTCGAAGGCGACACCGCCGGGCGCGGGCTGCTGGACGAGATGCCCGACTGGGCTGCAAAGCAGATCGAAGCCGACGATCTGGTGAGCTACCTCAAGCCGCCGGTCGGCACTTGGGACGGCAAGACCTATCGTGTAACGATCGACGGCGACTGCCACACCTTCGCTTACCGCAAGGATTACTTCGGCGAGGGCTCGATCAGCGGCATGGCCGAGCCGCCGAAGACCTGGCAGGAGGTCAATGCGGCGTCCAAGGCGCTGATCGGCAAGACCGATCCGCTGACCGGCCAGCCGGCTTACGGCTATCTCGATCCGCTCAAGGGCTGGGGCGGCTTCGGCTTCTATTTCATCGAGAACCGCGCGACGGCCTATGCCAAATATCCCGGCGACCCRGCCTGGCTGTTCGATCCCGAAAACATGAAGCCGCTGGTCAATAACCCCGCCTGGGTCCAGGCGATCCAGGACGTCCTGGATCTGATCGCCGCCAAGGCGTATCCGGCCGACCAGATCAATGCTGACCCCGGCACCACGGCTTTCTCGCAGTTCCTCGCAGGCACCGGCGCCATGCTGATGTGGTGGGGCGACGTCGGCTCCAGCGCTCGCACCTCGGACACGTCGGTCGTGGGCGATGTGGTCGGCTTCGGCATCAACCGCGGCTCCAACCGCGTCTACAACCGCAAGACCGGGCAATGGGAAGACAAGTATAACGAAGCCCCCAACATGGCCTATCTCGGCTGGGGCATCTACGTCACCAAGCAGGTCTCCGGCGACGAGAAGAAGCGTAAGGCCGCCTGGTCTGCCGCTGCCCACCTCGGCGGCAAGGATCTGTCCCTGTGGACGTCGGCCTATCCTTCCGGCTTCCAGCCCTATCGTCAGTCCAACTTCAACTACGACGAATGGGAAAAGGCAGGTTACGACCGCGCCTATATCGAGGACTATCTCGGTTCGAACGCCGACAGCTACAACCATCCGAACGCCGCCATCGAGCCGCGCATTCCTGGCATCTTCCAATATTACTCCGTTGCCGAGGACGAACTGGCAAAGGGCTTTGCCGGACAGTATAAATCGGCACAGGAAACCGCGGATGCGATCGCGGCTGCCTGGGAAAAGATCACCGACCAGATTGGCCGCGACAGCCAGCTGAAGCTTTACCGGGCAAGCCTCGGGCTCTGATCGCTGACTCATACGCGCTGGCGGATCGAATTCGCCAGCGCCCATTCTGTCCGGACGAGGAATATCATGTCGACAGTCGAAGGCGACCTGCTCCACACGGTCGAAGCCGGCTCCATTTCCGCGAGCCGCCGCTTCTGGGGCCGCGCGGCCCTGTGGCTCAGCGCCCTATGGTTCATAGCGTCGTTCGTACTGCAGGGTATGCATGAACTGGGCTGGACCGGTTGGGGCTTCGAGAACTGGCGGCCGGTTCTTTATGCCTATTTTCTCTGGGCCGCGGTTCTTTGCGTCACCCGTGTTGTCATTCACGGCGAGGCAGGCAAGAAGGCGCTTTTCGTTCTGCCGGCAGCACTTTTCGTCGTGTCGATGGTGGTCTTTCCGCTGCTCTTTGCGCTCTGGATCGGCTTTTCCGACTGGAACCTCGCCTCTTCCGCCGGGCGGCGCTTCAACGGGCTCGACAATGTGCGCCGGATGATCGCCGACCCGTTCTATGCCAACGCCTTGCTCAACATGATCCTCTACTGCCTGGCGATAGCGGTGGAATATGCGATCGCCTTCGGCCTGGCGCTGCTCCTCAACCAGGAAATCCTTGCCCGCAAGTTCTGGCGCGTCACCTTCCTCGTGCCCTTGATGCTGTCGCCGGTCGCGGTGAGCTGGATGGTCGGCAAGTCGATGCTGGAGACCCGTTTCGGCCCGGTCGCGCGTTTTGCCCGCTGGCTTGGCTGGGAAAATCCTTCTTTCTTCGGCGATCCGCTAACGGCGCGGCTGTCGATCATGATCATGGATGCCTGGACCTTCATTCCCTTCATGATGATCATGCTGCTTGCCGGGTTGCAGGCATTGTCGAGGGAGGTGCTCGAGGCGGCCGAAGTCGACGGCGCCACCAAATGGCAACGTTTCTGGCAGGTCATTTTCCCGCTGATGCTGCCGGTTTCGGTGACGGCGGTGATGATCCGCATCATCTTCAAGCTGAAGCTCGCCGACATCATCATCACGGTGACATCGGGAGGTCCCGGCGGGGCGACCGATTCCGTCACCAGTTTCATCTATCGCGAATACCGCGACCGTTCGAATGTCGGATATGGAACCTTGCTCGCGCTGGTCTATCTGGTCATCATCGTCGTCGGCATGACGGGGCTGATGAAGATTTCCGACCGTATCGTGAAGCGCATGACAGGAAGGCTCTGATGGTTCGGATCGATTTCGAAAAATACGGGCGCGGCCAGCGCATCCGCTGGTGGGCCATGCGTTTCGCCGTCTACGGCCTGCTCATCGTCTGGGCGTTCGTCTGCATCTTCCCGCTGTTCTGGACGGTGTCGACCTCGTTCAAGACAGCCGCGGATGTCATGCGCGGCAATCTGATCCCCTGGTTCAACTTTGCGCCCAGCTGGCTCGGCTGGCGCTCGCTCGGGCTGTCTCCCGATACGATTTTCGAGATATCGACGGTGCGCGACGAGTTCATGCGCAGGCTCTGGAACAGCGTCATCATTTCCGTCACCGCATCCGCCCTTGCGGTCGTGCTCGGATCGCTCGCGGCCTATGGCCTCAGCCGCTTTTCCTACAAGTTCGGCCATATGCGCAATTCCGACATTTCCTTCTTCTTCCTCTCGCAACTCATCATGCCGCCCGTCGTCCTCGCTTTGCCGTTCCTGGTTCTCTACAAGGAGCTGGCGCTGCTCGACACTTATGTGGGCATGATCGCCGTCTACACGCTGATGGTGCTGCCGATCGTCGTCTGGATCATGCGCGACCAGTTCGCCACCATACCGGTGGAGCTGGAGGAGGCCGCACTCGTCGACGGCCTGTCGGTCTGGGGCGCATTTGCCCGCATCATCGTGCCGCTCGTTCTGCCGGGCATGGTGGCCGCGTTCCTGCTGGCGCTGATCCTGTGCTGGAACGAATATTTCTTCGCCGCACTGCTGACCTCGACCAATACCAACACGCTGCCGGTGATGATTGCGAGCCAGACAGGCAGCCAGGGCATCAACTGGTGGTCGATGGCCGCTCTTTCCACCGCCGGTATCCTTCCGCTTGTTATCGTCGGCGTCGTGCTGGAAAAGCACATCATCGCCGGGATGACGGCAGGAGCGGTAAAATAGCTGCGGGACGGTCGAAAATGTCAAAGATGCCCACAGTCAAGGATGTCGCCGAACATGCCGGTGTATCCGTGGGCACCGTTTCGCGCGTGCTGTCGGGCGAAGCCGCGGTCAAACCCATGCTGCGCGAAAAGGTCAACGACGCCATCTCGGCGCTCGGCTACCGGCCGAATGTCACCGCGAGAGCGCTGCGCACCAGCAGAACCGATGTCATCGGCCTCATCGTTCCCGACATCACCAATCCGTTCTTCGCGCAGCTTGCGGCCAGCGTCGAGCGCGCGGCGCTCGAACGCGGGCATAGCCTCATGCTGGCAAGCTCGCATGACGATCGCGAGGCGGAGCAGAGCCACGTCCTGGCGTTTCTCGATCGGTCGGTGCGCGGCATCATCGTGGTGGCTTCGAGCGCCGGTCCGGGGCTCCACCTGGAGGCCACGGTTCCGGTCATCTCGCTCGACCGGCGCTTCGGCGCCTTTCCGCTGGTCTCGACCAATCATGCGCAGGCGGCCGCGCTGATTGCCGATCATCTCTATGAGCTTGGACATCGCCACATCGCCTATATCGCCGGGCCGCCCGATACTGAAGCCGGGCGCATGCGCAGAGAGGGCTTCGTCGGCCGCATCGATCGGTTCGGCAAAACCGGGGAGCCGGTCGAACTCGAAATCGCCTACGGCAAATTCGATTATGAATCCGGTGAAAGAATTGCCCGCGACCTGCTCTCGCGCCCGCCTCAGGACCGGCCTACGGCGATTGCGGCTGCCAGCGACCAGCAGGCGATCGGTGCGCTGCGCGCTGCACGCGATCTCAAGATCGACGTGCCGCGAAAACTCTCGGTCACGGGTTTCGACGATATTTCGCTCGCCAATCTCGTCGTTCCGAGGCTGACGACCATACGCCAGCCGGCGGACATGCTGGCGCGGCGCGCGGTCGGCCTTCTCCTCGAGGAACCATCGGACAGGCGAGACGAGATGGTCGACGGGTCGCTGGTCGTGCGGGGTTCGAGCGGCCCGTGCCCGAAGCCGAAGCCCGATATCGCCAAACATTAAGAATTGAAGCAAGGCCGGTGCTCCGGCCACGAGAAAGGGATGGAAGGATCAATGCTCAAGGGAATCAGGGCCGAACTCAACGGCGACATTCTTCAAGCACTCTGCAACATGGGGCACGGCGATTATCTCGTCGTATCCGACATGAATTTTCCATCGGATTCGATCGCCCGTCAGACGCGTCTGGGCAAGCTGCTGACCATGGAAAACATCCCCGCGCCGCAGGCGATCGAGGCGATCCTTTCCGTCTTGCCCCTGGACACACCGATCCAGCCCTCGGTTGGCCGCATGGAAGTGATCGGCAAGCCCGATGAAGTTCCGCCGATTCAACAGGAAGTCCAGGCGATCGTCGATCGCGCCGAACGCAGGCCGTCACCGATGTATCCGGTCGAACGGATGGCGTTTTATGAGATTGCCAAGAAGGCCTATTGCGTCATCGCCACGGGAGAGCTTCGGTTCTACGGTTGCTTCCTTCTGACCAAGGGCGTCATCCCCGCGAAGGATGCTGTGAGATGAGCGAGAAAAGCGGGATCGTCATTCTGGGCATTTTTGCCGCCGACACCGCCTATAAGGCAAAGCGCCTGCCGCACATGGCCGAGACGCTGATGGGGTCGGGCTTCACGCTCGGGCCGGGCGGCAAAGGTTCCAATCAGGCAGTCGCCGCGGCCAAGGCCGGCGGGAAGGTGACCTTCATCTCCCGGGTCGGCAACGATCCGTTCGGCGAAATGGCCCTTGCGGCCTATGCGGCGGCGGGCGTCAAAGCCAATGTGATGAAGATGGACGGCGTTTCCAGCGGCGCCGCTTTCATCTTCGTCGACGAAGTGACTGGTGACAATGCCATCATCGTCGCGCCGGGTGCCGCGGGCCTTATCGGCGTCGAAGACGTCGACGCGAACCGGGCGGAGATCGAAAGCGCCGCCATCTTCATGACGCAGCTCGAACAGCCGCTCGAAGCGGCCATGCACGGGCTGTCGATGGCGAAGAGGGCAGGGGCGACGACGATCTTCAACCCCGCGCCGGCGCGCGCCATTCCGGACAGCATCTACGGCCTGTGCGATTTCATCGTTCCCAATGAGGTGGAAGCGGCCGAACTGGTGGGTCACGCGATCGAAAGCGATGAACAGGTGCGCGCAGCAGGCCGTGCCCTGGTGGAGCGAGGGGCGAAAGCGGCGATCATCACGCTCGGCGCACGCGGCGCATTTTATTGCACCGAGGGTCAGAGCGAATTCGTGCCCGCACTTTCGGCGGGCAGCGTCATCGACACAACCGGGGCCGGCGATGCCTTCCTCGGCGGCTTCGCGACGGCGATTTCCGAAGGACGCGCGCCAATCGATGCTGTCCGCTTCGGCTCCGCCACGGCTGCCATTGCTGTGACACGGCCAGGCACGGCCCCCGCCATGCCTTCGCGCGCCGAGATCGACGCCTTCCTGCATTAAGACCGCGAGCTGGAAGCGGCGAGGTTGATCTCGCCGTTCTCTTCGCCATCCCAATATTGGATGGAGGAGGCCGATACCTTGATCAGGACGAGGCCGGAAGTGTCGATCCCCTCCGGGAACCAGCGCTTGAGATCGGCAACCCAATGCTTCTCGAAGGCCGCCTTATCCCGCATCAGGGATGCGATGCCTTCGATGGCAATGAAGATGCCTGGCTTGCCGAGCAGGCTGGGAGCTGCCGTGAAAGTCAGCGATACGTTCTCGTTGCCTTTGATCTCGGCAATCTTCCGGGTGTCCTCGTAAGAGAAGAACCAGGAGTCGCCATCGTATTCAACGTCGCCGTTGTTGCTCATCGGCCGGCTGGCGATCCGTCCGGAGCCGGCGTTCGTCGAAAGCATGCAGAAATCGATCTTCTTCAGGTGCGAAGCAAGGTCTTCGAGTGTCATGGACGCCATTGTCATCTCCCATCTTCGGATGTCGGACATAGCGTGCAGGCGCGCCGATTGTTCCCGACGGGCGGCAGAGAAAGCGCGCTTTCAACGGGCGTCGGCTTCGATTCCCGTAAAGGGCCATCACCGGCTCATGGCATTTGAGAGCCGGTCGCGGCGACATAGACTGAATAGAGCGAGCGCGTCGCGGCGATGAACAGACGGTTGCGTGCGGGCCCGCCGAAGGTGAGGTTTGCGACGGTCTGGGGGACGCGGATCTTGCCGATCAGCTTGCCCGTCGCATCGAAGCAATGGACGCCGTCACCGGCGCTGGACCAGAGATTCCCATTGACGTCAATCCGGATGCCGTCCGGAATGCCGTTGTCGATATGGCAGAAGACGCGGCCGTTTTCGAGCCTGCTGCCATCGATCACGTCGAAGGCGCGGATGTGACGCGGCAGGCTTTCGTCGTGGCTTGCCGCCGAGTCCGCGATGTAGAGGATCGTCTCGTCGGGCGAGAAGGCGAGGCCGTTCGGCTGGATGAAATCCGTGACGACGGCGGCAAGCTCACCGGTTGCCGGATCGAGGCGGTAGACGCTGCGCGTCGCCTGCTCGGGCACGGCCTGGTAGCCTTCATAATTTGACATGATGCCGTAGGTGGGATCGGTGAACCAGATCGTTCCGTCCGATTTCACAACTACGTCGTTCGGCGAATTGAGCCGCGCACCCTCGAAACGGTCGGCGAGCACGGTGATCGAGCCGTCGATCTCGGTGCGCGTGACGCGGCGTCCGCCATGTTCGCAGGAGACGAGCCGGCCCTGGCGGTCGCGCGTGTGGCCGTTGGTGAAGTTGGATGGTTGCCGGTAGACGGAGACCCCGCCCTCCGGCGTCCATCGCAGCATGCGCTGGTTGGGAATATCGCTCCAGAGGAGCTGGTTCGCATCGTTGAACCAGACGGGGCCTTCCGCCCAACGGCAGCCGGAATAAAGCTCGTCGAGGCCGGCGCTTGCCACGATCAACTGCCGGAAGCGTGGGTCGTGGATTTCGTAGATGCTGGCCTCGGCCATGGCGGTCTTCCCGTTTATCGCATGCCGGCCCGGCGGCCGCCGGCGAGCATGATGACGCTGATGATGATGAGGCCGGTCATGATGAGGCGGATACCCGCGCCGACCCCATAGGTGTTGAGCATGGAAACGACCAGGAACATGAAGAGCGACGCGCCCCAGATGCCCGGCACGTTGGAATCGCCGCCTGCGACCGCCGTGCCGCCGATCACGACGACGGCGATCGAGGTCAGCAGATATTCCGAGCCCATATTGAGCGCTGCGCCGCCGGAGAAGCAGGCGAGCAGGTAGCCCGCGACGGATGCGAGCACGGCGCAGAACAGATAGGTGACGAAACGGGTGCCGTCGACCGGGATGCCGGCCATGCGCGCGGCCGGCATGCTCTGGCCGATCGCCGAGATCCAGCGTCCGTAGACCGTCTTATGGAGCAAGAACCAGGCCAGCAGTGAGATGAGGAGCGCTGCGATTGCCACGTTCGGCACGCCGAGCGTGTTCGAGGTGGTGAATTCCGCTAGCATGCTCGGCGGCTTGATGCGCAAACCGCGGTTCGTCCAGATCGCCGCAGATTGTACGATGAAGCTCATGGAAAGCGTGGCGATGATCGGCGGAATGCGCAGCGCCTTGATGAGTGCATAGTTGCCGAGGCCGACGACGAGGCCGATGAGGATGGCGACAAGAAGCCCGGGCAGGATCAACCCGTTTTCGACGTTCATCAGTTTCAGCGCCACCGTGCCGGCAAGCGTCATCGTGGCGGGAACCGACAGGTCGATATTGCCGGGACCGAGCGTGATGACGAACATCTGGCCGATTCCGACGATGACCGAAAAGGCCGCGAAGGTGAGGGCTGCCTGCGACAGGCCGAGCGTGCTTGCGCCGAGCGTCACCATGATCGTCAGGAACCAGACGACGAAGGCGGCAAGCCATGACCAAATCCAGGGTTTGCCGAAAAGGCCGAGGAGAGGGGTCATCGGCGGCGTTTCTCCCGTTTCTCCAGGCGGTTCAGCATCAGGCGAAGGGCGAGCACGATGATCAGGATCGCGCCCTGGGCTCCGATCTGCCAGTCGGGCGAGATGCGCAGGAAGGAGAGGAAGGAGCCGGCGAGCGTCAGCGTCAATGCGCCGATGACCGCGCCGACAGGGGAGACGCGGCCGCCGATGAATTCGCCGCCGCCGAGGATCACGCCGGCAATCGACAGCAGCGTGTAGCGCAACGCGATATTGGCGTCGGCCGACGTCGTCAGGCCGACGAGCGCGATACCGGCAAGCACCGCGAAAAGGCCGGCCAGGCCATAGGCGGCGGCGCGGGCGGCGACGATCGACCAGCCGGCGCGCTCGACCGAGCGCTGGTTGCCGCCGATGCCGCGGATCAGCACGCCGAGCGAGGAGCGCATGACCAGAAGATGGGCGATGACGGCGATGATGATGCTGGCGACGATCGCCATGGGCGCCAGCGGCGGCTTGACGGTCATCAGAGAGCGCACCCAATCCGGCGCCTGTCCGCCTGGTGCGGGCAGCAACAGCACGGCAAGGCCGCCCCAGACGAAGCTCATGCCGAGAGTGACGACGATGGACGGCAGGTCGCGCAGGTAGATGATGACGCCGAGGCCCGCATAGGCTGCGATCGCGCCTGCAAGGATCAGGACACCGATTACAGGGTCATCGCGCAGAAAGGTCGCGCTCACGCAGGCGACGAAGCTGACGAAGGTGCCCATCGACAGATCGAGATCGTTGACCGCCATGACAAGCATCTGGGCGATCGTCGCCAGCGCGATCGGCACCGCCAGATTGAACAGCAGGTTGAGCCCGACATAGCTCATGGCGCGCGGCTGCAGCCAGAAGACGGCGGCGAGGAGCAGCGTCAGCGACAAAGCGGGAATGGCAAGACGCATGGCGTCGGACGAGAGCCGGAACGTCATGCGGCGACCCCTTCGAAGGATGCGGCGATGATGTTGGTCTCGCTGACGGCGTCGCCGGCGAGTTCGGCCGTGATGCGGCCTTCGCGGAAGACGTAGACGCGGTCGCAGAGACGGACCTCGTCCATCTCGGTCGAATACCAGATGAAGGTGCGGCCGCGCGAAGCTTCGTCGCGGATGATGGCGTAGACCTCCTGCTTGGTCCCGACATCGACGCCGCGCATCGGATCATCCATCAGGACGACAGGCGCGCGCGTGGCAAGGGCGCGGGCAAAGAGAACTTTCTGCTGGTTGCCGCCGGAAAGCGACAATATGCGGTTTGCCATGTCGGGCGTGCGGATCTCGATCCGCCGTTTCCAGTCCGCGCCCTTGCTCTCCTCTTCATCAGCCAGAATGAGGCCGCGCCGCGACAGGTCGCCGAGCGAGGCGACGGAAAAGTTGCGCAGGATGCTCCAGAGTTCGAAGACGCCGTTGAGGCGCCGGTCGCCGGCGACGAAGGTGACGAGCGGGTCGCGCTCGGGCAGCCAGTTGCCGGACTGGGCGGCATGCAGGGCAAGCAGCAGTTCGGTCTGCCCGTGGCCGGCGAGACCCGCCAGTCCGATGATTTCGCCCTTGCGGGCCGAAAAGGGACGGCCCGCCGTCTGATGGGAGAGAATGAGCGGAGCGGTGGATTGCTCGCGTGCCGGGCGCTGGCCCGTCTCCTCCTTCGCAACGGTGCCCATGGCCTCGACCAGGCCATGATGGTCGAATCCATCAGCCGGGCGTTCGGCCACGACGCGGCCGTCCTTCATGACGACGATGCGGTCGGAGGTTTCGAGGATCTCGTGCAGGATATGCGAGATGAAGATGACGGAGCCGCCGGCCGCGACGAAGCGGCGGACATGGTCGAGCATCTGGCGGGCGAGGCTCGCATCGAGCGAGGAGGTGGGTTCGTCGAGGATCACCAGGCGCGGCGCAATGCCGGCGTCGGAAAAGGCCATTGATATTTCGACCATCTGCCGCTCGGCGATCGAAAGGTCTCCCACGGCCCGGCTGCTGTCGATGCCATGGCCGGGAAAGACCGCATCGAGGCTCTTTTCGATGATTCTTGCGGCGCGCCTGCGCCAGCCGAAGCCGCCGAGATCGCGGTGCATGATGCGCGTGTTCTCGACGATGGAAAGGTTGGGGCAGAGCGAAAGCTCCTGGAAGACGCAGCGCACGCCGCGGGCTCGCGCCGCGTTGATGCCGTAACGCTCCAGCCGCTCGCCATCGCTCGCCACGCTGCCTTCATGGGGCGTGAGGCCGCCATTGATGACGCTGACGATCGTGGACTTGCCGGCTCCATTGTGTCCGACGAGCCCGACGCATTCGCCCGGCATGACGCGGAGCGTGACGCCGTCGAGCGCTCTGACCGCGCCGAAGCTTACCTTGGCGCCGTCGACGGCGATCACCGCCTTCAAAACCTCATTCATGCTGCCCGCCACATCTGCTCGGAAGGACTGCCGCGCGGCCATTGTCGGCCCGCGCGGCAATCGCCGGGAGAGTTATTTTGCCGACTCGATGACCTTGATCGCGTCTGCCTGCGTGTATTCCACATTGGCGACGCCGCCGGCCTGGGTGTTGGCGAGGTTCGTTTCGAGGTTATCCTGGTCGATGCGCAGGAAGGGCACGACGAGGTCCTTCTTGACCTGCTTGCCGTCGAGGATCTGCTGGGCGACCCAGAAGGCGAGCGTGGAGACACCGGGCGCGATCGACACGGACATGGTCTCGTAGCTCTTCGCGTCCTTCTGCTCCTTCCACCACTTCAACTCGTCTTCACGGTTGCCCATGATGATGATCGGCATCTTCCGGTCGGTCGCGGCGATCGCCTGTGCGGCACCGTAACCGTCACCGCCCTGCGTCACCACGCCGACGATGTCGGGCAGGCTCGGCAGGATGCCGGCGACGGCTTTCTGCGCCACGTCCTGCGCCCAGTCGCCATGCACGGAGCCGACGACCTTGAACTGCGGGAACTGCTTGACGCCCTCGTGAATGCCGGCCGAAATCTCGTCATCGACGAAGACGCCGGCAAGGCCGCGGATCTCGAGCAGATTGCCGCCCTGCGGAAGTTTCTTCGACAGATACTCCACCTCGCTGCGGCCCATTTCCTTGAAGTTGACGGCGATGCGCCAGGCGCAGGGTTCGGTGACGATGCCGTCGAAGGAGACGACGGTAATCCCGGCGTCGCAGGCTTCCTTGACCGCGCCGTTCAGCGCCGTCGGCGAGGCGGCGTTCAGCACGATGGCATCATAGCCCTGCAGGATCATGTTCTGGATCTGCGCCGCCTGTTCCGTCGCCTGGTTCTCGGCGGTGGTGAATGGATCGGCGGCGGCAACGACGCCTGATTTCACGGCTTCGCCCGTCACCTTGCCCCAGCTCGTCAGCATGGCCTGGCGCCAGGAGTTTCCGGCATAGTTGTTGGAAAGGGCGATCTTCTTGGCCGACGTGTCGGCAAAGGCGGAAACGGGCATGGCGGCGCAAGCAATGGCGGCCGATGCCAGAAGCATCTTACGGATTGTCATGTCTTCCTCCCTCATGATCGCGCCGGTCGGCGGATCGCTTCACTCCTGCCGGCTCAAGCGGGCCCCGAGTGAAAATTGTTCTTGCACTGAGCTTCCTCCTCTCAGTAAGGGCAGGATGCGGGAGATCGGCCGGCCTGTACAGGGGCAAGGCGGCAACGTGTTTGCGGGTTTTGCGCAACAAGCTGCGGGTTTACGCAAGACGGCGGCCCATTTGCGGGCGCTTACTGGGAAACGATCACGGCGGGTTGAGGAGCTTGTCGTGACGGGGAGGAACTGACAATGCTGCATCTCGCACCGGCAGCCCTGTTCGACCATTATCTCGGCATTTCACGGCTGCTCGCAGGTCAGCTCGATTTCCGCTCGGCCATCCGTTCGGTCGCGGCCGAAGTCGCCCACATCATTCCGCACGACCATCTCGACGTCTGCGTGCTGCTCGAAGGCGGCAATTATCACACGGCCTATGAGACGGGCATCGAGACCGCCTGGGGCGAGATTGCCGGCGCGCCTGTCGTTAACAGCCCCATCCGCTCGCTCCTGCGCGGTGAAGTCGACTTTCTGCTCTCGGACGACGCCATGAAAGATCCGCGCTTCCATTTCGAGGGCGCGTTCAAGCGGCCGATCGTCGAACAATCGCTGAGGAGCCGGCTGCATGTCCCGATGAAGGTGCAGGGTACGATCATTGCGGCCCTTTCCTGTTCGTCTCACAGGGCGGGCGTCTATACGATGGAGGACGTCGAGCGCGCCCGCATCATCGCCGATCTGCTGACGCCCTATTTCTTCGCGCTGCAGGCGGCCGAGCAGGCGCAACGCTCGGCGATCGTGGAGGCCGAAGCCCGCGCCCGCGAGGAGGGGCTGCGGCAGGGCGCGCTGAAGCTGACCGAAGCCCTGGAGCAGGAGCGTCAGCGGATCGGCATGGACCTTCACGACCAGACGCTCGCCGATCTGACGCGGCTTGCGCGGCGGATCGACCGGCTGTCGCGCAACGGCGAGGTGACGCCCGAGGCGCTCGAACCCGTTTCGCGGTCCCTGCAGCATTGCATGCAGGATCTGCGGCAGATCATCGAGCAGGCAAAACCCTCCGTACTCCAGCTCTTCGGTCTCGCCCAGGCGATCGAGCATCATCTCGACCGGTCGACCCGCGACACCGGATCGGGCATCGAATGGGGCCTCGCCGACGAGACGAACGGGGCGCTGGAAAGGCTGGAGCCGACCGTCAGCGTCGCCCTGTTCCGCATCGCGCAGGAAGCGATCAACAATGCCGTGCGCCATGCCGCCCCGCTGGCGATCATGGTGCGGCTCGAAGCCGACGACGAACAGCTGTCGATCGAAATCTCCGACGACGGCACCGGACTTGCCAAGACGCGGGGACGGATCGGCGGCGGCATCGACAATATGAAGACCCGCGCGCGGCTGATTTCGGCGCGCTTCACGACCGGCCCAGGCCACAACAATCGCGGCACCGCCGTGCGCGTCGTGCTGCCGCTGGCGCCGAACGGCCCGGCGGGCGAGCCAGACTGAGGAGAAAGACACGATGAAAGTTCTGATCGTCGAGGACGACCCGCTGCACCGGTCCTACCTGCACGAGGCTGTCAACGCCGCGCTGCCGGAATGCGACACGGTGATCGAGGCGGAGAACGGAACCGTCGGTGAGAAGCTCGCCCGCGACCATAAGTCGGCGCATATAGTCATGGACCTGCAGATGGCGAGCCGCAACGGCATCGAGGCGGCGCGCACGATCTGGAAGGAGCGGCCTGAGACCCGCATCCTGTTCTGGTCGAATTACTCTGATGAGGCCTATGTGCGCGGCGTCTCGCGCATCGTGCCGGATGGGGCCGCCTATGGCTATGTGCTGAAATCGGCTTCCGACGAGCGGCTGAAGCTGGCGCTTCGCTCGATCTTCATCGAGAGCCAATGCGTTATCGACCGCGAGGTGCGCGGCCTGCAGCAGAAGAGCCTCGGCCAGACGAACGGCTTCACCGATTCCGAATACGAGATCCTTGTCGATATCGCCCTCGGCCTGACCGACCGGGCCATCGCCAAACGCCGGGGCCTGTCGCTGCGCAGCGTGCAGAACCGTCTTCAGCAGCTCTACGACAAGCTCGACGTCTATCAGACGGCCGGCGACGACCACGAGGACGGGCGCTTCAATCTGCGCGCCCGCGCCGTCACCGTCGCATTCCTGCGCAAACTCCTGAACTACAGCGCTCTGGAACGGGCCGAGGCGGAACTGCAGGAATGGCTTGACGGGAAATAGTTTCCGACGCTGCGTCGAACGCGTCTCTCAATTGGAAGGGGTCTGGCAAAGCGGTATGGCGCGCGGCGGCGGCGCCGGGTGATCTTGCCCGTACTTGACGATGACCGGCTCCAGCTTCTCCTTCGGCCAGAACTGCGGAGAGCCGATTTCACCAAGGCATGAAGCGTTCCAATAGGAACCGGCCTTTGCCGGCGGCTGGCCCGATGTCACCGCGCGCGCGACCGCACTGATATCGCCGGCCTCAGGATAGATATAGAGGGTGGTCGGATTGTCCTTCACCATCGACAGCACCTGCGGGGCTTCCTCGGGCGACCAGCTGGTGCAGCCGTCGCTGCGGCCGCCCGCGTAAGTGACCAGTTTTCCGAATGGGACATAGCCCTCACGATTGGCATAGGGACTTTCCGGCTTTTTCTGCATGCATATGCCGGAGACGAGTGCCGCGGCATGTCCGCCGATGGCGCGCTGCCTGGCGTTCGCGGTTTCGCCGACGCCATCGAACTGCACGAAGGAGCGGGTGAGCACCGTCTCCTGATTGGCGGAAGGACCGTAATAGCCCTTGAAGGAAGTCTTGATCTCACTCGTCAGATAGGCCCCGCCGGCCGTCAGATTGGAGTTCATCGCATTGCCGAAATTCCTGGCGCACTCCCGTCCGTTGGAGAAGTTGACGACACCCTTCAGGTTGCGGCCACCGCCATGCCCCGCCGATATCACCCGGAACGACTGTTCCGCTTCGCAGATCATGTAGAACCGGCCGCCTGTCGTTCCGTCGGTAAGATCGTTCGGACGTGTGGCGTCCATCGCGAAATAGCAGGAATTCCTGACCTTTCCCTCCGCAATGTTTTGCAGGTAAAGCGCCCGAGCCCGTTCCAGCACGACGGGAGCGATCTGGCCTTTTCCTTCGCCGACATAGCCGGCCAGCCAGCTTGGTACAGGCGATGTTTTCCCCGAAGCCAATGCCGGGCTTGCACCCAAGAGCGACGCGAGGACCACGGTGAAACCAAGAGACTTGGAAAGGCTCGGCGCTAAGGGCATGCGGCAGTCTCCGGGCACGTTGGCCAATCACGATATCACGCTGCCGGTAATAGCGGATTCGCGCATGATTGGCATGAGTCCTAACAGCGCACTTGCAACCGCCAAAAAACGGCCGTACAGGGATCGAATGTGAAATATATTTCTTGATGTGAATTATATTGACATGTATTTCCCTTTGAGGTTAGCTGCCCATACCGGACTTCGAGGAGGAAATCCGGGCTTCAACGCGATCAGCGGCGTCGTTTCGGCGCCCTCGGGCTTTTTGGGAGGGGCTTCGGCCTCGAGGAGGACTTTTGCGCACTTTTCTCACGACGACCGCAATGGCGGTCCTGGCGACAACGCTTTTTGCCGGTTCTGCCGCTGCGACGGATAACCCGTTTCGTTGCAAGCCGGGCGAAAAATACGTCATGAACGTCATGGTTTCGGGCGTCGAATACTGGTTCCCGGTCTATGAAATGTTCAAGCAGGCGGGCCAGCAGCTCGGCTGCGAAACGGAATATACCGGGACCCCGGAATATGACGTCAACAAGCAGATCGCAACCTTCGACCAGGCGCTGGCGCAAAATCCGGCCGGCATTCTCGTCCATCCGATGAACTCCGATCCGTTCATCGAGCCGATCAACCGCGCCGTCGATCAGGGCACTGCGGTCGTCACCTTCGCAGCCGACTCGCCGCTCTCCAAGCGGGTTTCCTTCATCACTTCGGACAATACCCGCGAAGGCACTTATGCCGCTGACGCGATCGCCGAGAAGATGGGCGGCAAAGGCGAATACGCGGTTCTGGAAAATCCCGGCCAGGACAACCACGACAAACGCATTGCCGCCTTCATCGCCCGTATGGACGCGAAATGGCCCGACATGAAGCTCGTCGGCCGCGCCGCGTCCAACCAGGATCCGACCAAGGCCTATCAGGGGCTCTCCAGCCTGATCCAGGCCAATCCGAACCTCGGGGCGGTTTTCATGCCCGAAGCCAATTCCGCGATCGGCGCCGCGCAGGCCAATAAGGAAACCGGCGGCAAGGTTCTCGTCATGTGCGCTGATGTCAATGCCAACATCCTCGACATGATCAAGGCCGGCGAGGTTTTCGGCTCGATCAACCCGAACCAGGGCATGCAGGGCTACATGGGCTTCATGCTGCTGTGGCTCGCCAAGCACCCGGAACTGATCGACCCGATGAACGACGCCAAGCGCTCGGGCTTCAACCCGATGAGCATCCCGGTCGTCGACAACGGCCTCTCGATCGTGACCGCCGCAAATGCCGACGACTTCTATTGGGACAAGTATCTGAAGCGCCGCGGAACGAAGGGCATCGAGGAATAAGGCCCGACAAGACCATCCGCGCCTTTCGGCGCGGATGGTTCGGACGGAGAGGGAGAGAGATGATGGCGGAGCCGGTGCTTACCATTCGTGGCGTGACCAAGCATTTCGGAGCGGTGAAGGCGTTGACGGATG
The DNA here is from genome assembly GCF_047445895.1 of Rhizobium sp. BR 249. Lineage (NCBI taxonomy): Bacteria > Pseudomonadati > Pseudomonadota > Alphaproteobacteria > Hyphomicrobiales > Rhizobiaceae > Rhizobium > Rhizobium sp. BR 249. The sequence goes on along the minus strand of NZ_JARWKX010000014.1, from coordinate 24,261 downwards.
TCGACTTCACGCTCGAGCGCGGGGAGGTCCATGCGCTTTGCGGCGAGAACGGCGCCGGTAAATCGACGCTGATGAACATCATCGCCGGCGTGCTGCAGCCGAACGAGGGTGAAATCCGCATCGACGGCAAGGCCGCGCGCATTTCCTCTCCCGCGGCCGCCCAGTCCCTCGGCATCGGCCTCGTGCACCAGGAAATCGCGCTCTGCCCGGATGCGACGGTCGCCGAAAACATGTTCATGGCGGCGACCAACCGCCGCCGGGCGCCCGTCATGAATTACCGTGCTCTGGAACGCGATGCGCAGGCGGTGATGAACCGGCTTGCGGCAATCGATGTCCGCCGGAAGGTCGCCGACCTGCCGATATCAAGCCAGCAGCTCGTCGAGATCGCCAAGGCGCTGACGCTCGACTGCCGGGTGCTGATCCTCGACGAGCCGACCGCCGCCCTGACCGAAACCGAGGCGCAGCAGCTCTTCTCCATCATCCGCGATCTCAAGGCGAACGGCATTTCGATCATCTATATCAGCCATCGCATGGCCGAAATCTTCAGCCTCTGCGACCGCGTCACCGTGTTCCGCGACGGCCGCTATGTCTGCACCGACCGCATCGCCGACGTGACCCCTGATGACGTGGTGCGCCGCATGGTGGGCCGCGAGATCACGCAGCTCTATCCCGACAAGCTCGGCGCAGACGAAATGTCCGGCGAGACCATTCTCGAGGTCGACGGCATTGGGGACGGCGCGCGTTTTCATGATGTCAGCTTCAACCTGCGCAAGGGCGAGATCCTCGGCATCGGCGGCCTCATCGGCTCCGGCCGCACGGAAATCGCCGAGGGCATTTGCGGGCTGCGGCCGCGCACGGCGGGCGCGGTGCGCCTGCATGGGCAGGCGCGGCCGATCCGCGTCTATTCCGATGCCGTGAGGGCCGGCATCGTCTATCTTTCCGAAGACCGCAAGGGGTCGGGCGTCTTTCTCGAAATGTCCATCGCGCAGAACATTTCCGTGCTGGACCTGAAGGCGCTCACCAACCGGGCCGGCCTCCTGAACGGCCGGGCGGAAGCCGCGCTGGCCGAGGATTTCGCCCGGCGGCTCGCCGTGCGCATGGGCGGCATCGAGGCGCCGGTGAAATCGCTTTCCGGCGGCAACCAGCAGAAGGTGGCGATCGCCAAGCAGCTTGCCGTGAAGCCGAAGGTCATTTTGATGGACGAACCCACGCGCGGCATCGATGTGGGGGCGAAGACGGAAATTCACCGCCTGCTGCGCGAGCTGGCGCGTTCCGGCATCGGCATCGTCGTCATCTCGTCGGAAATGCCGGAACTGCTCGGCCTTTGCGACCGCCTGCTGGTCGTCCGGGAGGGACGCATCGCAGGGGAATTGGGTCCGGAGGAAATGTCGGAGGAGGCCGTGATCCGTCTTGCCTCGGGCATGGGCACGGCAAGGGCGGCGGACCATGCCGCGTGAAGAGAAATCGGGAGAGAGGGAAATGGCAATCGACACGATGATGGCAATGCCCAAGGCATCGTCCTTCAAACGCATCGGCACGATGCGCGAAGCGGGGCTGATTGCAATCATCCTCGCGCTCGGCATAATCATGAGCTTCGCCTCGCCGCACTTCCTGACGCTCGGCAATTTCCGCGCCATGCTGATGAGCTTTTCCGTGGAAGGCATCGTCGTCGTCGGCATGACGATCCTGCTCATCGTCGGCGGCATCGACCTTGCGGTCGGCTCCGTCGTCTGCTTCGCAATGGTGCTCTCGGGCTCGCTCTTTCTCGCCGGGCTCGATCCGTGGACGGCTTCGCTTGCCGGCGTTCTTGCCAGCAGCGCCATCGGCGCCATCATGGGCTTCTTCGTGACCGTCGTCGGCCTCAACCACTTCATCACGTCGCTGGCGGCCATGGTGATCGTGCGCGGCCTGTGCCTGATCGTCACCAAGGGCACGCCGCTCTCGCTGTTCACGCTGCCGGCGGGCTTCAAGGCGGTGGGGCAGGGCACGTTCTACGGCATTCCCTATGTCATCCTGATCTTCGTCGCCGTCGTCATCCTGTTCGATTTCCTGCTGCGCCGGGCGACCGCCTTCCGCAAGGTTTTCTACACGGGCAGCAACGAAAAGGCGGCGCTCTATTCCGGCATCAAGACGAACCAGGTGAAGTTCTGGGTGACGGTGCTGTGCTCCACGCTCGCCGGTGTCGCCGGCGTCATCTACATGTCCCGCTTCGGCGCCGCGACCCCCACTTTCGGCGTCGGCATGGAGCTGAACATCATTGCGGCCGCGGTGATCGGCGGAGCTTCGCTGAACGGCGGCTCGGGAACCATCCTCGGGGCCATCCTCGGCATGGCGCTTCTTTCCCTCGTCACCTCGTCGCTGATCCTGCTAAACGTTTCCGTCTATTGGCAGGACATGATCAAAGGATGCATCCTGCTTGCCGCCGTATCCATCGACCATTTCCTGCACAAGCGGAAGGCCGCCTGACATGCCGATCGCCAAACTGAAATCCAGGACGACAGCTCCGCGCGAGGAAATCGTCATTGCCCGCCAGATGCACCAGGCGCTCGTCCTGCACTTTCTGGAAGGCCTGACACAGGCGCAGATCGCCGATCAGCTCGGCATCTCGCACGCCACCGTCAATCGCCTCATCAAGCGGGGCCGCCAGCTCGGCCTTGTCGAGATCAAGATCAAGTCGCCGGTCGAACCTCTGGTCGACATGGAGGAACGGCTTCTCGCGCTCGGCGGCATCAGCCGCGCGGTCGTCGTCCCGACCGTCTCCGACAATCCGCAGACCGCGCTGCAGGCGGTCGGCGAGGCGGCGGCTCGCCTGCTGCTCGAAGAAATCGCCGACGGCGACACGATCTGCATCACCGGCGGCAAGGGCGTCAGCGCCGTCGTCGCCGGCCTCCAGCCGCCGCGCCGCTTCGATGTCGAGGTCATCCCGGCAACCGGATGCGTGCAGGGCAAACACTATACCGACGTCAACCACGTTTCGACCCTGATGGCCGACCGGCTCGGCGGGCGCTCCTACCAGATCCACGCGCCGCTCTTTGCCGATGATGCCGAGCAGCGGGCGATGCTGATCAACATGCGCTCCGTCGCCGACGTCTTCCGGCGGGCACGCGAGGCCAAGGTGGCTGTGGTCGGCATCGGCTCGATCCTGACCGACGATTCGAGCTATTACGACCTGCATCCATCCTCCAGCACCGATCGCGCGGCGATCGAGCGTTCGGGCGCCAACTGCGAACTGCTCGCTCACCTGCTCGACGATCACGGCCGTGTCTGCGACTATAGCCTCAACCGGTCGCTGGTTTCGCTGACGCTGCCGGAATTCGCCTCGATCCCCACGAAGATCGGCGTCGCAAGCGGGCCGAACAAGGCTCGTCCCATACTCAGCATCCTGCGCGGCAATCACCTCGACACGCTCGTCACCGACGAGGCGACGGGCGCGCGCATTCTTGAACTGGCATCCGAGGAAGGATTTTCCGCATGAGCGGCGAACAGTTGACCCGCGAAATCGGACGCTCCGGCGTCAAGGCATCGGCCGTCGGCCTGGGCACCTGGGCGATCGGCGGCTGGATGTGGGGCGGCACGGACGAGGCGGAATCGATCGCCGCGATCCAGGCCTCGCTCGATGACGGCGTGACGCTCATCGACACGGCGCCGGCCTACGGCCTCGGGCGATCGGAAGAGATCGTCGGCAAGGCGCTCGCCGGACGCCGCGACAAGGCGGTGATCGCCACCAAATGCGGGCTGGTGTGGCACACTGGGAAGGGCAACCATTTCTTCGATCAGGACGGCAGGCCGGTGCACCGGCATCTCGGACGGGATTCGATCGTTCACGAGGTTGAGGAAAGCCTGCGCCGGCTCGGCACGGACCATATCGATCTCTACATTACCCATTGGCAGGACGAGACGACGCCGATCGAGGAAACCGTGGCGGCGCTGGAAGAGCTGAAACAGGCTGGAAAGATCCGCGCGATCGGCGCCAGCAACGTCAGCCGGGAGGAACTTGGAGAGTATATCGCGACCGGCTCGCTCGATGCGATCCAGGAGCGGTTCAGCATGATCGATCGCCAGATCGAGGCGGACCTGCTGCCGCTCACGATTGCGAACGGCGTGTCGACGCTCAGCTATTCCTCGCTGGCGCTCGGCCTGCTTTCCGGCACGATCAGTCCGGAGCGCGTGTTTTTCGGCGACGACCAGCGCAAGGACAATCCCCGCTTCTCCGTCGCCAACCGCCGGAAGGCCAAGGATTTTTCCGAGGCGATCCGGCCTGTGGCGGAGCGCCACGAAGCCAGCATCGCCCAGACGGTGATCGCCTGGACGCTGGCGCAGCCGGGTGTGACCTTCGCGCTTTGCGGCGCGAGAAACCCGGCGCAGGCGCTGGACAATGCACGGGCCGGAACGCTTCGTCTTTCGACAGCCGATCTCGCGGCCATCGACACCGCCATATCAGCGCAACTGGCCACCATGGAATAACGGGCTGTCATCATGAACCGTGTGGAAACAATGGACGGGCTTCGCCAAAGCCCGGCGGTGGACGTGTGCGTCCTCGGTGGCGGCATCAACGGGCTCAGCGTCTTTCGCGAGTTGGCGCTGCAGGGCGTCAACGTGCTGCTCGTCGAACAGGGCGACTATTGTTCCGGCGCCAGTGCCGCCCTCTCGCGCATGGTCCATGGCGGGCTGCGCTATCTGGAGAACGGTGAATTCAGCCTCGTGCAGGAATCGCTCGTCGAGCGCGATCGGCTGCTGCGCAACGCCCCCCATTATGTTCAGCCGCTGCCGACGACGGTTCCGATCTTCGACGTCTTCTCCGGCCTCGCCAACGGCATCGTGCGCTTCCTTGGCCTCACCCGCCGCCCGAGCCGCCGCGGCGCCGTCGCCATCAAGACGGGGCTGGCCATCTACGATTTCCTGACGCGCAAGCGCGCGCTGATGCCTCGCCACCAGTTCCGCGGACGCAGGGCGACGCTGGCAAAATGGCCGGGGCTCAATCCGGCGATCCGCAGCTCCGCTACCTACTACGACGCCTGGGTGAGCCATCCCGAGCGGATCGGCATCGAACTGCTGCGCGACGGCCTGTCTGCCGGGCCGAATGCCAGAGCCCTGAATTATGCGACGCTGGAACAGTCCGGCGGTGGCGACCTCCTACTCAGCGACGGTGTTTCTGGAGAAACGGTTCTCATTCGGCCGAGAATGGTCATCAACGCCACCGGGGGCTGGATCGACATAGCCAACGGCTCGCTCTTTCCCGATGGCGCGCGGCCTGCCCCGCTGATGGGCGGCACCAAGGGGTCGCATCTCATTATCGACAATCCCGCGCTTCGCGACATGCTTGACGGGCATATGATCTACTATGAGAACGAGGACGGGCGCATCTGTATCCTCTTTCCCTATCTCGGCAAGGTGCTGGTCGGCTCGACGGATATCCGCGTCGATGATCCCGGCACCGTGCGCTGCGAGGCCGACGAGCGGGACTATATCCTGCAATCGCTCGCCTTCGTGCTGCCGGGCGTCCGCATCCGGCCCGAAGAGATCGTTTTCCAATTCGCCGGCGTGCGCCCGCTGCCAGCCAGCAAGGACAGTTTTACCGGCCGCATTCCGCGTGACCACTTCTGCACCGTGATCGAAGGCCATGACGGCGGCCCGCCGGTACTCTGCATGATCGGCGGCAAGTGGACCACGTTCCGCTCCTTCGGCGAACTGGCGGCGGACATGGCGCTGGAACGGCTCGGCCGGCCCCGGCGCGTCGATACGGCGGAGAGGGCCTTGGGCGGCGGGCGCGCCTTTCCCAGGGGTCGCGATGATTGGATTCGTGACCTCGCGGCATCGACGGGCATCTCCCCCGATCGCGCCGTATGCCTTTTCGAACGCTACGGAACCGATGGCGCTGACGTCGCCGGCTTCATCGCGGCGGCAGCCGATCACCCCTTGCCGCATTCCGGCTACAGCCTCCGCGAGTTGCAGTATTTGATCGGCGCTGAAGCCGTCGAGCATCTCGACGACCTGCTGCTGCGCCGCACGACGCTTGCGATTTCCGGCGAGCTCTCGCTCGACATGGCCGATGCCGTGCTCGCACTGCTCGCCGCCGACAGAGGCTGGCCGGCGCAACGCGCCGCCGAAGAGCGCATCCGTTTTCTCACCATCATGCGCGAGCGCCATGGCGTCGCGGAAGCAACCCTTTCCGCAAGGAACGAACGAAGGAGCGAATTATGCGAGACAACCGCAAGGTCCGGATGAACCGGCTGTTCGGCAACGGCCGTTGCCTTGACGTGGCGATTGATCACGGCGTCTGCAACGAGCCGTCTTTCCTCGACGGGCTGGAGAACATGCCGGCCGTCGTCAAGGCGCTGGTCGATGCGCGGCCGGATGCGATCCAGATGAATTACGGCCAGACCGATCTGCTGCAGGATCTGCCCGGCAAGGACAAGCCGGCCCTCGTCATGCGCATCGACATGGGCAATCCCTATAACCGCATCCGCCACCGCGACATGTGGGCGGTGCTGCAGAACGAAGCGGAGCCTTTGATCGGCGCATTGCAGATGGATGCCGCCTGCGTGGTGGTCAACCTCTTCATGCTGCCGGATGAGCCCGACCTTTTCCGCCAGTGCGTGCAGAACATTGCGCGTGTCCGGGCGGACTGCGAAAAATACGGCATGCCGCTGATGATCGAACCGCTCGTCATGCAGCCGGTTACCGAGCGCGGCGGCTACATGGTGGATGGCGATGCCGACAAGATCGTCACCCTGACGCGGCTTGCCCGTGAAATGGGCGCCGATATCGTCAAGGCGGATCCCACGACGAATGCGGAGGATTTCCACCGTGTCGTCGAGGCAGCGCGCTGCCCGGTGCTGGTGCGCGGCGGCGGCAAGGAGGATCTCGGCGCCGTGTTCGCAAAATCCGCCGCCTTGATGCGGCAGGGCGCTATGGGCATGGTCTATGGTCGCAATATCTACCAGCATGCCAATCCGAGCGCCGTCGTGCGCGGGCTGATGGCGATCATCCACGAGAACGCCAGCGGCGAAGAGGCCATTGCGGTCTATCGGCAGGGTTGAGGCGCTGGAGCAATTTAACAGGCACAGAACCTTGGGAGGGGTTCGAATGGGAGAATATCTCTTGGGGCTCGACGCCGGCAACACCGTCATCAAGGCGGTGATCTTCGACCGCACCGGCCGGGAAGTGGCCCATGCGGGGGAGGAGGGGCATAGCCGCATGCCGTGCCCCGGCCATGTCGAGCGCGATCTCGGCGAGCTTTGGTCCAACGCCAAGCGCGTCATCCGCACCTGCCTCGACCGGGCCGGGATCGCCGCGACCGAGATCGCCGCGATCGGCTGCGCCGGCCACGGCAATGGTCTTTACGCGCTCGATCGTGAAGGTGAACCGCTGCTTGGCATCCAGTCGCTCGATACACGCGCGACCGGGCTCGTCGAGGAATGGGCGGCCGAGAGTGTCGGCGATCGCACCTATCCGATCGCCCGCCAAAGGCCCTGGCCCTCGCAGACGCCGACGCTGCTCGCCTGGCTGAAACGCTACCGGCCGGACCTCTTCCAGCGCATCGGCACGGTGTTCTATTCCAAGGATTTCGTCGTCAACCGCCTGACCGGCGAACGCGTCAGCGAGATGTCTGACATGTCCGGCGCAGGGCTGCTCGATCTCGCCGCCCGCCGCTATGACAGGACGCTGATGGAAGCTTATGGCCTTGGCGATTGCATGGACCTGTTGCCGCGGCTGATCGAAAGCGCCGACATTGCCGGCAAGGTGACGGAAGAGGTCGCGGCGGAGACCGGCCTTGCCGCCGGCACGCCGGTGATCGGCGGGCTGTTCGACGTCGTCGCTTCGGCGCTCGGCTCGGGCGTCTCGCGCACCGGCAGCGCCTCGATCATCGCCGGCACCTGGAGCATCAACCAGGTCATCATCGACGGGCCGGATCTCGGCGGCCCGGTCTTCATGTCCTCGACCTTCGACCGCACGCGCTACATGGCGATGGAAAACAGCGCCACTTCCGCGGCCAATCTCGAATGGCTGGTGCGGGAGTTCTTTGAAGGCGAGCACGCGGAGGGCGTGTCGCCCTTCGATGCCTGCTGCGCGCTCGCGGCGGAAATTCAGCCGGCTGCCGACGACCCGCTCTATCACCCCTATCTCTACGGCGCCCAGCAGGACGGCCATGCGCGGGCCGGTTTCTATGGCATTGCCGGCTGGCACAGCAAGGGCCACCTGGTCCGCGCCCTTCTGGAAGGCGTCGCCTTCGGCCACCGCCACCATGTCGAGACGCTGCGCAAGGCGGGAGCGAGTTTCGACGAAGCGGTGCTCTCCGGCGGCGGATCGCGCAGCCGCCTCTGGCCGCAGATTTTTGCCGATGTGCTCGGCCTGCCCGTTTCGGTCGCCGTCTCGCGGGAGACGGGCGCGCTCGGCGTGGCGATTGCGGCCGGAACCGGCGTCGGCCTGTTTGCCGATTTTACGGAAGGCGCGAATGCCATGGTGCGTATCGACCGGCATTACAAGCCGGATACCGCGCTTGCCGCGCATTACGGCCGGCGCTACCCGCTCTACCAGGACATCACCGAAGCCATGACGCCGCTCTGGCGGCGGCTTTCGGCAACCTTACCCACGGCGAAGGGAACTGTGGCGTGATGATGAGTGATAACGAAACGCCGACAGACGAGGGCATTTACGACTTCATCATCGTCGGCGCCGGCTCTGCCGGCTGTGTGCTGGCAAACCGGCTGTCGGCCGATCCGAAGAACCGGGTGCTGCTGCTCGAAGCCGGAGGCACGGACCGGTATCACTGGGTCCATGTGCCGATCGGTTATCTCTACTGCATGGGCAATCCGCGCACCGACTGGATGATGAAGACGGCCGCGCAAGCCGGGCTCAATGGCCGCGCACTGAACTATCCGCGCGGAAAGCTCCTCGGCGGTTGTTCGTCGATCAACGGCATGATCTACATGCGCGGGCAGGCGGCCGATTATGACGGCTGGCGGCAGGCCGGAAACGCAGGCTGGGGCTGGGACGACGTACTGCCCTACTTCCTGAAATCGGAAGACAATTACCGCGGCAAATCCGCCATGCATGGCGGCGGCGGCGAATGGCGCGTCGAGCGCCAGCGCCTTTCCTGGCCGATCCTCGACGCCTTCCGCGATGCGGCGGAAGAACTCGGCATTCCGAAGACCGACGATTTCAACGATGGCGACAATGAAGGCTCCGGCTATTTCGAGGTCAACCAGAAAAGCGGCCTGCGCTGGAACACGACGAAGGCCTTCCTCCGGCCGGCCATGAATCGTGGGAATCTTCGTGTCCTGACGGGTGCCGAGACCGACCGGCTGGAGTTCGACGGCAAGGCCGTTTCCGGGGTGCGGTTCCGCCTCGGCGGGCGGCTCTGCATCGCCCGCGCCTCTCGCGAGGTCGTGCTGTCGGCAGGCGCCATCAACTCGCCAAAGATCCTGGAACTGTCCGGCATCGGCCGGCCGGAGGTCCTTTCCGCGCTTGATCTTCCCGTTCGTCACGCGCTTCAGGGCGTTGGCGAAAACCTCCAGGATCACCTGCAGATCCGCACCGTCTTCAAGATCGAAGGCGCGCGCACGCTGAACCAGCTCTACCACAATCTCTTCAGCCGTGCCGGCATGGGGCTGCAATATGCCGTCAGCCGGTCGGGCCCGCTCTCCATGGCGCCGAGCCAGCTCGGTATCTTTGCCAAAAGCGATCCGGCCGTCGCCACGGCGGACCTCGAATATCACGTCCAGCCGCTGAGCACGGATAGGCTCGGCGAGCCGTTGCACCGCTATCCCGCCGTCACGGTGTCCGTCTGCAATCTCCGGCCGGAGAGCCGCGGCACGGTGCATGTCACGACCCGCGACGTGAGCCAGCCGCCGGAAATCCACCCGAACTACCTTGCGACGGCCGGCGACCGGCTGCTTGCGGCAAAATCCATCCGCCACGCCCGCAGCCTGATGCGGACGAGGTCTATCGCCCGGTTCAACCCGCAGGAAATGCTGCCGGGCCGGGAATATGAGAGCGACGACGATCTGATCCGCCGCGCCGGCGACATCGCCACGACCATCTTCCACCCTGTCGGCACCTGCAAGATGGGAAGCGATCCGATGGCGGTGGTGGATACGCAACTGCGCGTGCACGGGATGGAGAGGCTCCGGGTCGTCGACGCCTCGATCATGCCGACGATCGTCTCCGGCAACACCAACTCGCCGGTGATCATGATCGCGGAGAAGGCCGCGGAAGCGGTCCTGAAAGGCAATTAACCCAGGCTTGATGGCGATGCTGCGGCATCGCCACGCCATCCCTATCAAGTCGCGACAGCAGCCTCGATCAGATGCTGTCGGGCACCCTGCCGTCTGGTGTCAGGTCGTCGACGGCGCGCGGCAGGTCGCGAGACAGGCGCGCGACGATCTCTTCCCGGCTGAGGCCGGTCTTCTCAGCCAGTTCCGATAGGACTTCGTCGCCCAAGGCGTTTTCGAGATCAGGACGTTCGATCGGCTGGTTCGGGCCGGGTTTCACCCAGGAATCCGCCACGTCGCCGCGGCCGCTTCTCGTCAGCTGGTCGACAAGGCCGCCGAGGCCGCCGCTGAGAATGCCGCCGGCCGATCCGCCGCGAATGAGATCGGCAAGACCACCGCCTCCGCCTCTCGTCAGGTTGCCGAGGATATCGCCGAGGCCGCCCTGCGTGCTTCCGGGTATCGCCTGTCCCGGTGGGCGCTGGCCTCCCTGGGTCAGGCCCTTCAGGATTTCACTGATCTTGTCACGATTTTGGTAGCCGGCGACGGCGAGAATGCCGAGCAGGGCGGTCAGGTTGCGGTTCATGGGGTCTCCTCCAGTTTTGACCAAAAGAAACCTGCGGGAAAGATTATGGTTCCACCGTTCCGGCCCGTCAGGCAGGCTCAGCGGCCGTTTTCCCGACGCCACGCCTGGAATCTCTGCTGGTGCTCGTCCTTCGTGCAGGGATAGAGCCCGATGATCGTTTGTCCGGCCTTGACCTGTTCGAGAACGAAGTCCTCGTAGCTTTCCATGTTCGTGCATTCGTCGGCGATCTCATCGGCCAGATGGGCCGGGATGACCATGACGCCGTCGCGGTCGCCGACCAGCACGTCGCCTGGAAAGACCGCGACGTCGCCGCAGGAGATCGGCACGTTGATGTCGAGCGCTTCGTGCAGCGTGAGATTGGTTGGCGCGGACGGCTTGGCGTAATAGGCGGGCATGTCAAGCGCCCCGATCCCTTCGGCATCCCGGAAGCCGCCGTCCGAGACGACGCCGGCCGCGCCGCGAAGCGCCAGCCGGGTGATCAGGATCGAGCCGGCGGTGGCGGCCCGTGCATCCTTGCGCGCATCCATCACCAGCACCTGTCCCTGAGGGCATGTCTCTATCGCAACTCTTTGCGGATGGTTCGGATTCTGGAAGACGGTGATCGGGTTGCGGTCTTCGCGGGCGGGAATATAGCGCAATGTGAATGCCTGTCCCACCATCGTCTCGGCCTTGGGGGCCACCGGTACGACGCCCTGGATGAACTGGTTCCGAAGGCCGCGCTTGAAGAGGGCGGTCGCGATCGATGCGGTGGAGATCGTCTTGAATTTCGCCCGGGTCGCGTCGCTCAGCACGTAGTCGGTCATTCTCATTCTCCTCAATAAATATCCGGTTCGCCGACGGTTCTGCCGAAGCTCGTTTCAAGAAAATCGAAGTCGCAGCCCTGGTCGGCCTGCGTCACATGGCGGGAGAACATCCAGCCGTACCCACGTTGAAAATGCGGCTCCGGCGCCTTCCATGCATCACGGCGGCGGACGAGTTCTGCCTCGTCCACCAGCATATCGAGCCGGCGGTTCGGCAGGTCGAGGCGGACGATATCACCCGTTCTGAGCAGCGCCAGGGGGCCGCCGACATAGCTCTCCGGCGCCACGTGCAGGATGCAGGCGCCGTAGGACGTGCCGGACATGCGGGCGTCCGAGATGCGCAGCATGTCGCGGTGGCCCTGCTTGATCAGCGCCTTCGGGATCGGAAGCATGCCCCATTCGGGAAAGCCCGGTCCGCCGAGCGGCCCGGCGTTGCGCAGCACGAGGACATGATCGGGCGTGACGTCGAGATTTTCGTCGTCGATCGCCTTCTTCATGTCGGGGTAGCTGTCGAAGACCAGCGCGGGTCCCTGATGCACATGATATCTAGGGTCGCAGGCAGCGGGTTTCATCACCGCGCCGCTGGGGCAGAGATTGCCGCGCAGCACGGCGAGCGATCCCTCGTGATAGACCGGGTTGGAAAGCGGCCGGATGACATCGTCATTATAGACCACGGCGCCGGCCAGGTTCTCGCCCATGGTCTTCCCCGTGACGGTCATCACCGTCAGGTCAAGCCTGTCCTCGAGCTGCTTCATCAGCGCCCGCAGGCCGCCGGCATAGAAGAAGTCCTCCATCAGATAGTCTTTCCCGGAGGGGCGGACATTGGCGATGAGCGGCGTCACCCGTCCCAGCAGATCGAGATCGTCGAGCGTCAGGTTGATGCCGGCGCGCCGGGCCATCGCGATCAGATGCACGACGGCATTGGTGGAACAGCCCGTGGCCATGGCGACGATCGCAGCGTTGCGGCAGGCCGCTTCCGTGACGATCCGGTCCGGTGTCAGATCCTCCCAGACCATGTCCACGATCCGCCGGCCGCAGGCGGCCGACATCCGCTGATGATTGGCGTCGACGGCAGGAATGGACGATGCCCCCGGCAGCGTCAGCCCGATCGCATCCGCGATCGCCGTCATCGTGCTGGCGGTCCCCATCGTCATGCATGTGCCGGCGGAGCGGGCGATGCCGCCCTGAACGCCCAGCCATTCCGCGTCGGTGATGTTGCCGGCCCGGCGCTCGTCCCAATATTTCCACGCATCGGAGCCGGAGCCGAGGATCTTGCCGGCGTAATTGCCGCGCAGCATCGGCCCGGCGGGCAGGTAGATCATCGGCACGCCGGCCGACAGCGCACCCATGACGAGGCCCGGCGTGCTCTTGTCGCAGCCTCCCATCAGCACCACGCCGTCGAGCGGATGCGAGCGGATCATCTCCTCCGTCTCCATCGCCAGCATATTGCGGTAGAGCATCGAGGTCGGCTTGGTGAAACTTTCGTCGACCGACAGCGACGGCAACTCGACGGGGAAGCCGCCGGCCTGGGAGACGCCCCGCTTCACGTCCTGCGCGCGTTCCCTGAAGTGGGCGTGGCAGGTGTTGAGTTCGGACCAGGTGTTCAGGATGCCGATGATCGGTTTGCCGCGAAAATCCTCCTCCGCGTAACCGAGCTGCATCATGCGCGAGCGATGGCCGAAGCTGCGCAGGTCGTCAGGCGCGAACCATCGCGCACTCCGCAGCGTTTCCGGCGTTTTCCTTGATGTCATGACAGACCCTTTTCGAGAGGGAAGGGGCGACCCATCGCCATTCCTTCGTCTCCATTGGCAGACAGGAAGCTATTGAAGCACTAATGCATCAGTGCATCAACATGGAAAACATGATCTAATCATTGCCACGAAGCAGGGACAGGCCAACGAGATGAGTGGAATGGTTCGGGACAGCCGATTGGATCGGTCGCGGCAGGTGGCGCTGCAGATCCACGAGATTTTGCAGGCCAGGATCATGAAGGTGGACCTGGCGCCGGGAACGGTCCTGTCCCGCGCCTCGCTCCAGCTCGAATTCGGCGTGAGCCAGACCCCCGTGCGGGACGCCTTGATGCGTCTCCAGGAAGAGGGGCTCGTGGAAGTCTATCCTCAATATGCGACCGTGGTCGCCAAGATCGACATCGATCATGCGCGCCAGGCGCAGTTCCTGCGGCTGTCGATCGAACTGGAGGCGGTGCGGCGGCTGACCGAGGAAGCGCCGGCGCAGACGGCGGCGGAACTGCGTGAGATCCTGGCGCGGCAGAAGGCGGTTTCCTCCCCTGAGACCTACGACGTCTTCGACGACATCGATCGCGACTTTCACCGGAAACTTTACGAGAAAGCCGGAATATTGCAGCTTTGGGCCAATGTCAGGCGCCAGAGCGTGCATATCGACCGGCTGCGGCGGCTGAACCTGCCCATGCCGGGCAAGATGCAGACCGTGCTTGCCGATCATGAGGCAATCGTCGCGGGCATCGCCTCGGGAAACCCTGGCGCCGCGACGGCGGCGTTGCGGAAACACCTGTCCGGCACGCTGTCGATCGTCGACGTGATCAAGGCCGAGTATCCGGATTACATTCGCGGCTGACGCGTGTCGGCGCAGAAATGAGCATGCCTCACTCAATCTCCCGGCGCTAGATTTCCTCAGTGCCCGCCAGGGTGGCGACGCATGATCTCCATCGACAGAGGTTTCCATGGCAATGAGGAAATATACTGCGGAAGCAATCGGTACGTTCTGGCTGATATTTGGAGGCTGCGGCAGCGCCGTTATCGCAGCCGGCCTGCCGAATGTCGGAATCGGATATCTCGGAGTGGCGTTGGCATTCGGTTTGACTGTCGTGACCATGGCCTACGCCATTGGCCATATCTCGGGCTGCCATTTGAACCCGGCGGTCACGATCGGCCTTGCAGCAGGCGGACGGTTCCCGGCGAGCCAGATCGTCCCCTATATCGTCGCTCAGGTGGTCGGCGGCGTCATCGGCGGCGGCGTTCTATATCTGATCGCCAGCGGCAAAGCTGGTTTCGATCTCTCCGCGGGCTTTGCTTCGAACGGCTACGGAGAACATTCGCCCGGCCAATACAGCTTGTTTGCATGTTTTGTCGCAGAACTTGTGCTGACGGCGGTGTTCCTTTTCATCATCATGGGGGCAACGCACGGCGAGGCTCCCGCCGGCTTTGCGCCGCTTGCCATCGGTCTCGGACTGGCGCTCATTCACCTGATCAGCATCGATGTCACGAATACATCGGTCAACCCGGCGCGCAGCACCGGCGTGGCGGTCTTTGCCGGCGGCTGGGCCGTTCAGCAGCTATGGTTGTTCTGGTTGGCGCCGATCGCCGGCGGCGTGATCGGCGGCGCGCTTTACCGCTGGCTCAGCCATGAACCGCATGGCGTCGTCATCGGAACCGCCCCGGCGGAATAAGCCGGCAAAGAACAGCCTTCTGATCAGGCGACCGCCATACGCTCGCCGATATCCTCGGCGAGCCAGGCAAGAAACCCATCCAGGAACCCGAGCACTATCCGAAGCCGGCGGACTGGATCTGGCAATATCCTGTCGTGACCGGACGCGGCGGCTACGTCTTCATGCACAACGGCGACAACATGACCCGCTACCCCTATCGCGGTCCGAAGAAGGAAGCGTTGCTCGCCAATATCGCCGTCGCGTTGAGGAGGCTCTCGATGGGAGAGTTGTTGTTTTAACCGAGATAGAGGAAGGCCGGGGCATCGATCTACACTCGCGACGGTCGATGAGGTTCAAGATGCTCGAAGAGCACAATGCAAGTGGAAAGCGAGAGATACTGAAATGGCTCGAGTGCGCACGTTACACTGTTGAAGCAAGCCCGTTACCCAACCCGCGTCGAGCTAGCGTTTCGGCACGCCCTCCGGTCGCAGGTGCTTCTTCAAAGCTGAGATACGGAAGATCGCGTTGGCGGCGCCGTAGCCCCTGTAGCTTCGACGCTGGACGATCTCGAAGAAGAAGCCCTCGCGGAATGTGGAACTGTAGAGCTGGAAATATTCGCCCTGATCGTCCCGGTCGTAGAGGATGTTTTCCGCTCTCAGCCGGTCGCTGAGTTCCGATTCCAGGCCAAAGCGGGCTTCGATGTCATCGTAGTAGTTCGGCGAAATGACGAGGGGCCTGAAGCCGTTGCGGCGCAGGCTCGCTGCAGTGGCGAAGATATCGTCGGTATGAAAGGCAAGGTGCTGCACACCCGAGCCGAATGTCTCGGCCATGAAATGCCCTGCAAGGGTGCGGCGGTTTTCGGCGCCGTTCAGGGTGATCCGCAGCGAGCCGGACGCGTTTTCCACCACCTGGCTACGGACGATGCCGGCGGGGTCGATGATGTCGACCATCGGCGTCTTCTGCGTCTCGAAGATCGAGGTGTAAAACAGCATCCACGTCAGCATCTCATCATAGGGAACCGTCTGGGCAACGTGATCGATATGAAGAAGATGGGCGGGGACGATATCGGTCTCGTCCTCGACGGGAACGAAATCGACTTCCGAAAACCGGGCGAGATCGCTCTTGTCGCCTATGAAATAGATGAGCCCGCCGCCGACACCCCGAATTGCTTGAATTTCCATCTCGCCCACCCCGACCGGTTGGCTGAAAGGCTCCGCGTCGAGGGCAATCGCCCTGTCGAAAGCGTCCCTGGCGTCATCGACCTTCAATGCAATGGCATAGGCCGATGTTCCGCGCACGGCGAACGAGGCGCCGGCAAAGCCGCGATCATCGGTATTGACGATGAGGCAAATATCCCCCTGGCGGTACAGGGCGACGCTCTTAGTCCGGTGAACGGCCGTCTTGCGAAAACCCAGGGTTCTCAATATGCCGATGAGTTCGGCCGCCTCGTCCTCGTCCGCCGAAAACTCCACGAAAGCGATGCCCTTGACGGCCGCACGGTCGGGCATGGCCTTGACCGATAGCTGCTCGGAGCCGGCTTCACGCCGAACCCGGTCGCCGAGATAGAGCAGCGAGCGATGCCCATCGGCGGCGATCGCACGAGGCAGCCCGCCGCGAAACTGGTCGTTGAAGATCTCCAGTGAGAAGTAGCCGTTATATCCTGTCTCGGCGATCGCCGCTGCGAAAGCCGTTACCGGAAGGTCGCCTTCGCCCGGCATGTTGCGGTAATGCCGGCTCCAATGGAGAAGATCCATGTCGATGAGCGGTGCGTCCGCCAACTGGACGATGAAGATCTTGTCTTTCGGAATCGAGCGGATCGAATTGATGTCGATCTTGCGTGAAAGACTGTGGAAGCTGTCGAGGATCAGGCCGACATTTGTGTGATCGACCCTGCGCACGATTTCCCAGGCGTCGCGATGGTCATTGATGTGCCGCCCCCAGGCGAGCGCTTCATAACCGACCCTCAGGCCTCGCCTTGCGGCGCGCTCGCCGAGCTCGTGAAAATCCGCCGCCGCCCGATCGATACCGCCGAGCGAGGCGGACGAGACGTTCGAGCAAACCAGAATGAGGTCGGCGCCAAGTTCCTGCATGACATCGAACTTTCGTTCGGCGCGGTCGAAGGTGCGGCTGCGCAAGGGCTCGGGCATGCCCTCGAAATCGCGGAACGGCTGAAACAAGGTGATTTCAAGCCCGCGGTCGCGCACCATCCTGCCGACATCCGCCGGCTTGCCGTCAAAGGCCAGAAAGTCGCTTTCAAAGATTTCCACGCCATCGAAGCCGGCTTTGGCGATCGCATTCAGCTTCTCGGGAAGCTCTCCGCTGATCGATACCGTCGCAATCGAAGTTTTCATCGGTCGGCTCCTGCAGGGTTTCTAAAGCGTGTCGCGATCTTTCAGATTCGCTGTTGGCGCTTTAGGTCTTTGTTTTTACGCATGTCGTTCTCGCAAAGCCGCTGCTCACTTTTGCGCGACATGCTCTAGAGTGCGGTCAGAAATTCCGGTCTTCCCCGAAGGCCGGCATCGAGCACCAGCACGCGGCCGGCGAGCGGTTCAGCTTCCTTCTGCGCGGCCGAAAGAGGTTCGCTTGCCGACGTCACGTAGAGCCGGTCGAGATTTTCGCCCCCGAAGCAGCAGCAGGTCGGATGGCTGACGGGCAAGTCGACCGTTCGATCAATCCTGCCGTCCGGACTGTAGCGCACCAGCCGCCCACCCGCATATTCGGCATTCCAGAGAAAGCCCTCCGCATCGATGCAGCTTCCGTCAGGGCGCGCCGGGGCGGTCGTCGTCGTAAAAATCCAGCGGTCTCCGACATGGCCTGTCTCCGCATCATATTCGCATGCCCAGATCGTGTAGGCGCGCGTATCGGCGAAGTAGAGCCGCTGTCGTTCCGGATCGAAAGCCAGCGCATTGGGAATGGCGAGGCCATCGGCAAATGTGGTTATGCTGAGATCCGGCGAGATTCTGTAGATCGCGCCAACCGGCGCATAGTCGGTTTCTCGCAATGTGCCGATCCAGAAATTGCCCGCGGAATCCGTCCGTCCGTCGTTTTTCCGATGCCCGGGCTGCCCCGGTTCCGGGTCGATGAGGAAGTGTTGCTCTTCCGTTTCCGGATCGTAGCCATACAGTCCGTCGTCGCAGGCAAGCAGCAATCCGCCGGCTTTGCGCAATGCGAGTGAACCTATCCGCCGCGCCGTCACCGCATGAGCGACAATCGTTCCGCTTTTCGGATCGAAGCTCCACAATGCCGGAGCAAGCACGTCCACCCACCACAATCGCTGACTGCGCCCACACCAGACGGGGCATTCTCCCAGTCTCGCGGGGGCGCAGCCGAGCGCTTCAATGCGCATGTTCTTCCTCGATGTGCCCGCCCAGAAAGAGCTGGCCGACCCGCGGGTCGGCGAGGAGAGCGGAGGCCTTGTCGTGCATGCGGGTCTGACCGAGCTCGAGCACGAGGCCGTAATCGGACATGGCGAGGGCCGACTTTGCGTTCTGTTCCACCATCAATATGGTGACGCCCTGGTCGCGCAGTTTGATCAGGGTCTGGAAGACCTCCTGCACGAGATTGGGCGATAGGCCGATCGAAGGCTCGTCGATCAGGATCAGCTTCGGATCGAGCAGCAGGGCACGGGCCACCTCCAGCTGCTTCTGCTGCCCGCCGGACAGCTCGATTGCCTTGCGATCGCTGAATTTGCGCAGCATCGGAAACTGGTCCATCACCATGTCGATGCGCTTGCGCACCTTCGCCTGGTCGCTCGCGGTGATGCCGCCGAGCTCCAGATTATGGTAGACGGAAAGCTGGGGAACGACGTTGCGGCCCTGGGGGACGTAGGTGACGCCGTGCCCGATCATCTGCCGCGGCGTTTGTCTGGTCACGTCCTTGCCGTCGAGCAGGATCTGGCCGGAATTGATGGTCAAGAGACCGAAAATGGCCTTGAATACCGTCGACTTGCCGGCGCCGTTCGGGCCGATGACCGTGGTGATCGACGCTTTCGGAATCGAAAAGGATACGCCGTTCAGAATGGTGATCTTGCCGTAACCGCCATGGATGTTTTTCAGTTCAAGCATTCTCAGCCTCCGAGATAGGCATCGATGACGGTCTGGTTCGACCGGATTTCGTCCGGCGTGCCTTCGGCGATGATGCGGCCTTCCGCAAGGACGATGATGCGGGAGCACAGGCTCATCACGAACTCCATATTGTGTTCGATGACGACGAAGGTCGTGCCGTGCTCGGCATTGTAGGCGATGAGCCGATCCTTGAGGTTGGCGAGCATCGTCAGGTTGACGCCGCCCGCCGGCTCGTCGAGCAAGACGAGGCTGGGGCCGGCCATGAACGCCATTGCCGCATCCACCAGCTTCTGTTGGCCGTAGGAAAGGGAGCCTGCCAGCGTGTCGCGCAGATGCCCGAGGCGAAAGAACGCGATCAGGCGCTCCGCCTCTGCCGTCAAACCGGCATCGCCGGGGCCGAAGAGACGTGAGAGCATCGTACCGTGATGCTCCTGACCGGCGAGGATGATGTTGTCGAGCACTGACATCTTCGGAAAGACCGAAAGCTGCTGAAAGGTCCGCCCGACGCCGAGCTTGTTGAGATCGGAGGCGCGCATGCCGGAGACGTTTTTACCGTTGACCGTCACGTCGCCCGTCTCCGGGGTCAACTGGCCGAGGATGCAGTTGAAGAGCGTCGACTTGCCCGACCCGTTGGGGCCGATCAGGCCGAGGATCTCACCTTTGCCGACCTCGAAGGAAACACCGTCGACGGCGCGGATGCCGCCGAAACTCTTGCCGATGTTGCGGATGGAGAGGATGGGCGCGTTCATTTCAGGCTGGCTCCTTGCGCCATGTCTGTGCGGACCTGCTGTTTCGGCCAGAATTTGTCACGGATTCTGGCGCCGACGCCGATCAGTCCCGACGGCACGAAGATCAGCATGACGATGACCAGCGCGGAATAGATGATGAGATAATATCCTTCGGTGAAGCGCAGGACCTCAGGCAGCAGAATGACGACACCTGCTCCCACCCATGGCCCGAAGAAGTATCCCGCACCGCCGACGATCACCATCAGCAGAATGCGAAGGGAATGGGCGAGCGCGAAGGACCCGGGCTCGATGAATTGGACGAGAGGCGTGATCAGCGTGCCGGCCAGCCCGCCATATGCGGAACCGATGGCAAAGGCGAGAAGGGTGATGCGCCGCGTATCGACGCCCAGGCTCTCGGCGCGGATCGGGTTTTCACGCAAGGCCTTGAATGCGCGTCCCCACGGCGAGCGCACGATCCCCCACATGACGAGTGCCGCGAGCACCGTGACGGTGAGCGTGAAATAGTAGAAAGGCAGCTGTTTCATCGTCGAGAACAGACCAAAATCCGGGCGAGGCATGCCGACGAGCCCGATGCTGCCGCCGGTCAGCCAATCCTCGTTTCTGAGCACGAGGAAGACGAGCGTATTGAAGGCGAGCGTCACGAAGGCGAGAAAATGGCCTTTGACGCGCAATGCGGGATAGCCGAGGAGCAGACCCACGACGAAACATGCCAGCAGCGCCAGCGGCGTGGCCACGACCCAATGCCAGCCGGCAAGCGTCAGCAGCGCCGTTATGTAAGCCCCGATCGCCATGAACGAAGCCTGCGCCAGCGAAATCTGGCCGGCATAGCCGAGCGTCAGGTTCAGTCCCATCGCGGCGATCGTAAAAATGAGCCATGAGGTCAGAACGTAGATGATGTAGTTCTTCTGGCCGATGGGAGCGACGATCGCCAGCGCAAGAAGCGCCAGGATGATCGCGACACGCATTTTGGAGCTTCTCATCATCAGACGGCCCTTCCTTCGGATGTTCCCATGATGCCCTGCGGCCTGACGAGGATGATGACGATCAGGAGGAGGAGGGGCAGGGCGGCACGATATTCCGCCGTGACATAGGCTGCGGTCAGGTTGTCGAGAACGCCGATCAGCAGGCCGCCGACCAGCGCGCCCCTTATCTGGTTGAAGCCGCCGACGATTGCCGCGATGAAGGCGATCAGGCCGAGCGTCTCGCCGTTCGAAAACTTGGCGAGATAGACAGGCGTGATGAGATAGGATGCCAGTGCTGCGAGCGCCGCGTTGATCAGGAAAGTATAGAGGACCATGCGCTTGACGTTGACGCCGAGGATTTCCGCGACTGCGGGATTCTGTGCGGTCGCCTGCATGGAGCGCCCGGTACGCGTGCGATTCAGGAACAGGGTCAGGAGGACGACGATGCCGAGACAAAGCACGAGGTTGAAAATATCCTGCATCGACAGAACGGCGCCGAATACGTTGATCGGATCGCTCGGGAACATGGCGGGAAACGGCTGGGCTTCGGCCGAGTAGAATTCCTTGACGCTCTCCTTCAAGAGAATTCCGAGCGCCATTGTCGCAATGATCAGGGTGATCCCCCCGTGCGGAAGTATGGGCTCGACCATCAGCTTCTTGAAAAGGACGCCGAGAATGATGACCGACAAGATGAGCCCGGCGAGCAGGGCAGCCCAAAACGGCATGCCGAGAATGCTCATGCAGGCAAGTACGAAGAATGCCGGCAGCATGACGAATTCGCCCTGGGCGAAATTCACCGTCTGCGCCGCCTGCCATACCAGCGTGAAACCGATCGCGACGAGCGCATAAATGGAGCCGGTTGCCAGACCGGACAGTAAGACCTGTAGGAATTGAGACATCGTGCCATTCTCTCGAAGGGCCGCGGCGGTCGAAGCGGCCGCGGCTAGGTCGGGGATCGATCAGTTGGCCGGAACGGTTCCGATCACAACCGGCGAGCCATTCTTCACCTGGACCATGAAGCTCGGACGCGACATTTCGCCATGCTCGTCCCAGCAGGTGTCGAGAAGGATCTTCGGATAGTCCGCGGCCTTCAGGCACAGCCCATGCATTTTCTCGGAGAAGGCTTCGCCGTCGAATTCGCCGACCATCTCGGTGACGTATTTCGTCGTCCAGGCGCCGATATAGCCCTTGATGGCGTCATGTGTCGGCTTGCGCTTGTATGTCTCTTCGAATTTCTTGTCGAAAGCGCCGATGCCGGGAACATCCGTTGCCGCTGCCGTCAGGCCGACATGGGCGATGGCGCCATCGGCGGCGGGGCCGGCGAGCTCGACGACCTTGGCTTCGGTAAGCGTGACCTCTCCCAGGAGCGGCATGGGCAGGGTCTGTTTCCTGGCCTCGATCAGGAAGCGGGCCGATTCTTCCTGGTTCATGTAAACGAAGACCGCGTCGGGATTGGCTTCCTTGAGTTTGGCGACGTCGGCTGCATAGTCGGCTTGCCCCTGTTCGGAGGAAACATCGGCGATGACCTCGATCCCGGCCTTCTTCATTTCTGCGGCGAAAACATCGTGGCCGCCTTTGCCGAATTCGTTGTTCACCCAGGCGATGCCGACTTTTTTGGCCTTGAGCGTATCGGTAAAATAGCTCACCAGCGCGGGGATGCCTTTCTGCGAGCCCGACGAGGTGCGGAAGACAAAGGGATTGCCCTTCTGCACGATGCTCGGAGATTCCGATCCGACGAATTGCGGGATGCTGTTCTGCTGGGCGACGAGCATGTTGACCATCGTCGAGCCCGAATAGATCGTGCCGAGGATCGCATAGGCCTCTTCGTCGATCGCCTTCTGAACGAGGGCGCGCGAAACCTGCGGATCCGTCTGAGTGTCGTATTCGCCGAGCTCGATCTTCTTGCCGAGAATCCCGCCCTCGGCATTGATTTCCTCTACCGCGATCTTGACGCCGTCACGCCAGTTCGTTCCCGAGGGCGCGCCGGCGCCGGATAGTTCGGCCACCATGCCAAGCTTCACGGTGTCCTCGGCATGCGCCACGCCGAGACCGGCCAGCAGCGCTGTCGAAATTGCAATGAGTTCCTTTCGGTACATGTAGTCCTCCCAGTTAAAAATAGACTGGCTTTTTACGGCGCCGTCTCCATGCGCCACCAGGCTTCACGTCAGCAGGAGACGAAAGCTAGCCACTTTTCAAGTGCAGTTCCCGTTGCGTCGGTCGCGACAGCAAAAAGTCCACAAGCGTAACGGCTTGCGCGTCGAACATTCCGGCGCCTGTCATCGTCCGGCATCCACGCCGGCGGGCTTCTTCGATCAGCGGCGGCATTTCCGGCTTCGTGATGACGCAGGCCACGAATTGCCAAGACTCGAGCTTTGCGACATCGATCGGCAGGGGATCATGCGGCCGCATGCCGAGGGGCGTGGCATTGGCGACGAGATCATAGCCCGTGGGATCGGCGCTGCCACGACGCACGCGCCCGGGGAATTGCTGCTCGAGCTTTGCTACGACAGTGTCGCGCCGCGCAACGTCGATATCGTGTATGGCAAGCACCGCGGCACTACGCCTCATGATCTCGAGCGCGATTGCCGAACCGGCGCCGCCACAGCCGACCAGCAGGCATTTGCGATCGGCAACGGAAAACCCCTCGGCTTCGATCCCGTCGAGATAACCAAGCCCGTCCGTATTGTCGCCGTGCCAGCCCTCCTCGGTCCGGCGTACGACGTTTGCCGCCTCTACGAAGACGGCACGGTCGGTCGCCGTCGTGCAAAGCGTGAATGCGGCTTGCTTGTGCGGAACGGTGACGAGGATGCCTCCCGTATTATGCACCGAATGAAGCGCACGAAAAAGATGGGAGAGATCGCAGGCGCTGACATGCATCGGGACAACGACGGCGTCCTGCTGACGATCCGCAAACAAGCCGGTAATGGCGGCCGGCGAGCGAACCTGAGCGATGGGGTCGCCAACGACCGGAAAGAGCCTCGTATTTCCCGAAGGGATGATACCCGTCATGTGTCGTCCGTTCCACCGGGAGAGGGGAGGGACGGGCCTTCCCGTCGCATCCGTCTCCCGAAGCAATCAATCCTGCGCTCCAACAGCGCATTTTCGATTGAAGCCTAGCGAACCCTGGGCGGCATATCGAGTATCATTTTTGCAGGCTTCCGTAACATCATGTTAATGCCTGGCTGCGTGTCCATGCGGGGTGCGGGGGCGACAGATCCGCATGCCTGCTAGGACCGATCGACATTCAGGATTCCCAAATCAGTTGATGACTGATTCATAGCGCACCGTGTTGAGCACGGAGACCTTTGATGGGTGTGAAGCGATACGAGTTGAACGAGGCGCAGTGGTCGAAGATTGTCCTTTTGCTGCCGGGCAAGGCCAGCGATCCAGGTCGGACAGGTGCGGATAATCGTCTATTCGTGAATGGTTGTCTGTGGGTTCTACGCTCAGGCGCACATTGGCGGGACCTGCCTGAGCGCTACG
>NZ_JARWKX010000013.1:0-146313 GCF_047445895.1 Rhizobium sp. BR 249 | reverse complement strand
GTCAGCGCCTTGGCGGTCTGGTCGGAAAGGCTGGCATTGTCATGATCGGCCAGAAGAAGAATGGTCATGGTGATATTCCTTTCGAACCTTAGAGCACGCCGGCTTCGTTCTTCAGCTTGTCGACGAGTTCGGCGACCGACTTGACCTTGACGCCGGCCTTGCGACCAGACGGCTCCTCGGTCTTCAGCACTTTCAGCCGCGGCGTCGTATCGACACCGAAATCGGCAGGAGCCTTCTTGTCGAGCGGCTTCTTCTTCGCCTTCATGATGTTCGGCAGCGAGGCGTAGCGCGGTTCGTTCAGACGCAGATCGGTGGTGACGACCGCCGGCAGCTTGATCTCGATCGTCTGCAGGCCGCCGTCGACTTCGCGTGTCACCGTTGCCTTGCCGTCACTGATCTCGATCTTCGAGGCGAAGGTCGCCTGGGCGGAGCCCAAGAGCGCCGCCAGCATCTGGCCGGTCTGGTTGCTGTCGTCATCGATCGCCTGCTTGCCGGTGATGATCAAGCCCGGCTGTTCGGCATCGGCGACCGCCTTCAGGATCTTGGCCACAGTGAGCGGCTCGACGGCATCGTCGGTCTCGACCAGGATCGCCCGGTCGGCACCCATGGCAAGTGCCGTCCGCAGCGTCTCCTCGGCCTTGGCCGGGCCGATCGACACCACCACCACTTCCTCCGCCTTGCCGGCTTCCTTCAGCCGCAGCGCCTCTTCCACCGAGATCTCGTCGAACGGGTTCATCGACATCTTCACATTGGCAAGCTCGACACCCGTGCCATCCGGCTTCACCCGGATCTTCACGTTGTAGTCGACAACCCGTTTGACGGGCACGAGAATCTTCATGGGCGTCTCCTTTAAAAATCCAATTACGCCGAAGACGTCAGTCCCTCGAAGACCAGTCCGGGTGCACTTTGCCATTGTGCTCGCCAAGCCTTGGTGACTTGTGATGAGACGTGAGCATCGTCCCCGAGAAGATGATTGGCATCCGGATGCCCGGTATCCCCTCATTCTCCACCGCCATCTTGCGATGCAACACTTGCGGATCCGAAAATACATCTTCCACGGTGTTGATCGGCCCGGCAGGAACGCCCACACGCGCCAGGTCGGCCAGCAGATCCGTCCGTTGAAAAAGCTTTGTCTGCGCTTCCATCACGGAGGTGAGTTCCGCTCGATGACGCACTCTGTCCGCGTTGGTCTTGAAACGGTCGTCGGCTGCCACAGCGGATAGCCGGAGGATATCGCATATACGTGCGAACTGGCCGTCGTTCCCGCAGGCTATAATGATGCTGCCGTCGGACACCGGGAATACCTGGTATGGCGCGATGTTGGGATGCGCATTGCCGAGCCGCGTCGGCGCCTTTCCCGAGGCGAGGAAATTCATCGCCTGGTTGGCCAGCACGCCCACCGTGCTGTCCAGGAGGGCCATATCGATATGCTGTCCCTCGCCCGTACTGTTGCGCAGAATCAAGGCGGCCTGGATAGCGATGACCGAATAGAGCCCGGTGAAGATATCGCCGAACGCGACGCCGATTTTCTGGGGTTCCCGATCAGGTTCGCCCGTCAAATCCATGATGCCGGCCATGCCCTGGACGATGAAATCATATCCTGCTCGCCCGGCGTATGGGCCGGTTTGACCAAAACCGGTAATCGAGCAGTAGATCAGCTTCGGATTGATTGCCTTCAAACTCTCATAATCAAGGCCGAACTTCCTCAACCCGCCGACCTTGAAGTTCTCGATGACGACGTCGGCGTTCGCGATCAGTGCACGAAGCTTTTCGACGTCTTCCGCCGAGTTAAAATCCGCCGTGATGCTGAGTTTTCCGCGATTGCAGCTGTGGAAGTAGGCCGCAGCGATATCTTCGCCATCCCGAATGAAGGGAGGTCCCCACCGGCGCGTATCGTCGCCCTCCGGGCTTTCCACCTTGATGACAGTCGCACCCAAGTCGGCAAGTGTCTGTCCGGCCCACGGACCAGCCAGGATACGCGCCAATTCCACGACCTTAACGCCTTCCAGCGGAAACTGCATCGATAACTCCTGATCATTCCCAAGTTGGCGGATATTGTGGGACTACATATTCGGATAGACCGGACCTTCACCGCCCTGCGGCGGCACCCAGTTGATGTTCTGGTTGGGGTCCTTGATGTCGCAGGTCTTGCAGTGCACGCAGTTCTGGGCGTTGATGACGAAGGTCTCCTCACCATCCTTCTCCACCCACTCATAGACGCCGGCCGGACAGTAACGCGTCGACGGACCGGCATAGATGTCGTGCTCCGATCGCTTCTGCAGCGCCATGTCCTTCACCTTGAGATGCACCGGCTGGTCTTCCTCGTGATTGGTATTCGACAGGAACACCGAGGACAGACGGTCGAAGGTCAAAACGCCGTCCGGCTTCGGATAGGCGATCGGCTTGTGGTTTGCGGCCGGCTCCAATGACTGCGCATCCGTCTTGCCATGACCAAGCGTGCCGAAGAAGGAAAAGCCGAACAGCGTGTTGGTCCACATGTCGAGACCGCCGAGCGCCACRCCRASCGCCGTGCCGAACTTCGACCACAGCGGCTTGACGTTCCTSACCCGCTTSAGGTCCTTGCCGATGTCGCCSTTGCGCCATTCGTTCTCGATCTCGATGACCTCGTCATGGCTGCGGCCYGATGCGATCGCCGCCGCCACCTTCTCGGCCGCCAGCATGCCCGACAGCACCGCATTGTGGCTGCCCTTGATGCGCGGCACRTTGACGAGACCGGCCGAACAGCCGATCAGCGCKCCGCCGGGGAAGGTGAGCTTCGGCACCGACTGRTAGCCGCCCTCGGTGATGGCGCGWGCKCCATAGGAGAGCCGCTTGCCGCCCTCGAAGGTGCCGCGGATCGCCGGATGGGTCTTGAAGCGCTGGAACTCCTCGAAGGGATAGAGATAGGGGTTCTTGTAGTTCAGATGGACGACGAAGCCGACGGCCACCAGATTGTCTTCGAGATGATAGAGGAAGGAGCCGCCGCCGGTCTTCATGCCGAGCGGCCAGCCGAAGGAGTGCTGCACCAGGCCCGGCCGGTGGTTCTCCGGTTTCACCTGCCAGAGTTCCTTGATGCCGATGCCGAACTTCTGCGGCTCGCGATCCTTCTGCAGATCGAACTTGGCGATCAGTTGCTTGGCGAGCGAGCCGCGCACGCCTTCGCCGATCAGCACGTATTTGCCGAGCAGTTCCATGCCGCGGGTATAGTTCGGGCCGGGCTCGCCGTTCCTCTCGATGCCCATGTCGCCGGTGGCGACACCAATGACGGCACCCGCCTCATTGTAGAGCACTTCGGTTGCGGCAAAGCCCGGATAGATCTCGACGCCGAGTTCCTCCGCTTTGCCAGCCAGCCATCGACAGACGTTTCCGAGCGAGACGATGTAATTGCCGTGATTGTTCATCAAGGGCGGCATCAGCATGTTCGGCAGGCGGATCGAGCCGGCCGGGCCGAGCACCAGGAAATGATCCGCCGTCACCTCGGTCTTGAAGGGATGATCACCATCGTCGCGCCAGCCGGGCAGCAGCCGGTCGATGCCGATCGGATCGACGACCGCACCCGACAGGATATGGGCGCCGACCTCGGCGCCCTTCTCCAGCACCACGACCGACAGTTCCGGATCGACCTGCTTCAGCCGGATCGCCGCCGCCAGACCGGCCGGACCGGCGCCGACGATCACGACGTCGAATTCCATGCTTTCACGACTCTCGGCTGCGTGCTCTTCGGTCATGATAAATGCCTGACAATCTCGATGTTGGAATGCGATGGGGTCAGCGGGTTGGCCGAGCCGGAACGTAGCTATAGTCGTAGAACCCGCGCTGCGCCTTGCGGCCGAGCCAGCCGGCTTCGACATATTTGACCAGCAGCGGACAGGGACGATATTTGCTGTCAGCCAGCCCCTCATGAAGGACCTGCATGATCGAAAGGCATGTATCCAAACCGATAAAGTCAGCCAGTTCGAGCGGCCCCATCGGGTGATTGGCGCCGAGCTTCATGCCGGTATCGATGGCTTCGACGTTTCCGACCCCCTCATACAGGGTGTAGATTGCTTCGTTGATCATGGGGATGAGGACACGGTTTACGATGAATGCCGGAAAGTCCTCGGAGACGGTGACGGTCTTGCCGATGGATTCGGCAAAATCCTTGGCTCTGGCAAATGTCCCCTGATCCGTTCCGATGCCGCGGACCAGCTCTACCAGCTTCATAACAGGAACGGGATTCATGAAGTGTATCCCTATAAAGTGATTGGGTCTGTCGGTTGACGCGGCAAGCCGCGTTATGGAGAGCGACGATGTGTTCGTCGCCAAGATCGCATCCGGCTTCAGGACAGTGCACACGTCCGTAAAGACTTTCCTCTTGATGTCTTCATTCTCGCTGACCGCTTCGATGATCAAATCAGCACTCGCCAGATCGGGAAGGGAGAACGCTCCCCTTATTCGGGAGATCGCCTGATCAGCCGCCTCAGCCGGCATTTTTCCGGTTGCCACCTGGCGTCCGAAATATCCGGAACTCGTTTCGATGCTTGCGCGAATTCGATCTTTATCGAGATCATAGACCAATGCCTCATACCCGTGTTTCGCGACGACTTCCGCGATCCCAGTCCCCATCTGGCCGGCGCCGATGATGGCGACGGTAGAAATCTTATTCGCTATAGGCATGCTGCCTCTCGTTGATCCGGAAGTTGAAGGACGGTGCCGATTGGCCGTGGGGAATTAGAAGAACGCCTGGAGGCCCGTCTGGGCACGTCCAAGGATCAGGGCGTGGACGTCGTGGGTTCCCTCATATGTGTTGACCGTCTCGAGGTTCTGCGCGTGGCGCATGACATGGTATTCGATCTGAATGCCGTTGCCGCCGTGCATATCCCGGGCTTGCCGTGCGATCTCAAGCGCCTTTCCGCAGTTGTTGCGCTTGACGATCGAGATCATTTCCGGGGCCATCTTGTGTTCGTCCATCAGGCGGCCAACGCGAAGCGAGCCCTGTAGCGCGAGCGTGATCTCGGTCATCATATCGGCAAGCTTCTTCTGATATAGTTGCATGCCCGCGAGCGGTTTGCCGAACTGCTTGCGGTCAAGACCATATTGACGAGCGCGGAACCAGCAATCTTCGGCAGCTCCCATGACGCCCCAGGAGATGCCGTAACGGGCGCGGTTGAGGCAGCCGAACGGTCCCTTGAGACCGGAAACGCCGGGCAGAAGCGCATCCTCGCTGACTTCGACGCCGTCCATCACGATTTCACCCGTGATCGAGGCACGTAGCGAAAGCTTGCCGCCGATCTTCGGAGCCGAAAGGCCCTTCATGCCCTTTTCGAGAACGAAGCCGCGTATTTCGTTGTCGTGGGCCTCAGACTTTGCCCAGACGACGAAGACATCGGCGATCGGGGAGTTCGAGATCCACATCTTCGAGCCGCGCAATCGGTAGCCGCCCTCGATTTTCTCGGCGCGGGTTTTCATACCGCCGGGATCGGAGCCTGCGTCGGGCTCGGTCAGGCCGAAACAGCCGATCAGCTCACCCGAAACGAGACCCGGCAGATATTTCTTCTTCTGCTCGTCAGAGCCGTAGGCGAAGATCGGGTAAATGACGAGCGAGGACTGCACGCTCATCATCGAGCGATATCCGGAGTCGATGCGCTCGACCTCGCGAGCAACCAGGCCATAGGCGACGTAGGATGCGTTCGCGGCGCCGTATTCTTCCGGCAGCGTCACACCGAGAAGACCCGTCTGCCCCATCAGCCTGAACAGCTCGGGGTCCGTCATTTCCTCGAGATAGGCGTCCGCAACGCGCGGCAAGAGTTCGGACTCTGCAAAAGCCGCAGCGGACTCGCGGATCATCCGTTCATCTTCGGTCAACTGGTCGTCGAGCAGAAAGGGATCATTCCAAGAAAAGGCCAAGTTCGTCGTCCTCCCATTGAGGTTATCGGCAATTCGAAATTGACGGAATTAAAGTCGCTTTTTGACGGCTGACAAAGCGAGGTTTACTCATCAGCCTATGAGGCATAGTAATAGCTGATGGCAAACCTATCGCGAAGACTCCTCCCCTCGACTTCAGCTCTCGCCGCCTTTGATTCCGTCGCACGGCTGCACACCTTTTCTGCGGCGGCAGAGGAACTTTCCCTGACGCAGGGAGCCATCAGTCGTCAGATCGCCACACTGGAGGACCAGCTCGGCGTTTTGCTGTTCGAGCGGACCAGCCGCGGTGTCATTCTCACGGAGGCAGGCACCGACTATGCGCGGGCGATTGCCGGCGCCCTGGCGGAAATCCGTTCCGCTTCACTGCAGGCCATGACCAAACAGCATAGAGATCAGCTCAATCTTGCCATCTTGCCGACCTTCGGCACCCGCTGGCTGATGCCGCGCATTCCGCAGTTCGTGGCGAGACATCCGGAGATCACGTTGAACTTCGCGACGCGCATCGGCATATTCGATTTCGACCGCGACGACATAGATATGGCGATCCATATCGGCCAGCCTGATTGGCCGGGCGCCGAAAGCACATTTCTCATGGAAGAGATGGTCGCACCGGTCGCGTCCCCGTCTTTTCTCAGCACGCATCCCATCGTGAGGGCTGAAGATCTGCTCCGCCTTCCGCTGCTGCAGATGGCCTCTCGTCCGGGGGCCTGGAGCCATTTTTTCGAGAGCCTCCAGGTCGATGGCACCCCGTTGCAGGCGATGCGGTTCGAACAGTTCAGCAGCGTCGCCCAGGCCTGCATCGCCGGATTGGGGCTCGCACTGATGCCGCCGTTCCTGATCGACTCCGAGCTCGCGAACGGGCAACTCGTTCAAGCCTTCCCGCATCAGGTCAAAAGCCCCAGCGCCTATTATGCGGTGGCGCCTCTCAGCAGGAAGGATTTCCGCCCTGTCGTGGCGTTCCGCGCATGGCTGCTGGAACAGGTCGCGCTCTATAAGAAGGGCGTTGCCGGCTGATAGCGGGCGATGGCCGCCAATAACAGCCGATGAACCCTCCCTTCGATAATTCCCTGATGCTCGATTGCGAGCGCTGCTTGACTCCTCCGTCAAATCCTGCCAGTTTATGCTAACGTTAGCATAAGGAATGCGCATTTGCACCTTCAATTGAAGAACGCCAGCATGCAAGGGAAACGCTTCACGACCAGCAGGGCCCTGGTGAAGGATGTTCAATTGCTCGGCCGCCTGCTGTGCGAGGCTATTGAAGCAAGCGACGGCAAGGAGGCCCGTGAGATCGTCGAACAGGTCCGCACTCTCTCGGTTGCCGGCCATAGAAAGACCGGTCCGCACTTGCACGACAAGCTCGCCCCCTTCTGTGCAGATATGCCTCCCCGGACGCTCAAGCGCGTAATCCGTGCCTTCAGCCAGTTTTCTCAGCTCATGAATATTGCCGAGGACGCGCACCAAGCCAGGATGCAGCGCTTCAGCGTCGTCGATCGCGAACCTGCCATGCCGGGAACGATTGCCAGATCGCTGTCCGTTCTGGCCGCGGCCGGTATTGAGGCGGAAGATATCCGCAAACTGCTTTTTGAAGCGGTCGTCTCGCCCGTTTTCACGGCGCATCCGACCGAGGTTCGGCGCAAGAGCGTTATCGAAATCGAGCAGGAGCTTGCACGATGCCTGACGCAGCTCGACCAGGCCGGCCTCACCGAGCAGGAGATAGGGCGGCATCAAGAGGATTTGGAAAGAGCGACGACAACGCTTTGGCAAACGAACAGTCTGCGGGGCCGGCGGCTGCAGGTCGTCGATGAAATCCTCAATGGCTTATCCTATTACGACAGCACCATTTTCCGCGTCATCCCGGAGGTGTACGAGAGTCTCGAAAATCAGCTTCGAGACTCACCCTGGAGTTTCGGTCGGGACGCGCTGCCGCCATTCCTGCGCATGGGGTCCTGGATCGGCGGCGACCGGGATGGCAATCCCTATGTCAACGGCGAGACCTTGAAAGAGGCGCTCCGGCTGCAGAGCGAGCGAGTTTTCGCGTTCTATCTCGGCGAACTGCACGGCCTTGGCGCCGAACTTTCCCTGGATGACCGGTATGTGAAGGTCTCGCAGGAGCTTCGGCAGCTCGCGACCGACTCTCCCGACAGATCGGAGCAGCGCCGGCACGAGCCGTATCGCCTGGCGATTTCGGGCATGTATGCTCGCCTGGCGGCCACGGCGCGCAATTTCGGCAGCGCCGAATTGGTTCGCGAGCCTGTGGCGGCGGCGCCATCCTACCTCAACCCTGCCGAATTCGCCAACGACTTGGCGACGATCAGCAAATCGCTGACGGCCAACGGCGCAGAAAAGATCGCCGCAGGAAAACTGCGCAGGCTCCAACGCGCGATAGACGTCTTTGGCTTTCACCTCGTCAGCCTGGACTTGAGACAGAATTCCGAGGTTCATCAACGGGTTGTTCATGAGCTTTTCGAGAGTGTGCGGCCTGGCACAGGGTACGGGGCGTTGGCCGAGGGCGACCAGATCCGCCTGCTCACTGAGGAGCTTCGATCTTCCCAGCTGCTGACCACACCGCTCAAGGCCTATTCGGCCGAGACGATGTCAGAGCTTTCCGTTCTACGTGAAGCTGCCGAAGCCCATAAACGCTATGGCCGCGCCAGCATCCCCAACTACATCATTTCGAAGGCCGCAAGCCCGTCCGACCTGTTGGAGGTGATGGTCCTGTTCCGCGAGGCAGGACTGTTCCGGCCCGATGAACCTGAAGCCGCGTCAGTCAACATCATACCGCTTTTCGAGACGATTTCGGATCTTCGAAGGTCGCATGACGTGATGCAGACGGTTTTGGCCATCGAGGCCTACCGGACATATCTGCAAGCGCTTGGCAGCAAGCAGGAAGTCATGCTCGGCTACTCCGACAGCAATAAGGATGGCGGCTATCTGACCTCGGGATGGGAGTTGTATAAGGCGGAGACGGCCTTCATTCCGCTCTTTGAGCGAGAAGGCCTTCGCCTCGGCTTGTTTCACGGTCGCGGCGGCTCCGTCGGTCGCGGCGGCGGTCCCAGCTATGAAGCCATCACCGCCCTGCCGCCTGGCGCGGTTGCCGGGTCGATCCGGCTGACGGAACAAGGGGAAGTCATCGCAGCGAAATATTCCAATCCAGCGCTCGGCCGCCGCAATCTCGAACTTCTGATCGCCGCGACCCTGGAAGCGTCCCTGCTGCCCTCCGAGGCACAGGAACCGGATTCCGACTATCTCGGCGCCATGGAGGAACTGTCGGATCTCGCTTTTGCAGCCTATCGCTGTCTGGTTTACGAGACCGAGGGCTTCGAACGGTTCTTCTGGGAAGCAACGATCATCGGCGAAATCGCAAAACTCAATATCGGCAGCCGCCCGGCCTCACGCAGCGCCTCACGTCGCATCGAAGACCTTCGCGCAATACCCTGGGTGTTCGGCTGGTCGCAGAGCCGCATAATGTTGCCGGGCTGGTTTGGATTTGGCTCGGCGGTGCGACAGTGGTTGGCGAAACGCCCCGACGGGTTACGAACTCTTCAGGCGATGCATCGGGACTGGCCCTTTTTCCAGACACTGATTGCGAACATGGAGATGGTTCTGGCCAAGGCCAATATGGCGATCGCGGCGCGTTATGTGAATCTCGCGCCCGACGCATCCGCCCATGAGCAAATCTTCGCACGCATCAAAGACGAATGGGAAGCGACGACGTCTGCGTTATGCTCGATAACGGATCAAGCCTCACTGCTCGAGAACAATCCGGCACTGAAGCAGTCGATCCATCATCGCTTTCCATGCCTCGATCCGCTGAACCACATGCAGATCGACCTTCTTCGCCGCCACCGTACCGGACAAGGCGATCAGGATACCGAAGAGGCGCTGCATCTGACCATCAACGGCATCGCCGCGGGGCTACGCAACAGCGGGTAGCGAGCCGCCAATACAGATGGTGTAAGCCTATTTTTCTTGACCGCGACAATGCTGCTGCGCTAACGTTCGCACAAATGGGAGGAATTCATGACGCGGACCGTGCTGTTGACCGATTACGCCTGGCCGGATGACAAAGTAGAACGGGAGGTGATCGAGCGGGCCGGGTTCACCCTCGTCAGCGGCCCTGCCGAACCGTCTCCACCTGCCGAGATAGACGTTTTGGCTGCCGAACATCAGCCGGACGCGATTCTGACCTGCTGGGCCCAGGTCAGCGAAACGGCAATCGCTGCGTCTCCCAATCTCAAGATCGTCGCCCGCCTTGGCGTTGGCCTCGACAATATTGCCGTCGACGCCGCGACGGAGCGGGGGATATGGGTTACGAATGTTCCCGATTATTGCGTCGCGGAGGTCTCCGACCACGCCGTCGGTTTTGCGCTTGCCTGGGCCCGTGGCCTGATCCGCTTTGATCGCGAAGTTCGCGACGGGCGCTGGGATCCGGCTTCGGCAAATCTGCGCAGGCTTTCGGAGCTGGCCTGCGGCATCATCGGCTTTGGCCGCATCGGTCGTGCGACTGCGGCAAAAGTGCAGGCGCTCGGGTGCCGGGTGCTAGCTTACGATCCTCATGCCTCGAATATTCCTGCGAATGTGGAGCTTGCCGATTTCGATACCCTTCTGACCAGGAGCGATATCGTCATCGTGCATGCGCCGCTTGCGCCTGCGACGCGCCACCTGATCAACAGAGACGCCATCTCGAAAATGCGCCGCGGAAGCCTGCTGATCAACGTCAGCCGAGGCGGCGTCGTCGATACCGCTGCGGTTATAGAGGGGCTGAACTCCGGCATTCTGAGCGGTGTCGGCCTTGATGTCCTCGAGGACGAACCACGCGTTCCACCGGAGCTGATCGCTCATCCCGGCGCGATGATCACCCCGCACGTCGCCTTTTCCTCGGATGCTTCGCTGATCGAGCTGCGTCGCCGGGCGGCGGAAGAGGTTGTCAGGGTCCTCTCCGGAGAGATGCCCGAACAACCCCGCAACAGCCCCCGCCGCTAATGCCAAGGACACTGGATTGATGTCTGAAGACGAGATGACGATTTTCGATGATTTCCTGCTGAAGAGCGGTCTGAAAAATGCTTCCGAGGAAGCGGTCTACAAGCCGCTGACCGGCGGCGTTTCTTCGGATATCTACCGCGTGGGACTTCCCGGCCGGCTGCTTTGTGTGAAACGCGCACTTCCCAAACTCAAAGTGTCTGCTGATTGGCAGGCACCGGTGTCGAGAAATGTATACGAATGGAACTGGATTTCCTTCGTGGCGCAGCATTTTCCTTCCGCCGTGCCGAAGCCGCTCGCACATGACGCGTCGTCCGGCGTCTTCGCAATGGAGTTCCTTCCCGGCGACGAATACCCGCTCTGGAAGACCCAGCTGCTCCAGGGACACGTCGACCGAAAGGCGGCAGAGGCAACCGGCCGGCGGATCGGACAGATCCATTCCGTCAGTGCCCGTACGCCGGGCTTGCGGGATCAGTTCGACTCCGGCTCGAATTTCTATGCTCTTCGGCTCGAGCCCTATCTGGTGGCGACTGCCGCCAAACATCCCTTCGTCAGTGATCGCCTCGCAGAGCTGGTTCAGCGCACGGCCGAAACAAAGCTGGCGCTGGTCCATGGCGACGTCAGCCCGAAGAACATCCTTCTGGGTGAAAGCGGCCCGGTGTTCCTGGATGCCGAATGCGCCTGGTTCGGCGATCCGGCTTTCGACCTGGCCTTCTGCCTCAACCATCTCTTGTTGAAGAAGATCATTATCGGAGAAGCGGAGCCGGAGCTCGCCTCGTCATTCGCGGCTTTGACGGCAGCCTACCTGGATCAAGTCGACTGGGAGGACCGGGATGCTCTCGAAGCGCGGGCCGCAAGCTTGTTGCCCGCCCTCTTCCTCGCTCGGATCGACGGCAAATCGCCCGTCGAGTACATAACCGATGAATGCCAGCGCGAAATGGTCCGCAAAGCCGCAATCCCGCTGATCGCATCGCCTCGGCAAAAGCTGGCTGACGTGGCTCAGGCCTGGTTTTCATAATGCATAGGGTCTTCGGACAGCGGCATATTTCGTTGCCGTTGCGCCGAAACCGCGTGGTCTTGTGGAATGCTCAGAAGAGCGAATAACGACGTTCACGCGGCACTTCCCATCATCACGAAAATCACATTTTCGAAGCCGCGATCGGCGCGGCGCATGGGCGGCGGAACAGGGCGCATCGGGAAAGCGGTGCATTCATTTTCAATGAGGGTGTGAAAGCCATCGCGAGGTTGTCGCGATGGCGGATGAAGACTTCGCATCTGCTTCGGCTTCAGAAGCGAGCGACCCAGCCTTCAAACGCAACCAGGAAGCTCTCGATGAACTTCTGGGTTCCTTCGTTGAGGAACACACCATGGTCACCCACCAACTTGTCTGCCGTGCTGAGGTAAACTTCAGGCTGAGGCATGGTCGGCACGTTGATGTTGGTCAAGATAACCCTGAGCTGAAGCGCCGCAGCGGCTGCGCCGATGAGACCGGGAGAAGCCCCCGTCACCGCGCCGGGCTTGTGATCCCACACGCTCTTCCCGAATGGCCGAGAACCGATTTCGATCGCATTCTTCAATGCCGCCGGTACGGATCTATTGTATTCGGGCGTCACGAAGATTGCTCCGTCGCAAGCCTTGATGCGCTCGCGGAAGGACGTCCACTCCGCCGGCGGCGTCTCGGTCTCCAGGTCCTGATTATAAAGCGGAAGATCGCCGATCGGGACGATTTCCAGGTTCAGCCCGTCGGGCGCCACTTTCTGCATGGCGCGGGCGAGCTTCAGGTTGATCGAAGCCTGACGAAGGCTTCCGACCAGGACCGCGATATCTTTCTTGGACATGTTCTCTCTTCTCGCGTGATGGCGCCGGCGATAGCCGACGCCGGTGATTGTTACTGATAAGAGGCCGGGACCGGCGGAACGACCACGTAGTTGCTGAAGCCGCCGTCGCGTTCGCCGATGCCGGAAATGGCTTCGTTTACCCGCTCGAGGGGATAGATCTTGTGCTCGAGATAGGAGAGATCGAGTGCGCCGGTGCGGACCATGTCGGCCATTTCCTGCCCCTGGGCAGCGCTGAACCAGTTGGAGCCGATGAGCTGAACCTGCTCGTCCATCAGCCATTTCACGTCGACCGGAACATCTTCCGCGACGCCGCCAACGATAACCACGCGGCCGCCTCGGCGAACGCCGCGCATGGAATCGATCACGGTGGCGGCCGGGGCGCGCGCGCCGAGCGCACTGATGACGAAATCCACGCCCTCGCCGCCGGTCTCAGCCTTCGCCCATTCTCCCGTCGAGCCTTTGCCGAGCATCATCGTGTCGATGCGGTCGGGAGCGATGGCCTTGATGCGATCCATCAATTCCTTGTTTCTGCCGGTGCCCAGAATTTTGGAGAGGCCCATCGCAAGAGCGAGCTTGGTGGTCGCGACGCCGAGCGTACCGGTGATCCCGTCGATGAGGCAAACCTGGCCCGGTCCGGCCTGCGCGTTCTTCAGGGCGCCGTAGGATGTACCGAGGTAGCCGAAGCGGCCGGCCTGCTCGAAGCTGAGATTGTCCGGCAGGCACACGAGGGAATATTCCGGGGCCGTCATGTATTGGCTGAAGCCGCCATAGGGATAAAGATCGAAGATCCTTTGACCATCGCGGCTGGTGCTGAAGTAGCCATTCAAGGTGTAATAACGGCATTGACTGCGGTTGCCGGACCGGCACGCCTTGCAGGAGCCACAGGACCTGAGAGGGCTGACATATACGCGATCGCCAATTTTGACATTGGTGACCGCCTCGCCGACTTCGGCGACGACCCCGGCTGGATCCAGGCCAAACACTGCCGGAAACTTCGGCAGCGGCTGGTGGGGAAACCAGGTCGGCCAATTATTGATAACGTTGGCCATGTTGGGCACGATACCGCAGGCCCTGACCTGTACCAGAACGTCGTTGGGCCGCGGCGTGGGAACCGGAATCTCATCCAGCGACATCGGCTGATGCAGAGCATGCAGCCGAGCGGCAATCATAGTCTTAACCATTCACTCCTCCATAGGGACATCGGTCGGACGGTGCCCGACCGAATGCTTTTTTGCAGTTTCAGACAGGCGCGCGGCAAAGCGCCGTGCGGCATTCGTCAGGGGGCTGGGAATTCCTTCCCGGCCGGCCGGAAGTCCGCGGGCCAGACGGTCACCCAATCCTTTCCTTGAACTTGCTTGAGCTTCGTCGATGGCTTGCCGGCATTGAACTTGCCGTCGAACGTCCTTGGCCCGACAACCGTCTCGACGGTATTCGAGCGCAACCACGCAGCCATTGCGGCGTCGTCCAGTTTCCCTGCCCCTTCCGCAGCGGCGGCAAGGATTTGCCATGCAGCATATTCGACGGCCGCCTGATACTCTGCGCGCGGATAAGGGAAGCCTGCCGCCTTGGCCTTGCTGTCGTAAGCGCTCACGAATTCCTGTGCGCCGTGATAGGTGAGGAAGGGCTCGTGCTCTTCAAACCAGGTCAGCGAGGTCAAGCCGTTTGCTTTGGGGTGAGCTGCGGTCGGGCCGGGCGCCGGGAACAGGTAGAATTGGTTTCTTGGCTGATAGTCGATCCGGCTCATCGCATCGAGAAGCTGCACGGCCTCCATGCCGATCGCGCCGGACCACAGCAGGTCCGGATCAGCCGCCTTGATGCGGTTGGCGATTGCACCGAAATCCTTCGTGCCGAACTCGTATTCGAGGTCCAGCACGCTCTTGATACCACGCTTCTCTGCGACCTGCTGGCCGCCCTTGGCGATCGTCAGAGCCGAGGGGAATTTGCTCGTGACGAAAGCGATCGTCTTCGGAGGGGTCGGCAGGCTCGCATAGGCATCGAGAACGATCTCGGTGTCGGTCAATTGCGGCTCGGCCCCGATCGGAAGAGAGGGGAACTGTAGCGGATAGGGCGCGAGGCTCGGGTCGCCGAGGCTGCTCTGAACAAGCAGCTTCTTGAATCGAGCGGCAACACCCATTGCCGCGATAATCGAGGACGTGCCATAGGGGCCCATCAGGAGATCGACCTTATCGGCCGTCACCAGGCGCTCGTAAAGGGTTCGCGCATTGGCGGGAAGCGATTGGTCGTCGAGAAGGACGAATTCCACCTTTCGTCCAAGAATACCGCCTTTGGCGTTGATCTGTTCGACGAACACCTCGGCCGCGAGCTTGTGGATTGCGCCCACACCCGCGAGCGGACCCGTCAACGGCAGCGTTCCGCCGACGCGGATCGGCCCCTCCTGGGCAAAAACCCTCGGTATCGAGCTGAAAGCTGCTACTGCGGCTGCAGACCCGAGGAATGCTCGTCTCTTCAGTATAATGGAATTCGCACTCATCTCATCCTCCCAAGTGCTTCCGGCATGTCATTATCAATCCCTGCCGCCGGCGGCAGGCCTCAGCGCTTCGCCAGCGCTTCCGCGTAGCGTTCCAGCGTCATAGGGTTCGGCATTTTTTCGGGGCGCTCCAGCGGCACTCCCGTAAATTCGCTGGCCTCGAAGAACCACTTCGAGACGGCCGGCATGCCCCAATGCACGTTGGTGCTGAGGGATGCCGCATCCCAGCGAATGGGCTCCAACTCCGCGTCTATCGTGGTGTAATGATTGTTGAAGAACTCCACCCGATGCCCATCGGGATCACGCAGATAGACGAACAGGACTCCCGAAGGTCCATGTCGTCCAGGCCCCCGCTCGACGCTGTCTCCATAGCCATAACGGCTGGCGAAATCGCACACGGCGAAGATGTCGCTGCTTTCTGCAACCGTGTAAGCGAAATGATGCAGCTGCGGACCGATACCGGGCACCAAGGCCAAGTCGAGGCAGACACCTTTGCGATACATGAAGTTCGCAATGAGATCGTCGCCTGCCGCGATATATTCCGAAGTCCGGAAACCGAGCTCGCCATAGAATGCGCTGAGAGCCAGCGGATTGGCAACCATGACCTGGCAATGGTCGAGGCCCTGGGCTCGGGCGCCACGATGTTCATGCACTTCGAGAAACTTGCGGGGATGGACGCTCATGCTGGAGCAAAGCTCGATACGCGCACCGGACGGATCGCTGACAAGCAGAGTCCGCCCCTGGTTTCGAACTTCGACCCATTCCGCCGGCAGCCCTTTCTCATCGAAGAAGATCTTGGCCTTCTCGAGATCCTCTTCCAGGAACACCCGGTAACCGATCCGCTTGCACGCCGGCTTCCCGTCGGCAGGTGCGAGCACGAGGCTGTGATGGCAGGCCTCGGACAATCCGCGAAGATAGGAAACACCGTCGGCGAATTCTGTTTCGACTAGGCCGCCGACATTGACGTAGAAATCTCGGCTGCGCTCCACATCATCGACATCGAGCACGACATGGCTGAAGCGCGTGATGTTGAACGGAGGTTTCAGATTAACGGCCGGAAGCATGTTGCCCTCGTCGAATTTT
Source organism: Rhizobium sp. BR 249 (assembly GCF_047445895.1). Taxonomy (NCBI): domain Bacteria; kingdom Pseudomonadati; phylum Pseudomonadota; class Alphaproteobacteria; order Hyphomicrobiales; family Rhizobiaceae; genus Rhizobium; species Rhizobium sp. BR 249. The sequence goes on along the minus strand of NZ_JARWKX010000013.1, from coordinate 130,020 downwards.
GCTAACGTTAGCATAAAATGGCCAAGTCTTTTGTCAACGCCTGTTTTCGAGCGAGAGCAGCAGCCGGCCCATCCAAATTCTAACCGACAGCGACAGCCGCGGCCGGCTTTTCAGCCAAGTCTAGCGCCGACCAGCCGGCGAACGAAGCCTCTTTTCCAAGGGCTTCCTCGATCCGGAGGACCTCGTTCCACTTGGCCATCCGTTCGGAGCGGGAGAACGATCCAACCTTGAGCTGCTTGGCATCCCAGCCGACCGACAGATGGGCGATCGTCACATCTTCCGTCTCACCGGATCTGGCCGAAACGATCGTCCGGAAACCCGCCTTCTTGGCCACGCAAAGCGCCTCGAATGTCTCTGTGATCGTGCCCGCCTGGTTCGGCTTGATCAGAACCGCATTGGCGCTTTTCTCCTTGATCGCTTCGGTGACACGCGCCGCGTTCGTCACGAAGAAGTCGTCGCCGATGATCTGGCATCTGGAGCCGTAGCGGGCGGTGAACTCCTTGAAGCCATCCGGATCGTCCTCGGCAAGCGGATCCTCGATGGAGACGATCGGGTAAGCCTTCAACCAGCCGCCAAGCATGTCGATCATTTTGGCCGTATCGAGCTGCCGGTCTTCCAAGGCCAGCGAATACTTACCTTCGCGACCGAATTCGGAAGCCGCGATATCGAGCGATATCGCGACGTCGGCGCCTGGCTTCAGGCCCGCGGCCTCGATCGAGCGAACCAAGGCGTCGAGAGCCTCTTCATTGCTGGTAAAAGCAGGCCAGTAGCCTCCCTCGTCCGCCACGCCCTGGAGCTTGCCGGCGCGCTTCATGATGTCGCCTGCTGCGCGATAAACCTCTGCGGTCCACTCCAAAGCCTCCGAGAACGTCGAGGCGGCAGGGCACATGATCATGAAATCCTGAACGTCTACCCGGCGCGCCGCGTGCGCGCCGCCGCCAAAGATCTGGATTTCCGGCAGCGGCATCGTAATTCCCCTGTCGGAACCCGCGAGATACCGCCAGATCGGTTGATCGGCGGCTGCCGCTGCCGCGTGAAGCAGCGCCATCGACGTTGCCACCGATGCATTTCCACCCAGCCTGCTCCGGTTCGCAGTGCCGTCCAGGTTGATGATGGCGCGGTCCACTTCGGCTTGATCCCTGGCATCCCGGCCAATCAGCAACCTGGCGATTTCACCGTTGACGGCGGTCAGGGCCTTGTTGATACCCAGGCCGGCAAGGGCGCTGCCGCCGTCACGAAGGTCGAGTGCTTCGCCGGTGCCGGTCGATGCGCCGGCGGGAGCGATGGCCCTGCCGGTCGCACCGGAGGCCAATTCGATCTCCACCTCGACAGTGGGCCTGCCACGGGAATCCCAGACGCGACGACCCTGCACTTTTCGGATTTCGGTGTTGATCATGTTCAGTTTGTCCACAAGTCAGGTTGAAATTTGGATCATCGAGGCCGACAGGCCGTCGTCTTAATCCGTCGTATCGGAGTGTTTCGCACCAACCAGCACCACGGCGATGGTTGCCGGTCTGTCGCTTTTGTTTCGCCAGGCATGACGCGTACCGTTCTGTACGAAGGCGTCGAACGGACCCAAGCGGGTCTCATTGCCATCGTCGAGCTCCATCCAGATCTCACCGTCGAGGACGATTCCATAGTCGACGGTGGGTGTTTGATGTTTGCCATCCGGCTCGAAGCGTTCGGCCAAGCCTGGGCTGACCGCCAGATTCTCAGTCATGGCTGCCGGACCGTCGAAATCCGGAGACATGAAAACGGCATCCGGTGGGAACGTTAGCACTAGAAATCGCGTTTCGCCGAGCTCGGGAACGAAGCTCGTCACCGAGGCAGTTGGATCGGTTCCGTCGAATGGAAGGGTCGTGGAAGCCGACGTCGACCAGATCATCCGCGACACCAAGCCGGGGATCGTTCTGAATATGTCCGTGCGCGGAACGGCGCCGTCCTCAGCGAAGCCGGCGACACCCTGACTGGAGTGCTCCGTCACCACGCGTCGAACATGCACGGGAACCCTTCCGCTCGAATTTTCAGATGCCAAGATACGCCTCCCTGATGCTTGGATCATTGATGAGAACTTCTGGCGCTCCGGAGGCCGTCACGCGGCCTTGCTCGATCACGTAGGCCTGATGGGCAATTTCGAGCGCCTTGTTCACGTTCTGCTCGACGAGCAGCACGGCGACGCCCCGCTCATTGATCATCTGGATGATCTTGAACATTTCCCCGACGATCAAAGGCGACAACCCGAGCGACGGCTCGTCCATCAGCAGCACGCGCGGCTTGGCCATCAGGCCGCGGCCGATCGCGACCATCTGCTGCTGCCCGCCCGAGAGGGAGCCTGCCAATGAATCCTGGCGCTCTTTCAGAACAGGAAACAGGTGAAACACCTCGGCGAGCGTGGCCTCACGCTCAGCACGAGCGATCGAGCGGTAGGCACCGAGCAACAGATTGTCCAGGACCGTCATCGCCGTGAAGAGACGGCGCCCTTCCGGCACCACTGCTATGCCGTAGTCGCAGACCCGATGGCTGGGCACTTTGGAAACATCGTTACCCTCGATAACGATCTTTCCTTTGTGCGGCCGAAGAATGCCGGCGATGGCGTTGACCAGCGTGCTCTTGCCGGCTCCATTCGGGCCGACGACGGAAACGATCTCGCCCGGCTTTACGCTGATGGACAGGTCCCAAAGAGCAATCGCATCTCCGTAACCGACCTCGATCTTATCGACCTCAAGCAGCATGACTGCCTCCCAGATATACGCTGATCACGGCTGGATCTCTCATCGTTTCGCCAGGATGCCCGAGCGCCAGAACTTTGCCCTGATCCAGCACCGCGACACGGTCCGCCAGCGCGACGACCGCCCTCATCAGGTGCTCGACGAAGATGATCGTCGTACCGCCGGCCTTGATCCGCTTGATCATTTCAACCGCGTGGTCGACCTCGGCCGGATTGAGGCCGCAGAGCACCTCGTCGAGCAGCAGCAGCCGCGGTTTTGCGGCCAGCGCTCTGGCGAATTCGACAAACTTTCGGTCATGCAGGTTTAAGGCTTCGGGAAGCACGTTGGCCTTGTCGGCCAGGCCGGTGAAGGCAAGCGCCTCGCTGGTGACCGCCTCGACCTCAGCCGCGCCCATGCCATCGGCGCTGCCGAATTTTGCGCAGAGTTGAACGTTTTCGAGGACGGTCAGATTGTCGAACAGGCGCGGGATCTGGTACGTCCGCGCCACGCCCTGCTGCGCGATCAGATGCGGGGATCGACCGGAGATCTCTTCGCCTTCCAGTGTGATCTTGCCGGAGGTCATGGTGTAGTGGCCGCTGATCATGTTGATCAGCGTGGACTTGCCGGAACCGTTCGGCCCGACCAGGGCCAGAATTTCACCTCGGAAAACGTCGAGGGTCACGCCGGTCAGGGCCCGGATACCGCCAAAGGACTTTGTGACGTCCTCGCATTTGAGGAGCACCGGGCTGGAACCGTCAGCAGTTGAAGGCGCAAGCAGGGTTGCAGCCTGAACCGCCGCCTGCGGCATGGCAATTCCACCGCGCTTTTCGGCAAACCTGCGAATAAGGCTCGGAACGATGCCGGACGGCAGCACCAGGATGACAACGATCAGCGCAAGAGCGACGCCCGCGCGGCCGAATTCTGCATGCGCGCCGCTGACGATCGCGCTCTGCAGCACGGTGATGATGACCGCGCCGATGGCAGGACCGGCCCAATGGCGAGCACCGCCGAGGATGCTCATGAGCACGACATAAAGAGGAACGGTCACCGCAAACGTCTCGCCAACCGTGACGTAGCCCACATATACCGCATGGATCGCCCCCATCGCGCCGGCAAGCGCCGACGAGACGGCAAACGAGATGAGCTTATAGCGAAAGGTCGGAACGCCCTTCACCTCCGCGACGTCTTCATCATCGTGGATGGCAAGCAAGCCCTGCCCGAATTTACTGTGAAAGATGAAGTAGGACGTCGCCAGCGCAGCCAGAGCCGCGAGAAGCCCGAACATGTAGAGGGAACCGGACGCCGTCACGCCGATCATCGGGATTTCGATCCCCGAGAGGAACACGCCCGTACCTGAGTCCAGCGAGGTGTTTGACACGATGGCGGCGACGACGAAGGTCACCGACAGCGTCAGCAGCGCGAAGAACTCCCCGCGCAAGGCTCCGGAGCGGAACACGACCAAGCCGATCAGGACAGCGATCGCGGCCGCAATCAGTGCCGCGGCCGGGATTGTCGCAACGAACGGCCAAGACAATTGCGTGGTGAGCGTGGCTGTGGTGTAGACGCCAATCCCGAAGAATGCGGCGTGACCGAAGCTCCAGTAGCCCGTGTAACCGCTGAGGATGCCCCAGCTCGTCGCCAGCACGACCCAGAAGAAGATGATGTAGAGGTAGGAAAGGTAGTAATCCGCCATTCCGAGGTAAGGCAGCAAGGCCAAAATCCCAACGACCGGCGCTGTGGTTAGAAGCTTTTTCATGGTCAAATCACCGGTTTGCGCAGGAGGATGACGATGAGGACGCTGAATGCCACAAGCGGCGCCCACGCGGGATTCACGACGGACATGGTCAGGCTCTCGGCCACGCCGATCAGCATTCCGGCGCCCAGCGCGCCGATCGGGCTGCCCAATCCTCCAATGATGGCGACGGCAAATACGACCCCGATCCAGGCCTCGATCTGAGATGGCGCCAAAGTTCCGATCAGGGCGATGAAGACACCCGCGATACCGGCTGTGGCTGAGCAAAGACCAGCCAGAATGTATGAGACGCGGGTGGAGTTGATGCCGAAAGCCGACGCGACGGGGGCGTCGTGGGCAGCGGCACGCAGCGCTTTGCCGAGCATGGTCTTGTTCAACGCGTACCAGGCTGCCCCGGCCAGCACCCCGGCGCAGACGAAGGCTGAGAGATCCAATACGGGCACGAAGATCGGACCGAGCCGGATGGTGGTCTGGGCATAGGGTGTTTCATAACGAAGGAAGTCCGCCGACCAGATCCATTGGATCAGAGACTCGATCAGGATCGTGACGCCGAAGGTCACCAGGAGAGATGCGAATTCCTTCACCTTGAAGCGCACGAACACGCTATGCAGCGCAACGCCAAGCGCGAAAAACAGTGGCGCGATTATGAGAGCGCTCAAATATGCCGGAACGCCATAAATGGTGCCGAGTTGGTAGGTCAGGTAGGCGCCGAGGAACGCCAGCGCGAAATGACTGAGGTTCACAAGCTTCAGCAGACCCCAGCTCAGGCTGAGACCCATCGCCAGCAGGCCATAGATCCCGCCCAACAGGACGCCGCCGACAGCGGATTGCAGGAAAAGAGCGACGGTCATCAGAATCTACGTCCCTCTGCGGACGTGATGATCGATGCCAGGAACACCAGAACATCCATACGTTATGCCTCCTCCCGTTTGCGCTAACGTTTGCACAAACATTCGTCCCACAGCACGGGCCTCCTGTCAACGGCTCTGAAGAAGTTAATTGGCTCCGAAGCGCCTGTGCGAGCGCGCCGCCATCGGCGCAGCAATTGGGATCGATAGACTTAAGTATTTGAAATATTTTTATTTAACAACGCTATCGGCGACGTCGGCCAAGTGCAGGTGGCGAAAAATCAAAAGATTGCTACTTAAACGGTACGGAAGGTTTGACAACCGCGACGCCAATGCTATCGTTGGCCAAATCGACAATTCCGAGCCACACACAATGGTAACAATTAAAGACATAGCGGCGATACTTCAAGTTTCCCCCTCGACCGTGGGCCGCGCCCTGGCCGACGATCGCCGGATCAGCGCCGAGATGAAGCGAAAGGTGAACGAAGCCGCAGCTCAAGCGGGCTATGTTGCCAATCGTGCTGCACGCATGATGCGCGGAGTGCAGAGCAATCTCGTCGGGCTGATCGTTCCAGATATCCGGAACAACTTTTACTCGACGATTGCCCACGCTCTCTCGCAGTGCCTTCTTTCGGCGAATTACCAGCTGACCTTGTGCGAAACCGATGACGACAGAATGCACGAGCTTCGCCACATCAGGGAACTCACGAGCGTCAACGTCGCAGGGATCATTCTGGTCCCGAGCGCAAAACCTCATCCCGATTCCGCGCGAATCCTGAAGATGACGCCGCACATTCAATTACTGCGAAAGGCGCCGCTGCTCGGCGACCAATGGTTTGGGATCGATGACAGGCGGGCGCTTTACGAGAGCACCGAACATATCATCAATGCAGGTCACAAACGGATCGCCTATATCGGCGGTACGGAAGAACTGCCCACCGGCGCGGCGCGCGTGCAGGGTTTCCGGGACGCCGTCAAAAGCGCCGGCCGAACCATCACCGTTCACGAGGAGCTTGGCGCGCCCTCCTCGCCCGAATTCGGACGGGAGGCCGTGCGCCGCCTGCTTTCCCTAAAGGATCGACCGACGGCGCTGGTGATCGGCGCAGTTCAAAACACCTCCGGAGTCATTGACGAAATCCAGGACCAGGCCTTGAGTGTCCCTCGAGATATTTCGGTCGTCGGATTTGGCGATGAGCTTGGGTATCGGTGGTGGGGGCCTGGATTGACGACGGTCCAATTGCCTGTTTCGGAGCTGGCTACGGCTTGCGGGCTCTGGTTCCTGCACCACCTTCAAAACAAGGGTGACCTTAGCAAGCCTTACAGCTTCATCTCTCCGCCACAACTGGTCATTCGCGGCAGCACGGGCGCTCCCTGAAACGCCGGCAGGCTGCAGACACCCGCCGCGGCCCACCAGATCAAAGAGAGGCGCCCGCCCCGCGGCGCGCACCTCTCTTTGATTGGCTGTGATTCATCCCATATTCCAGGACCGGACGCTGAAGGCTCTGGATTATTTGATGAGCCGCCGCCAAGACGACGCGGCAAGCTGCGGCGGATGCAGTTTCCGCGCCACCCGTTTGCTCACCTGTATCCTTCTTCAAGATCGATCTTCAGCGCACCCATGAGACGAACGCCGGAATTGTACCAGGCGACATTGATCGACAGTTCGACAAGCTGCTTCTCCGACAGGAACTTCGCGACGCCGTTCCACACTTCATCGGAAACATCGACGTTCAGCGTGGAGTCCTTGGCAAAGGCCATCACAGCCTTTTCCTGCTCGTTGAAAAGGTCGGAGGTTTCGAAATGCGGGATGGCTTGGAACTGCTCCTCCGTCAAGCCTGCCTTGAGGCCATGAGAATGATGGTGCTTCACCTCGTATTCGGAGTTCGTGCAGTAGCCGACCGTCAGGATTGCCATCTCGCGCAGCCTCGGGCTGAGGTCGGCAGCCCGGACCGCATTCGCATAGGTCAGGAAGTCGTCGAGAATTGCCGGAGCATTGGCGAGCGCAAGGAAGATATTTCCGGTCGGAACCTTCCTCTCCTTCAGCAGGCGCTCATTCAATGCGGGTTGCGTCTCGGCGAGTTCACAGTTCGAGACATATTTTACGCGTGCCATTTCTCCACCCTCTGCCTTGTCTTCACAAATCTCCTGCCTGGCCATCCGGTGCAGAACCTGTCGCCGGCAGATGCTAACGTTAGCATTAATAGCATTCAAAGATTGAAGGTCAACCGGAATTTATACCTCCAATCCGCCCGACCAGATTTCCGCTCGAGTCCCACTTAGTGCAGTGCGGCAACCACAGGATTTTTCAAGACGCCGATCCCGGGAATTTCGACCTCGAGATCATCGCCGGGAACGATCGGCCCGACGCCGGCGGGCGTACCGGTCATGATCACATCGCCGGGCAGCAGCGTCATGAAGCGGCTCAGGTAAGCAACGATGTCGGCAACCGGGTAGACGAGGTCTCGCGTATTCCCGGACTGTTTGACGCTGCCGTTCTGGCGAAGGATGACGTCGAGGTTCGTCGGATCGAGATCCGTCACGATCGCCGGCCCCATCGGGGCAAAAGTGTCGTAGCCCTTGCCCGCCAGCAGGCAGCCGAATTTGCTCTCCTGCCGCTGGATGATGCGGTCGCTGATGTCGTTGCCGCAGGTGTAGCCGAAAACATGCTGCAAAGCATGTTCCTTGCTGATATGGCGTCCGCCCTTGCCGATAACGGCAACCAGTTCAGCCTCGTAGTGGACGATTTCGCCGTCAATCGGATATTCTATGGCGTCGTCGTCACCGCTCGCGGCCGTGCTCGGCTTCATGAACAGCACCGGAAGCGTCGGCTGCTCCTTCCCGGATTCGTCGGTGTGCTGCCGGTAATTATACGCGACGCCAAATATCCGAGGCCGCTCGACGGGGCACAGTAAGCGGACGTCGGAAAGGCGGTCCACTTGCCCCGTCCGCTCGATGACCAGGAAAGGATCACCAGCAATCCGCTCGATCCTGCCCTCACTTTCGACACCGTAGTAAATTCCGTCGACGGCCTGATAGCGGACAATTTTCATTTTTGACCTCCATTTTTGCTAACGTTAGCGCAAGTCCGAGGACTTCGTCAACGCACTTCGACCTTGCTCCAGTCGGATCTGAGAAACTAACCCGTATCGAGCGCAGGAATGAGCAGGCGTCCAGGAATACCAGGGGCGCCTCCACCGCCTGACATTTGGAAGCTTGGTCTGAAGATGGGTAACCAGGGTTCCTCGCTGAGCCCCAGAGCGTTTCCATTTAAAAGAGGCTCAATCTCGTTCTGGCGTCAATTTCCTAATCGCTATGGACGTTCCACGACGCTTTACAGCTGTTCCCGCCGGCGCAAGACTGGCGTCCGGAATCGCTGAAGCACATTCAGGCAAAGCAAAATTCCTGTTTTTTTGCAGTTGATAGGAATCGAACCTGAGGTCCATTATTCGTCGACGCCGTCGAAGTTTCAAGAATGCTCGGGTCTGGAGACTGCAACGAAATTTCCCAGGCGCTAATTCCACAACGCCGATATTGGCACAGCGGACAAACGTTCCCCGAAAGGGATCACCCTGTCATGGTCGTACAAGACCATACCCGAAACAAACCGATCTCCGGATGCTTCGGCCAAAATTCGCAATCCCGAAAAATCGGAATTCGAGACGGATGCTGCCGCTTTGATCTCGATACCGACGATCCGCCCTCTTCTGTCTTCGATGACGATATCGACTTCGTTCTGCTGCTTGTCACGAAAATGCGAAAATTCGAAGTGGGTTTGCCCACCGCTGGCGAGTTTAAGGATCTCGCCAAAAACGAAAGTCTCCAGCAAGGGCCCGAACTGACCCCTGTCGTCCCGGAGCCTCTCGAGAGAAAGGTCACGAAGGGATGCGAGGAGACCTGAATCGAGGAAATGTATTTTCGGTGTCTTCGTGAGACGTTTAAGCTTGTTGGAAAACCAGGGTTGTACGGTTCGGGCCAGGAACAGGCTCTCGAAGATACCGACATATTTTTGCGTTGTGACGTGGTTCATCCCGATGGCCGCACCAATTCCGGAATAGTTCACCAGCTGTCCCGAATGTTCCGCCAGAATGCGTAGCAGGCGCGGCATTTGAGCAATCTGCTCGATTTGCGCGACATCGCGAACGTCGCGTTGGACGATCGCCTGGATATAATTCGCATACCAGTCCTGTCTGCGGCTCAAGGTTTTGCGGCCCAATGCCTCGGGGTATCCACCGGCCAGAACCGCAGCCATCAGGTCGTCTCCGACGATCGGTTCTCCGGCCTTGGCTTCGTTTTGAAAGGCGTCGCGCAGGAAGCTGCTGCCGGCGGTCCGGATCTCGCTTTGCGCCAGCGGCAACAATTGAACGACCTCCATGCGCCCTGCCAGCGAATCCGCCACGCGTGGCAGCGTCATGAGATTGGCCGAACCGGTCAGGAGGAAACGTCCTGGGCGCTCGTCGGCATCCACGCTTTCCTTGATGGCCAACAACAGCTCGGGAGCACGCTGAATTTCATCGATGATGGCGCGATCCATACGTCTTACAAAGCCAACTGGATCCTGTCGCGCTGCGTTGAGCGTCGTCGCATTATCCAGCGTGTGATACTCCATCCTCTCGTTGGCCATCTTCTTGGCCAACGTCGTTTTTCCTGATTGTCGGGGACCTACGATCAGAACGACTCGCGTGTCTGACATGGCGTCGGCAACGCGTTGCTCAACCAGCCTTGGATACAGCGCCACAGCCTCATTCCTTTTATGACCGTTTGAAACTATGGTTATGACCGATTGAAAGTCAAGGCGTGGCCATTTGAAATCGGCGTAGCGCTAATTTAAAGTAAGTGGCATGCCAGACTGCGGCATCAGGTAGGTGAGAGGCCGCGCAGGCGCTGCTGAACCTTTCGCTGATTTGCCATTATGAAAAGTTTCTCTCTGGGCTGGCGAGTCACATATTTCCGCTGCTTTGCTGGAAGCTGAGTGGTCGACCGTTACCTTCAAAAGAAGCGGATTTGCGGAAAAGGGTTTGCGGCATTGCAATAATTGGTGGCGCACTGCAATATAACTGTCACAAATCTGTGCAGTGGGGCGCCGTGCGATGAGGATTTGCATTTATAAGTCGGAAAGAGCACCTGAGCTTACCCTCTTACTGCGAGAAGGCTTACCTCTGCCGCTCGATACCAAGATAGGCAAATGGACCCAAATCAAGGTCGTCACCGACAGGGAAATGAGAGCAGACCTTTTGATTCAAATGGGTGGTGCGGGGTATGCGTTAGTTCGACTTGGCACGATCAGACAACATTAGCATAGCGCCGCCCGGCTCCTGTCTCGCATCCAGAGCCGTCTCAGCTGGGCCTTGGAAAATGCTCAAATATTGAGCAAAATGCTGCAAGTGTACACAATGCCAAACAACCCAAGAGACTGAGGCGAGAAAAATCAACACGTTATAAGCTGGCACACCTCTTGCGTGGAATGTGCCGAGTTGGTGGCTAGGGTTCCGGCGCTTTTCAGAAGTGCGGCTGGTCCGAGAGCCACCACCGACGGGGGAGAAATCCCGGCGGGTGCACGGCGGGACAAAAGCCCGGGAGACCTCGTAAGCCAAGGGATTGGTGGCACGATGGTCTTTGCCGATCCCTTTTGAAGAAAAGCAGAAGGGGAATTTCAATGCAGACTTTTTCGAAGATTGTCTCCACCACGGCGCTGGCGGTATCGCTGATGCTCGGGGTTGCTTCCGTCGCAGAGGCGGAACAGAAGTCCGAATTCAAGGTGGCCTGGTCGATCTATGTCGGCTGGATGCCCTGGGGTTACGCGGCCGACCACGGCATTGTCAAGAAATGGGCCGACAAATACGGCATCAAGATCGAGGTCACGCAGTTCAACGATTATGTGGAATCGATGAACCAATACACGGCCGGCGCCTTCGACGCCGTGACACTGACCAATATGGACGGTTTGTCGATCCCGGCCGCCGGCGGCGTCGATACGACGGCCGTGATCGTTGGCGACTTCTCGAATGGCAATGACGCCGTGATCCTGAAGGACAAGGCGAGCCTTGCCGATATCAAGGGGCAGAGCGTCAATCTCGTCGAATTCTCCGTGTCGCACTATCTGCTCGCCCGTGCGCTCGAAAGCATCCAGCTGACGGAACGCGACGTGAAGGTGGTCAATACATCTGATGCCGACATGGTGGCCGCCTACAAGACCTCAGACGTCACCGCCGTCGTCACCTGGAACCCGCTGGTCTCCACCATTCTCGAAGATCCCTCGGCCAAGAAGGTTTTCGACAGTTCGCAGGTGCCGGGCGAAATCATCGACCTGATGGTCGCCAATAGCGGCGTGCTGAAAGACAATCCGAACTTCGGCAAGGCGCTCGCCGGCATCTGGTATGAGACGGCCGCATTGCTGCGGGCAGACACCGCCGAGGGCAAGGCAGCCCGCGAGGCCATGGGCTCGGCGTCGGGCACCGATCTCGCCGGCTTCGAAGCCCAGCTCGCCGCCACCAAGCTCTTCGACAAGCCGGCCGATGCCGTTGCCTTCACCGCTTCGCCGAATCTGCCGAAGACCATGGATCTGGTGCGCAACTTCCTCTTCGAGAAAGGCTTGCTCGGCAATGGAGCGCCGTCGGCTGACGTTATTGGCATCGAAATGCCCGATGGCAAGGTGCTGGGCGACGCCGGCAATGTGAAGCTGCGCTTCACCGAGACCTATATGAAGGCAGCCGCCGACGGTTCGCTCTGATCGCAACGGAGGCGCGGCTTGGCTCGCGCCCCTTCCCTTCATCAGCGGAGCATTCCCATGCGTTGGATCAACACGAGGCCGAGCCGGGGCGCGCAATTCGCCTTGACGATGCTGCCCTTCGTGCTTCTCGCCCTTGCCTATGCCTTCGGCTCGGCCGCGCGACTGGCGGATAACGCCAATGACAAGCTTCTACCGAGCCTTGCCGGCTTTGCCGATGCGATCAACCGCCTGGCCTTCGTCGCCGACCCGCGTACCGGCGAGTTTCTGCTCTGGTCGGACACGGGCGCGAGCCTGGTCCGCCTGCTTGCCGGCCTCGGCATCTCGACGGCGATCGCGCTCGCCTTGGGCATGCTAATCGGCATGCTGCCCTATCTCAGAGCACTGCTTTCCCCCTCCGTCGCCGTGATCTCCATGGTGCCGCCACTGGCGCTGCTGCCGATCCTGTTCATCGTCATGGGGCTCGGCGAAACATCGAAAATTGCCCTCATCGTCATCGGCGTCGCACCGACGATGATCCGCGACCTCGCGCTGAAGGCGCTGGAATTGCCCCGCGAACAGATCGTCAAGGCCGAGACGCTCGGCGGCTCCTCCTGGCAGATCGGCCTGCGTGTCGTGCTGCCGCAGATCCTGCCGCGGCTGATCACCTGCCTCAGACTGCAGCTCGGTCCGGCCTGGCTGTTCCTGATCGCGGCCGAGGCGATCTCGTCGGATTCCGGCCTCGGCTACCGCATCTTCCTCGTCCGCCGCTATCTCTCGATGGACATCATCTTTCCCTATGTCGTCTGGATCACTCTGCTTGCCGTTGTCATGAACGCCCTGCTCGATCGCCTGCGCATCGCCGTCTTCCCCTGGTCCGAACTGGAGAAGCAGACATGAGCGAACTGAAGATAGAAAGGGTCTGGAAGGAATATGGCGATCAGATCGTGCTCGAAAACGTATCCTTGGCCGTCGCCTCGCGTGCCTTCGTCGCCCTTGTCGGCCCCTCCGGCTGCGGCAAGACCACATTCCTGCGCATGCTGCTCGGCCAGGAGCAACCGACGAAGGGCAGGATCCTGCTCGACGGTGAAGCTCTGCCGCCGGAGCCGGGACCGGATCGCGGCGTCGTCTTCCAGCGCTATTCCGTCTTTCCCCACCTGACGGTGCTCGGCAATGTCTTGCTCGGCAAGGAATTTTCCGCCGCGCGCTACAAAGCCAAGCTCTTCGGCGCCGCACGCCGCAACGCCATCGAGGAAGCACGTGCGCTGATTGCCGAGGTCGGGCTCGCCGGTTCGGAGGGCAAATATCCGGCCCAGCTTTCCGGCGGCATGCAGCAGCGCCTGGCGCTCGCCCAGGCGCTCATCATGAAGCCGAAGGTGCTGCTGCTCGATGAACCCTTCGGCGCGCTCGATCCCGGCATCCGCGCCGAGATCCACACACTGATGAAGCGGCTCTGGCATGAAACGCAGATGACCGTCGTCATGGTCACGCATGATATGCGCGAGGCTTTCACGCTGGCCAACCGCGTCGTCGCCTTCGAACGCCGCCGCGATCGGCCGGAAGAGAAGGAGCGCTACGGCGCCACCATCACCAAGGATATTTCCATCTGGCCGCCACGTCTTGCCGGCCAGTCATCGATTTTCAGCCCTGACCGGGACGGCCCGGTCTCTTCCCTGGGCCACAGCCGGGACGACCTGGCATCATCAGGAGAGACGCTATGATGCATGTGAGACGCTCGCCGGAAGAGATCGCCGCCAATCGCGCGCGCTACGAGGAGCACCAGAAGAAGGGTCTGGAATTCGCCCCCAAGGCGCTTCCCGGCCCAAGCCCGCTGCCGGCGCCGGCCATCGATGCTGCCGCCGTCATCCACCAGGAGACCATTCCCGGCGGCTGGTATTGGTCGACGAAACTCTTGCGCGGCGAGGCGATCCGCATCGATCAGGCCGAGGGCAATTCCACCGTGGCGCTCGTTGCCTGGAATGCCGGCGATACGAGCGAGCGGATCAATCTCGTCGATACCGCCAAGGTCCAGTGGACGACCGCACTCGGCAAGGGGCGGGTGATCTTCTCCGATATGGGCCGCGTCATGTTCTCGATGATCGAAGATAGCTCCGGCGCCCATGACTGCCTGATGGGCGGTTCGACGGCTGCCTCGAATGCCGCGAAATATCCGGGCGAGAAGATACGCAATACCCGCGACAATCTGATCCTCGTCGCCGTCAAGCTCGGCCTCGACAGGCGCGATATTCCCGGCATCCTCAATCTTTTCGCGCCCGTCCGCCTGGCCGAGGGCGGTGGGTTCGGCTGGCAAGGCAAGCGCTCCAACAGCGGCGACTATGTCGAACTGCGTGCCGAGATGGACATGCTGGTCGGCTTTTCCACTTGCCCGCATCCGCTCGATCCCGATCCCACCTATCAGCCGAAGCCTGTCGTCATCACCCGCTACAAGGCGGCAATCTCGGCTGCTGACGATCTCTGCCGCACGGCAACGGCCGAAGCAGCGCGCGGTTTCGAAAACAACGCCCTGATGCTGGCCTGAGGAGATGACGATGTCCGATTTCATTCAGACCTCCCCTGCCCGCACCCTGCAGAATGCCGCGCAGGATCATTTCATTCCGGCCGAAGCTCCGTGGTCCGGCATTGTGCGCAAGGGCCAGACGATCCGCATCGAAGACAGCCTTGGCCAGCAGGCGATCGACACGCTCTTCTACCGTGCCGATGATTTCTCCGAGCGCTATTCCAATCAGGATACGATGCGCATGCAGGGTGCTGCCTATATCGGCATCGGCACGAAGATCATGTCGAACGAAGGCAATGTCATGCTGACCATGACGGCTGACAGTTGCGGCCGCCATGACACCTCGGCCGGCGCCTGCTCCTGCGAAAGCAATACGGTGCGCTTCGGCCATGGCACGAAATACCTGCATGCCTGCCGCGACAACTTCGTCCTCGAGGTCAGCAAACACGGAATGGGCAAGCGCGACATCGTGCCCAACATCAATTTCTTCATGAACGTGCCGATCAGGCCGAATGGCGAGATGACGATCGTCGACGGCATTTCGGCGCCGGGCGACTATGTGGAACTCGTCGCGGAGATGGACGTGCTTTGCGTCATCTCCAACTGCCCACAGATCAACAACCCTTGCAACGGCTTCGATCCGACGCCGATCCGGGTGCTGATCTGGGACGGCGAGGACTGAGCATGTTCAAGAAAGTCCTGATCGCCAACCGGGGCGAAATCGCCATCCGGGTTATCAAGACGCTGCGACGGATGGGCATAGCCTCCGTCGCCGTCTATTCCGATGCCGACCGCTTCGCCAAGCCCGCAATGATGGCGGATGAGGCGATCCGTCTCGGGCCGGCGCCTGCCGGCGAAAGCTATCTCAATGTCGACGCCGTCATTGCCGCCTGCAAGGCGACAGGGGCAGAGGCGGTGCATCCTGGATACGGCTTCCTGTCGGAAAATATCGGTTTTGCCGAACGCCTCGCTGCCGAAGGCATCACCTTCATCGGCCCGCGGCCCGAACACCTCTCGGCCTTCGGCCTGAAGCATACGGCCCGCGAACTCGCCAAGGCAAGCGGCGTGCCGCTGCTGCCCGGCACCGGCCTGCTGTCGAGCGCCGATGAAGCGCTTTCGGCGGCAGAGACGATCGGCTACCCCGTCATGCTGAAAAGCACGGCCGGCGGCGGCGGCATCGGCATGCAGCTCTGCGCCGATCCCGAAAGCCTGAAGGCGTCCTTCGAAAGCGTGCAGCGCACGGCGCGGGCAAGCTTCGGCGATGCGCGCGTCTATATCGAGCGGTTCGTCGCTGCAGCCCGTCATGTGGAAGTCCAGCTTTTCGGTGACGGCAAAGGCAAGGTGATTGCGCTTGGCGAGCGTGATTGCTCGCTGCAGCGGCGAAACCAGAAGGTGGTCGAGGAGACACCCGCTCCCGGCCTTTCCGCCGCAACCCGCGCCCGCCTGCATAAGGCGGCTGTCGATCTTGGTTCTGCGGTCTCCTACGAATCCGCCGGCACCGTGGAGTTCATCTATGATCCCCTGCGCGAGGAATTCTATTTCCTCGAGGTCAATACCCGCCTGCAGGTCGAACATCCCGTCACCGAAGCCGTGTTCGGGATCGACCTGGTCGAGTGGATGATCCGCCAGGCCGCAGGCGAGGATGTGCTGTCCGGTGCGGAGGCTCTGCAGCCGAAAGGGGCCGCGATCGAAGTGCGCGTCTATGCCGAGATGCCGCATGCCGATTTCCGCCCGAGTGCGGGCCTGCTGACCGAGGTGGCGTTCCCCAGGGACGCACGCATCGACGGCTGGATCGAGACCGGCACTGATGTCACGCCCTTCTACGATCCGATGCTCGCCAAGGTGATCGTGTCGGCCGAGGATCGCCCGGCTGCGATCGAAAAGCTGAAGGCGGCACTTGCGGAAACATCGATATCGGGCATCGAAACCAATCTCGACTATCTCAGGGCCATCGCGAGCTCCGAACTTCTAGCGAGCGGCAAGGTGGCGACGACCGCGCTACGCGATTTTTCCTTCGTGCCCGATGTCATCGAGGTGATCGCGCCGGGCGCACAATCGAGCCTCCAGGAACTGCCGGGCCGGCTTGGCCTCTGGCATGTCGGCGTGCCGCCGAGCGGCCCGATGGACGAGCGTTCCTTCCGTCACGCCAACCGTCTCGTCGGCAATGGCGACATGGTCGCAGCACTGGAGCTGACGGTTTCCGGCCCGGTGCTGAAATTCCATACCGACACGGTGGTCGCACTTGCCGGCGCCGGGATGGCAATGAGCGTCGACGGCGTGAAACTGCGGCATGGCAAGGCCGTGACCATCCGCGCCGGTCAGATCCTCACAGTCGGCAGCATCGAGGGACCGGGACAGCGGGCTTACCTCGCCGTGTCAGGCGGCTTTGCCGCGCCCGTCGTGCTCGGCTCGCGCGCCACCTTCGGGCTCGGCCAGTTCGGCGGCAACGCCACCGGCACGCTGAAGACCGGCCATGTGCTGCATCTTGCCCGTCAGGCGGCCGCCGATGCGCCGAAGCCGGCAACCGAGCCTGCGGAACTGACGCGCGAATGGGAGGTCGGCGTCGTCTACGGTCCGCATGGCGCGCCTGATTTCTTCCAGGATGTCGATATCCAGACGCTGTTTTCGACGAGTTACGAGGTGCATTTCAACAGCGCCCGCACCGGCGTTCGCCTGATCGGCCCAGCCCCGAAATGGGCGCGCAGCGATGGCGGCGAGGCCGGCCTTCATCCCTCCAACCTGCATGACAATGCCTATGCGATCGGCGCGATCGATTTTACCGGCGACATGCCGATCATCCTCGGACCGGACGGGCCGAGCCTCGGCGGTTTCGTCTGCCCGGCGGTTATCGCCCGCGAAGAGCAGTGGAAAATGGGCCAGTTCAAGCCCGGCGACCGCATTCGCTTTCATCCCGTTGCGCGGCCCGAAGATCCCATCGCCGGTCCGGTGGTGCATCGGGCGAAACAGCACGCCGGCTCGCCTATCGTCGGTAAAAGCGACGACGGGCCTGTCTCTGTCGTCTACCGCCGCCAGGGCGATGACAATCTGTTGGTCGAATACGGGCCGATGACGCTCGATATCGCCCTGCGGCTGAGGGTGCACCTGCTCATGCAGGCCGTCTCGCAGGCACGTCTGCCCGGCATCATCGATCTCACGCCCGGCATCCGCTCGCTGCAGATCCACTATGACGGCACGACGCTGACCCGCAACCGCCTGCTCGGCCTGCTGGCCGAAATCGAGGCGAGCCTGCCTGCGGCCCAGGACGTCAAGGTGCCGAGCCGCATCGTCCATCTGCCGCTTTCCTGGAACGATCCGGATGCGGCACTTGCGATGCGCAAATATCAGGAACTCGTGCGTCCGAATGCGCCCTGGTGCCCTGACAACATCGAGTTCATCCGCCGCATCAACGGGCTGGCAGACGAACAGGCCGTGCGTGACGTCGTCTTCGATGCGAGCTACCTCGTGCTCGGCCTCGGCGACGTCTATCTCGGCGCACCGGTGGCGACCCCCGTCGATCCGCGCCAACGACTGGTGACGACGAAGTACAATCCGGCCCGAACATGGACGCCTGAAAATGCCGTCGGCATCGGCGGTGCCTATATGTGCATCTATGGCATGGAAGGCCCCGGCGGCTACCAGCTCTTCGGCCGCACTATTCAGGTATGGAACAGCTGGCGGCAGACGCCGGTCTTCGCCAAGGACAAACCGTGGCTGCTCGATTTCTTCGATCAGATCCGCTTCTTCCCGGTCAGCCATCAGGAATTGGCGGAAGCCCGCAGCGCCTTCCCGCATGGCGGCTATCCTGTCCGGATCGAGGAGACGGAGTTCTCCTACGCCGCCTATGAGCGGGAATTGCAGGCAAATGCCGCCTCCATCGCGACCTTCAAGGCCCGCCAGCAGGCCGCCTTCGAGGCCGAACGCCAGCGTTGGAAGGAGGCCGGGCTCGACAGCTTCGTCACCGACGAGGGCACCGGCGAAAGCCCCGATGGAGATATCCCGGAAGGCTGCTTCGGTGTTGCCAGCGCCGTGCCCGGCAATATCTGGAAACTGCTGGTGGAGCCGGGCGCACCGGTTGCGGCCGGCGACACGCTTGCCATTATCGAATCCATGAAGATGGAAATCAACGTCACCGCACATGCGCCGGGCCGCGTCCGCGACCTGCGTGCCGGCCCCGGCCGCAATGTCAAAGCGGGCGATATCATTGTTGTACTGGAGGAATGCTGAACCATGCTGCCGACCATTCTCGATCTGACCAGCCTTCGCGCAGCCTATGAAGCCGGCCAAAGCCCGCTCGACGTTGTCGAGACCATCATTGTCCGTCGCGCAGCCTCGGAGGATCCCGCAATCTTTATCACGCCGACGCCGGATGAAGCGTTGCGGGCCGAAGCACGCGCCCTCATGGAACGGGCACCTGAGCCGAACAGCCTGCCGCTCTGGGGCATTCCGTTCGCGGTCAAGGACAATATCGATGTGGAGGGTCTGCCGACCACGGCCGCGTGCCCCGCTTTCGCCTATGATCCCGAGCGCGACGCAACCGTCGTTGCAAGACTGCGGGCTGCAGGCGCAATCGTGATCGGCAAGACCAACCTCGATCAGTTTGCCACCGGCCTCAACGGCACGCGCTCGCCTCACGGTGCCCCGCGTTCCGTCTTCGACAAGAACTATGTGTCGGGCGGCTCGAGCTCCGGCTCGGCGGTTGCCGTCGCCTCCGGCCTGGCAAGCTTCGCGCTCGGCACCGACACGGCCGGTTCCGGACGCGTGCCGGCGGCCTTCAACAATCTCGTCGGCATCAAGCCGACACCGGGACTGGTGCCGAATGTCGGTGTCGTGCCTGCCTGCCGCAGCGTCGATGTCGTCACCGTCTTTGCTGCAACGGTTGGCGACGGCGTTGCGATCCGCAAGGTGATGGAGGGCTACGATGCCGCCGATCCGTTCTCGCGCAGGGCCGTTCCGTCCAGCCTGCCCACCGCTGGCTTGCGGATCGGTGTGCTCGACGGAGCAGAACGGGAATTCTTCGGCAACAGCCATGTCGAGGCTCTCTATGATGCCGCAATCGAAAGGGCGCGCGCCCTCGGCGCAACGGTCGTGCCTTTCGACTACGCACCGTTCCGGCAGGCGGCAGAGCTGCTCTACAACGGGCCCTGGGTCGCCGAACGGCTGGCGGCTGTGAAGGATTTTATTGCCACGAATGCCGCCGACTTCGACCCGACGGTTCGCACCATCATCGAGGGCGCGAGAGCCTATGACGCGGTCGCCGCTTTCGAAGGCCGCTACAAGCTCGAAGCGCTGCGCCAAAAGACCGAAAAGGAATGGGAAAAAGCCGACATCCTGATGCTGCCGACCTCGCCGACCACCTATACGGTCGAAGAAATGATGGCGGATCCGATCATGAAGAACGGCCAATTCGGCCGGTACACCAACTTCGCCAATCTGCTCGATTGTGCGGCGATCGCCGTTCCAGCCGGCTTCGACGCCAACGGTCATCTCCCGGCCGGCGTGACCCTGATCGGCCCCGCCTTCACCGATGACGCGCTTGCCTCCTTCGCCGACGCCATGCACCGGGCGGCGAAGGCCGGCATGGGGCAGGATCGCAAGGCCGCCTTGCCGGAGGCAAGCCGGGTGGCGGCTCCGGCCGATGACTTCGTTCCGATCGTGGTCGTCGGCGCGCATCTGACGGATATGCCGTTGAACCATGAGCTGACGCGGGCGAGTGGTTACAGGTTGAAGACAGGACGCACGGATGGCAGCTACCGGCTGTTTGCGCTCCATGGCACAATCCCACCCAAGCCGGGGCTGGTTCGTGATCCCAGCTTTGCGGGCAATGGCGTCGAGATCGAAGTCTGGGCCCTGCCACCGTCGGCATTCGCCCGTTTCGTGCAGAACATTCCGGCTCCGCTGGGTGTGGGCAAGATCACCCTCGACGATGGAAGTTGCCTGACCGGATTTCTCTGCGAGGGTCATGCCGTCGCCGGTGGACGAGAGATCACCGAATTCGGCGGCTGGCGCAACTATGTCAGCGCAACCAGTCCGGCGTCCTGAAAGGAGATGGGATGCAAAAACTTCTATCAAAGGCAGCGCAGTTCGTTCTCAGGGGCCTCATTGCCAGGACCGGCGCGATATGGGCGGGCAAGCGATCGTGATAAATCGACAGATGTGCCACGCTTGCCATGAGCTCCACTCTTCAGGGAGCGCCAGCTGCTTCACCGGCATCTAAAAGGCATCGGGATGGGCGCAAATTGATGCTTTTCGCGCGCAATGATTTTCCCTACTCCTGCTTGAAAAGCAACGAGAGGCGCGGCGATGGCAATGCCATTCTACTGGAACGAACTGAATAGCTCCGACTTCGCCGGACTTTCACCCGAAACAACCATCGCCATCCTGCCGATCGCCTCGACGGAACAGCACGGCCCGCATCTACCGATCGCCACCGACGTGGCGATCGCCAGCGGCATGCTGGCCGAGCTGAAAAAGCAGAAGCCGGACGACCTCGATTTCCTGGTCCTGCCGACGCAGGAGATCGGCAAGGCGAATGAACATATCTATGGGCCGGGGACGCTCTCGCTCTCCGCGGAGCTGCTCATTCCGGTCTGGACCGCGATCGGCACCAAGGTTGCCGAAGCCGGCATCCGCAAGATGGTGATCGTCAATTCACATGGCGGCAATGTCGATATCATGAGCATCGTGGCGCGAGAGCTGCGCGTGCGCCACGCGATGGCCGTCGTCGCCACGCAATGGGGCCGCTTCGGCCATCCCGAGGGGATGATCAGCGACCACGAGCTGAAATACGGCATCCATGGCGGCGAAGTGGAAACGTCGCTCATGCTGCATTTCCGGCCTGATCTGGTGCGGATGGAGAAGGCGGAGAATTTCACCTCCAAGGCGGAATGGATGCGCGGCCAATCGAAATACATACAGCCATTGCCACCGCATTCGCTCGCCTGGATCGCGCACGACCTCAATCCCAACGGCGTCGTCGGCGACGCTTCGCTCGGGACAGCCGAAAAGGGCGAAGCGATCTGCCGCCATCAGATCAAGGGCTTCATCGAATTGCTCTGCGACCTGAAGCGCTATCCGCTTTCCAATCTTTATTCGCAATAGGCCCGTCCGCAGATGGCCTCAGATCGCGACGGACCTTTCCATCGCGATATGCCCCTTGGCCTGCAGTTCCTGCACCAGGCCGGCGAGCTCGGCCAGGAGATATTCGACGAACAGGCTGGTGGCGGAATCGAGCGGGGTGCGGGCGCGGGCGAAAAGTTTCATCGTCTGGTGACGCGCATGCGGTTCGGCGATCGGCCGGAAGACGAGTTCGCCCTGTCGGCATTCGGTGATGACGTCGAGCGGGTTCAGCATCGTCACCCCGGCCCCTGATTTGACCAGCTTCTTCAGCATCTCCGACGCATTCGTTTCCAGCACGGGCTCTATGTGCACGTCGAGGCGGGCCATCGCCAGATTGATCACGTCACGCAGGCTGGTGCCTTGTTGCGCCAAGACCAGGCGCTCCTGGACGATATCGGCAAGGTTGATCGGACCCGAAGCGATCAGCGGATGGCCGGGGGGCAGCACAACGCCGATCGGGATGTCGAAATTGCCGAGCGTGCGGATGCCGGGCGTCGCCGGAATGTTGAAGCCCAGGCCGATATCCACCTCGCCCGACAGCACCGGGTTGACCGTCATCGTTCCCGCATCATTGCGCAACTGCATGAAGACGCGCGGATGCTCCGACTGGAACCGGGCGATGATCTCGGGCAGCGGGCCGGCGGCCAGGCCCACCGTCGTCACCAGGCGGATCTTGCCAGCTTGCTGCGTCCTGAGGCTGCGAATGCGGCTCTCCAACCGCTCGTAATTCTTCAAGACCTCGCGAATATGCTCGATGCAGAGTTCGCCTGCCGCCGTCAGGCGCAGGCCGCGCGGCAGGCGTTCGAAGAGGGGCGCGCCGATTTCCTCCTCTAGCGCCAGGATTTGCCGGTTGATTGCCGAAGACGCCACATTCAGCCGCGCTGCCGCCTTGCGGATCGAGCCGGCTCGGGCGATCTCGTTGATGTAGAGAAGCTTTCTGGAATGCAGCATCGCAACCTCTTTGCATAAAAATAAAGCAGACCGCACAAATTAGGCACAGGCTTTCGGTGAGATGCCGAAAAGGCATCATTGCGCACGAAATTTGATGCTTTTCAAAGAGCAAAGCAATCGCTCCTATGAAGAAAATCCGACGTCGCCACGGGCGTTGCGAACTCAGAAGGGGAACGTTGATCATGCGCATTGCACAGAAGAATACGGTCTTTTCCGCACTCGTCGGCCTTGGCGGCGCGCTTGGCGCTGCCGTCTCGGCGCAGGCGGCAGACAAGGTAAGCTATGGCACGAACTGGCTGGCGCAGGCCGAGCATGGCGGCTTCTACCAGGCGGTCGCCGACGGCACCTATGCCAAACACGGCCTCGACGTCACCATCGTCCAGGGCGGCCCGAATGCCGCCAACAGCGCCCTGCTCATCTCCGGCAAGATCGATTTCTACATGGGCGGTCCGCAGGGCGAAATCTCGGCGGTCGAACAGGGCATTCCGCTGGTCGACGTCGCGGCGATCTTCCAGAAGGATCCGCAGGTGCTGATCGCGCATCCCGATGCCGGCATCGACAAATTCGAAGATCTCGCCAAGCTCAAGACCCTGTTTCTCGGCAAGGACGGCTATCTCACCTATTTCGAATGGATGAAGGCGAACTTCAAGGGCTTCAGGGACGAGCAGTACAAGCCCTACAATTTCAGCCCGGCGCCATTCCTCGCCGACAAGGATTCCGCGCAGCAGGGCTATCTCACGTCCGAGCCCTACGAGATCCAGAAGCAGGCCGGCTTCGAGCCGAAAGTCTTCCTGCTCGCCGATAACGGCTATTCCCCCTATTCGACGATGATCACCACCACCCAGACGATGATCGACAGCAAGCCCGATGTCGTCCAGCGCTTCGTCGATGCCTCGATCGAGGGCTGGTACAATTATCTCTACGGCGACAACAGCAAGGCGAACGCGCTGATCAAGAAGGACAATCCCGAAATGACGGATGGCCAGATCGCCTATTCCATCGCCAAGATGAAGGAATACGGGATCATCGAATCCGGCGACAGCCTCGACAAGGGCATCGGATGCATCACCGATGCGCATTACAAGGCGTTCTTCACCGAAATGGTCGATATCAAGGTGTTCAAGCCGGAGACGGATTACACCAAGGCGTTCACGACGAAATTCGTCTGCAAGAACACCGGCGTGGCGCTGAAGAAATAGGCTGGCCGAACGCCGACGAGCATCCGCCGCAGATGCGGCGGATCGCATCCTCTCCCCAGTGAATGAGACAGGCAATGCCTTTAGCAGAAGCCCAGGCCCTATCCCCGAAGGAGACGCGCACGCGGCCGTTGGTCGTCATGCGCTCGGTCTCGAAAGTCTTTTCCAGCGGAACGGTGGCGCTTTCAGACATGTCGCTCACCGTCGAAAGCGGCGAATTCGTCAGCCTGCTCGGCCCGTCCGGCTGCGGCAAGTCGACGGCGCTGCGCATCATCGCCGGCCTCGGCGACGTTACCTCGGGTGCAATCGATTGGCCGAGCTCGCGCATCAATGCCAGCGGCCTGCCGGACGGCGATATCGGCTTCGTCTTCCAGGAGCCGACGCTGATGCCGTGGAAGAACGTGTTCGACAATGTCCATCTGCCGCTGAGGCTGAGGCGCGTCTCGAAGGCTGCGGCGCATGAGCAGATCATGGAGGTGCTGACCACCGTCGGTCTCCAGGATTTCGCCAAGGCCTATCCGCGCGAACTGTCCGGCGGCATGAAGATGCGCGTCTCGATTGCCCGCGCGCTGGTGACGAAACCGAAGCTGCTGCTGATGGATGAGCCCTTCGCGGCGCTCGACGAAATCAGCCGGCAGAAGCTCAACGACGACGTGCTGCGGCTTTGGCAGAGGACCGGCATTACCGTCATCTTCGTCACCCATTCGGTCTTTGAGTCCGCCTATCTCTCGAGCCGTATCGTCGTGATGAAGGCAAGGCCCGGCCGCGTGCATGCCGACGTTCCGATGGCCACCAGCCGCGAACGCGATGCCCACTACCGCACCTCGGAAGAATATCGCAAAGCCTGCGAAACGGTGTCGCATTCGCTGATCGGCGCCATCAACGCGGCAGGAGATCAGGGATGAGCGACGAAACCGATGCACCACCGCTGCTTCTCAAAGGCACGGCAAACGCCGGGCGCCGTGATCTGGCGCTGCGCATTTCCATCCCTATCCTCGTCATCGCCCTGCTGATCCTGGTCTGGTACATCTATGTCAAACTGTCAGGCGTACCGCCCTACATCCTGCCCGGGCCGGCCGCCGTCGCCAATGCCCTGGTGACCGACTGGGGCACGCTCGCCCCCGCCCTCTGGGTCACCACCAAGATCACCTTCCTGTCGCTAATGCTGGCGCTTGCAGGCGGCGTCGGTTTTGCGATCTTCCTCGCGCAGTCGCGCTGGATCGAACTCGCCTTCTATCCGCTCGCGGTCATCCTG
Source organism: Rhizobium sp. BR 249 (assembly GCF_047445895.1). NCBI lineage: Bacteria > Pseudomonadati > Pseudomonadota > Alphaproteobacteria > Hyphomicrobiales > Rhizobiaceae > Rhizobium > Rhizobium sp. BR 249. The sequence continues at coordinate 104,972 of NZ_JARWKX010000013.1, read as the reverse complement.
CAGGTAACGCCGGTCGTGGCGATCTCGCCGCTGATCCTGATCTATGCGCCGTCGACCCAGGTGGCGCTGCTGATCTGCGCTTTCCTCGTCGCCTTCTTTCCGATCCTATCGAATATGGTCCAGGGGCTGAAAAGCGTCGACCACAACCTCATCAACCTGTTCGAACTCTACGGTGCCTCCCGCTGGCAGACGCTGTTCTTTCTCAAGCTGCCGGCCGCGCAGCCCTATTTCATGACCGGACTCAGGATCGGCGGCGGCCTTGCCCTGATTGCCGCCGTCGTCGCGGAATTTGCCGCGGGTTCGGCGGGCGCCGGCTCCGGGCTCGCCTTTCGGCTGCTCGAAGCCCAGTACCGGCTCAACATTCCGCGCCTTTTTGCGGCGCTGTTGATGCTCTCCCTGCTCGGCGTCGCGATCTTCGCCGTCACCTCGTTCATTTCGTGGCTTGCCCTGCACCGCTGGCACGAGAGCAGCCTGAAACGGGAAAACTGATGAGCTATTCCTTCATTTCGCCGCCCAATGCCGGCCGCTTCGTGCTGAGCAATGCGACGCTGCCTGCCGCCGCCGTTACCGATTATGAAGCGCCGGTTGTCGAGGGGCTCGTCAGGGCCGATATCCTCATCGCCGACGGTATGATTTCAGCCCTGCTGCCGCCGGGCGAAGCGCCCGTCGAACTGGCGAAGTCCGATCTGAAGGAGGGCATGGTCTGGCCCTGCTTCGCCGACATGCATACGCATCTCGACAAGGGCCACATCTGGCCGCGCAATGCCAATCCGGACGGCACTTTCCCGGGAGCGCTGGAGGCCGTGCGCACAGACAGAGAGGCGAACTGGTCGGCTGCCGACGTGAAGAAGCGCATGGAGTTTTCCCTGCGCTGCGCCTACGCGCACGGCACCAGCCTGATCCGGACCCATCTGGATTCTCTTGCGCCGCAGCACCGCATCTCCTTCGAGGTCTTTGCCGAGGTGCGCGATGTCTGGAAGGACAGGATTGCTTTGCAGGCGGTGGCGCTCTTTCCGTTGGAGAACATGGCGGACACGGCCTATTTTGCCGATCTCGTCACCCTGATCCGCGAAAAGGGCGGGCTGATCGGCGGCGTCACCCGGATGAGCGCCGATCTCGACAGCCAGCTCGACACGCTGTTCAGAGCCGCGGCCGATAACGGCCTCGATGTCGATCTTCATGTCGACGAAACCGACGATCCGGCGGCAGAGACCCTGAAGGCGATCGCGCAAGCCGTGCTGCGCAACCGCTTCGGCGGCAAGGTCACATCAGGCCATTGCTGCTCGCTCGCCCGCCAGGACGAGGAGACGGCAAAACGCACGGTCGATCTTGTCGCAGAGGCCCGTCTCGCCATCGTCTCGCTGCCGATGTGCAACACCTATCTGCAGGACCGCTATCCCGGTCGCACACCGCGCTGGCGCGGCGTCACACTTTTCCACGAACTGGCGGCGGCGGGCGTTGCAACCGCCGTCGCCTCCGACAATACCCGCGATCCCTTCTACGCCTATGGCGATCTCGACCCGGTGGAAGTGTTCCGTGAGGCGGTCCGCATCCTGCATCTCGACCATCCGCTGGATACGGCCGCCCGCGTCATCACCACCTCGCCCGCCGACATTCTCGGCCGGCCCGATATGGGGCGCATCGCCGTCGGCGGCGCGGCCGACCTCGTGCTCTTCAGCGCCAGGCGCTGGAGCGAATTTCTTTCCCGTCCGCAGTCCGATCGCGTCGTCCTTCGCCGTGGCAAGGTGATCGACCGCAGCCTGCCGGACTATCGTGAACTCGACAGCGTCGTGGGAGCCTGACATGCCGGATTATCAGACGATCAAAAACGAACTCGAAGGCATCGCCATCGAAGACAATCCGGCGCTGGTGCGCCAGAAGAGCCGCGATTTCTACTGGTATTCGCCGATCCTGAAAGCGCAGCTCGACAACGTGACGGCCGATCTCGTCGTCACGCCGAAAAACGAAGATGAGGTCATCCGGACGCTGAAGGTCGCCTTCGCCCACGGCGCGCCGGTCACGCCCCGCGGCGGCGGCACCGGCAATTACGGCCAGGCGATGCCGCTCTCCGGCGGCATCGTGCTGAATCTGGCAGCCATGGACAAGATCAAGGAAATCCATCCCGGCCGGGTCATCTGCGAGCCCGGCATCATCATTGCCCAGCTCGACAGGCAGACCAAAGCCCATTCCGGCCAGGAGCTGCGGTTCCACCCCTCGACGGCGCAGATGGCGACCGTCGGCGGTTTCATCGCCGGCGGCTCCGGCGGCGTCGGCTCGATCACGTGGGGCGGGTTGCGCGATCTCGGCAATATTCTGCGCCTGCGCGTCGTCACCATGGAGGCAGAGCCGCGCGTGCTCGATCTCACCGGTTGGGATCTGCAGAAGGTCAGCCATGCATACGGCACCAACGGCGTCATCACCGAGATCGAAATGCCGCTGGCGCCCGCTTATGACTGGGTCGACGTTCTCGTCGGCTACGACGACTTCATGGCGTGTGTGCGCTTTTCGGATGCGCTTGCCAAATGCAACGGCATCCTCGTCAAGGAAATCGCCCCGATCGCCGCTCCGATCCCGCACGACTATTTCACCCGCCACAAGCCCTATATCCGCAAGGGGCAGTCGGTGGTGGTGCTGATGATCGCGCCGCATGCGATGGATGCCTTCCTCGCCTTCACCTCGGCCCACAAAGGCGAGGTCATCTTCCGCTCCGATAAGGTCGAGAGCATGAAGGGTATCCCGCATGCCTATGAGCTTGCCTGGAACCATACGACGCTACGGGCGCTGAAGGTCGATCCCGGCTTCACCTATCTGCAGGTCCAGTACCCGGGCCCGGATCACGTGGCCAAGGTCGCCAGGATGGTGGAGATCTTCGGCGACGAGGTTCCCGGTCATCTCGAATTCATCCGGTTCGACGGGCAGATCCAGTGCTCCGGCCTGCCGCTGGTGCGCTACACCACAGAGGAGCGGCTCGAGGAGATTATCAAGATCCACCAGGATCACGGCTGCCCGATCTTCAATCCGCACCGTTACACGCTGGAGGAAGGCGGCATGAAGCGCACCGACAAGGTGCAACTCGCCTTCAAGCACGAAACCGACCCCAAGGGGCTTCTGAACCCCGGCAAGATGATCGCCTGGGAGAACCCGGACTTCGATTTTGATGCCGGCAAGAACTATCTCTTCCCCGGCCTTGCGAGCGTCATGGAGGCTTCATGAGGGTTCTCGTGCTGCATTCGCATCCGGTGGAGGAAAGCTACGGCAAGGCGCTCTACCAACAGACGCTGGAAAGCCTGCGCAAGGGCGGCCACGAGGTGGATGGATGCGATCTTTATGCCGAGAATTTCGATCCCGTCCTTTCCCGGCATGACCGGCTCACCTACCACGACTATCCCGGCAATACCGAGCTGGTGAAATCCTATGTTGAGCGACTGAAGCAAGCCGAAGGGCTGGTGCTGGTGACGCCGATCTGGAATTTCGGTTTCCCGGCGATCCTCAAAGGCTATTTCGACCGCGTCTGGCTTCCGGGCGTCTCCTTCGAACTCGTCGACGGCAAGGTGGAATCGCGGTTGCGCCATATCAGCAAGCTCGCCGCCGTGCTGACGTATGGAGCAACGCCATTGCGCGCCTTCGTCGCCGGCAATCCGCCGAAGAAAATCGTCAGGCGCGTGCTGAGAGCACAGATCAACCCGCTGCGGCCTGTCACCTTCCTTGCTCATTACGACATGAACAACTGCACGCCCGAAAGGCGAGCAAGATTTCTGGCGAAGGTGAAGACGTCGATGGAACGGTTCTGAAGCGTATCGCGCCACCGGGCGTCATAAGACTTTGGCGGCCGTGACCTCGACTTCGACGAGGAAATCCGGCCGGGTGAAGCCGCCGACGATGATCAATGTCGAGACAGGCTTCGGGTCGAGCGTGTAACGATCGCGCACCGCCATATAGGCTGGGAAATCCTCCCGTTTCGTCACGAACCCGGAAATGCGGATGACGTCCGCAAAACTCATCTCCGCATCGGCAAGAATGGCCTTGATCGCTTCGAAGCATAGCTCGGCCTGTTTGCCGATGTCTTCCGGCACCTCGTCGTCGAGACCGATGCCGAGCTGACCTGAGGTGACGAGCAGCGAAGCGCCCGGCGGCACAAGCAACCCGTGATTATAGTTTCCGAACGGACGGCGGACCGAGGGCGGATTGAAAATCTTCTTCATCGGCATTTCCTCGTAAAAACAAAAAGTTGGAGCGGCTCGGCGCTTTCAAGAAAACCTAAACCGCTCTAAGCGGAAGACGACGCGTCATTCCATTTGTTGGATCAGGAGAGCGGGAACGGGGCGCGGATGAGCGTGCGCGCTCTCAGGTGCTTCGCGCGCTCGGCTCGCCGGTTGCGGCAAACACCGCGCTCGCATCGCTGACCATCTCCACATGGGAATAGGCTGCCTGTGAGGCAGCAGTGCCGTCCGCTCGCATGATCGCGATCACGATCCGGCCATGTTCCTCGTAGGATTTTGCCAAGCGGCCGGGCAGCCGAAACTGCGCCCGTCGAAATGGGGCGAGCCGTGCCCGCGTCTGCGTCACCATCTCGAAGATATGATCGTTATGCGCGCCGCGATAAAGGCGGGTGTGGAACTCGGTGTTGTGAGCCGCATAGTCCTCTTCCGCGCCGGTATGCACCAGCTTCATCGACGCCTTGTGCTCCAGCTCCAACGTGCGCCGCTCATCCACCGTCATGCGTTCGGCCGAGAGCCTGGCGCAGATGGCTTCGAGTTCCGCCATCGCCTCGAACATGGAATGCAGATAGGTTTCGGTCACGGTGGTGACGACGGCGCTGCGGTTCGGCTCCCGGTCGACAAGCCCCATCGCACCGAGTTCACGAAGCGCTTCGCGCACCGGTGTGCGCGACACTTCAAAACGACCAGCCAGCGAAACTTCATCGAGCTTCTCGCCCGGCAGCATCTGCCCGGTGACGATCATGTCGGCGATCGCCCGCACCATCTGCTCGACGGTCGTTCCTGCCCTGATGATTTCTCTGCGCCTGACTTGCTTCAAGGAATGATTCTACATTGTTGGGTTGCATACACATGCCCGCTCAGGCCGGCAAAGTCAAACGCCAGTATATATTATTGATGTCGCTAGCAAAAATGTATTTTGCACTACCGCTTGGTCGGCGCTTCGAGCCCAACGACATGGATATCGGGCAATTTTATAGGCTGTGCATATTTTTTCATCTAATTTCAAGATGAAATTGCATGCACTTCTTAGGTGTCCGCCAAAGAGAAGAGAATTTCATTTATAAAATCAATACAATAAAATCTGGCACGACCATTGCATACACTTTTCTGTAACCAATTGAAAACGGCATAATCGCCGTCAGGGGAGCATTCCGATGACCAGACTCCTTTCCATGAACAGACGCCATTTCCTTCAGGCTTCCGCCGCCGCCACTCTCGTCGGCGCGGCACCCGGCCTCCTCTCCTCGCGTGCGTTCGCACAGACGGCTCTCACCGTCGGCTTCATCTATGTCGGCCCCAAGGATGACTATGGCTACAACCAGGCGCATGCCGAGGGGGCCGCTGCCATCAAGGCGATGCCTGGCATCACCGTCGTCGAAGAAGAGAACGTGCCCGAAACGGTCGACGTGCAGAAGACGATGGAATCAATGATCAATCTCGATGGCGCCACCCTGTTGTTCCCGACTTCCTTCGGCTATTTCGATCCGCATATGCTGGCCATGGCCGCCAAATATCCCGATATCCAGTTTCGTCACTGCGGCGGGATGTGGCAGGAGGGCAAGCACCCGGCCAATACCGGCTCCTATTTCGGTTATATTTTCCAGGGGCAATATCTGAACGGCATCGCCGCCGGCCATGCGACGAAGAGCAAGAAGATCGGCTTCGTCGCCGCCAAGCCGATCCCGCAGGTGCTGCAGAATATCAACGCATTCCTCCTTGGCGCACGCGCAATCGACCCGACCATTACCTGCCAGGTGATTTTCACCGGCGAGTGGTCGCTCGCCGTCAAGGAGTCGGAAGCCACCAACGCGCTGGTCGACCAGGGCGCCGACGTCATCACCTGCCATGTCGACAGCCCGAAGGTGGTCGTCGAAACGGCCGCCGGCCGCGGTGCCTTCGTCTGCGGCTACCACGCCAATCAGAGCCCGCTTGCGCCCGAGAAATATCTCACAGGCGCCGAATGGGCCTGGGGCAATGTCTATGGCGACTTCGTCAAGAAGGCGCAGGCCGGCGAGAAGCTCGGCAACTTCGTGCGCGGCGGCCTGAAGGACGGTTTCGTGAAGATGAGCGCGCTCGGCCCCGGCGTTTCCGAGGCGGGCCGCAAGGCATTCGAAGCGACGCATGCCGACATGATGAAGGGCGGCTTCTCGGTCTTCAAGGGGCCGCTGAAGGACAACAAGGGCAACGCTGTCGTCACGGCCGACAAGGCCTATGCGGAAGATGCGATCGAGCTCGAAAGCATGAACTACCTAGTCGAGGGCGTCGTCGGGTCCACGGCGTAAACCGCGAGAGGGAGAAGCGCCATGACCGTTCAGGCCAATGATCCCGCAATATCAGTCGCCTCCGACAACCCGGCCTCGCTGCGTCCGCTGCTCGAATGGACGGCACGCAGGGCCGAACCGGTGGTCATCGGCCTTGCCGCCATCCTGATCGGGATCGGGCTCTTTTCTCTCTTCATCCTGGCGATCGGCAAATCGCCGGTAACGCTCTTCCAGCTTATGTACACCGGCGGCTTCGGTAGCTGGTTTTCGGTGCAGAACAGCTTAAGCCGTGCCGCACCCCTTCTCCTGACGGCACTCTGCGTCGCCCTGCCTGCCCGCCTCGGCCTCGTCATTATTGGCGGGGAAGGAGCGGTCGTGCTGGGCGGCGTTGCCGCCGCCGCCATGGCCATGCCGCTTGTGGGAGCGGCTCCTGTGTTTCCCACTCTCATTCTGATGGCGATCGCCGCCATGGTCGTCGGCGGCATCTGGATCGGCTTTGCCGGCTTCCTGCGCCATTACCGCGGCGTCAACGAGACCATCTCCTCCTTGCTGCTTTCCTATATCGCCATCGCGCTGATGAACCAGTTCGTGGAAGGGCCGCTGCGCGATGCCGCCAGTCTGAACAAGCCATCGACCAAGCCGTTGCCGGCAGACTACATGCTCGGCAACATTCCCGGCATGGATGTGCATTGGGGCCTCGTGATCGGCATCCTCGCCTGCATCCTATCCTGGGTTCTGATCGAGGTGACGAGCTACGGTTTTGCCGCGCGCATCGCTGGCGGCAACGTGCACGCCGCCCAGATCCAGGGCTTGCCGGTCGGCAGGCTGATCGCCGGTTTCACAGCGATCGCCGGTAGTTTCGCAGGTCTTGCCGGCATGATCGAGGTCGCCGCCGTCCAGGGCAGCGCCAATGCCTCGCTCGCCGCCGGTTACGGCTATACCGGCATCCTCGTCGCCTTCCTCGCCCGGCACAATCCGCTGGCGATCATCCCCGTTGCGATCCTGCTCGGCGGCATCGATGCCTCGGGCGGCCTCATCCAGCGCCGCATGGGCCTGCCCGATGCCACCGTGCTGGTGCTGCAGGGCACGCTCTTCATCGTCATCCTCTTCTGCGAGACCTCCTACGGGCGCTTCAAGATCTTCAATCCCGACCTCTGGAAAAGGAGCCTCTGATGGAAGAGACGGGCATCGGCATCTGGGGCGTGCCACTCGCGATCCTGGCGGGCGCCATTCGCGTTTCCACCCCGTTCATCTTCGTCAGCCTCGGCGAGACGATCACCGAGCGCTCCGGCCGCATCAATCTCGGCCTGGAAGGCACGCTCGTCTTCGGCGCGATGACGGCCTACGCCGTCGCCGTCATGACCAACTCGCCCTGGCTCGGCGTGCTCGCCGCGATGGCGACCGGCGCCGCCTTCGGTCTGGTTCACGGCTGGATCTGCAAATGGCCGAAGGTGAACGACATTGCGATCGGCATCGCCATGATGCAGTTCGGCCTGGGCCTCGCCTTCTTCCTCGGCAAATCCTTCATCCAGCCAGTGGCGCCGCATCTGCCGTCCATCCCGCTCGGCCTCTGGTCGAGCCTGCCGCAGATCCAGGCCGCCCTGAACATCAATGTGCTCTTCATCCTGGGCGCCTTGCTTGCCTTCGCCCTCTGGTGGGGCTTCAGGAATACGCGGGTGGGTCTCATCCTGCGCGTCGTCGGCGACAGCACGGATGCCGCCCGCGCGATGGGCATCAACCCGGATCGCGTGCGTCTGCTGGCCACCGCCGCCGGCGGGTCGCTGGCGGCGATCGGCGGCGCATATCTCTCGCTCTATTATCCCGGCTCCTGGAACGAGGGTATTTCCTCAGGCCAGGGCCTGATGGCCGTGGCGCTCGTCATCTTCGCCCGCTGGAACCCGATCGGCTGCTTCCTCGCCGCCCTGCTCTTCGGCGGCGCCGGTGCGCTCGGGCCGGCGCTGCAATCGATCGGCGTGACCCAGGGCTACTATCTCTTCTATGCCGCGCCCTACGTGCTCACCCTCGTCATCATGATCGCGACCTCCTCGCCGACACGTTCGCTTGCCGGTGCGCCGGGCGCGTTGTCGCTGACGAAATGAAGACGGAGCCGCTGATATCCAGCCGCGGCAAGCAAAACATTCAAACTTGCAGGTGAATAGGAGAAGAAGACGATGGACGCCATGGTCGAGACCAAAGGACATTATATCGACGCCGATCCCTATCCCTGGCCTTATAACGGCGCCCTGCGTCCGGACAATACGGCCCTCATCATCATCGACATGCAGACCGATTTCTGTGGCAAGGGCGGCTATGTCGATCATATGGGTTACGACCTGTCGCTGGTTCAGGCGCCGATCGAGCCGATCAAACGCGTGCTGGCCGCCATGCGCGCCAAGGGCTACCACATCATCCATACCCGCGAGGGTCATCGACCCGATCTCGCCGACTTGCCGGCCAATAAACGCTGGCGTTCACAGCGCATCGGCGCAGGCATCGGCGATCCAGGCCCGTGCGGGCGCATCCTCACACGCGGCGAGCCCGGCTGGGACATCATTCCGGAACTCTACCCGATCGAAGGCGAGACGATCATCGACAAGCCCGGCAAGGGTTCTTTCTGCGCCACCGATCTGGAACTGATCCTCAATCAGAAGCGCATCGAGAACATCATTCTGACCGGCATCACCACCGATGTCTGCGTTTCCACCACCATGCGCGAGGCCAACGACCGCGGCTTCGAATGCCTGCTGCTGGAGGACTGCTGCGGCGCGACCGATTACGGCAATCATCTCGCCGCCATTAAGATGGTGAAGATGCAGGGCGGCGTCTTCGGCTCCGTCTCCAATTCCGCAACGCTCGTGAGCCAACTGCCATGAGCACGATCCGCGACACGCCACTTCCGCAGGCCGGCAAGGCCGTCGGCATCGATACGATGGATATGACGATGCGCTTCGGCAGCTTCATCGCGCTTGACCATGTCTCGATCAAGGTGCCAGCCGGCAGCTTCCATGCCCTGCTCGGCGAAAACGGCGCCGGCAAGTCGACGCTCGTCAAATGCATCATGGGTTTCTATCACGCGACGTCGGGCTCGCTCTCCGTCGACGGTCGCGAAGTGGCGATCGCCTCGCCCAGGGACGCTGCGGCCTACGGCCTGGGCATGGTCTATCAACATTTTACGCTGGTTCCTTCGCTGACGGGTGCCGAAAACCTCGTCATCAGCCGGGCGGAAGTCCCCGCCATCATCAACTGGGCGAAGGAGCGGAAGGATCTTGCGGCCTTCATGGAGCGGATGCCCTTCAAGATCCCGCTCGACCGGCCGGTGAGCGAGCTTGCCGCCGGCGAGAAGCAGAAGCTCGAAATCGTCAAGCAGCTCTATCTCGGCCGCTCCTTCCTGGTCCTCGACGAGCCGACCTCGGTGCTGACGCCCGCAGAAGCCGATGAAATGCTCGGCCTCGTGCGCGGGATGACGGAGCGCGGCGAACTGACCGTGCTGATGATTTCCCACAAGTTCCATGAGGTGACGAAATTTGCCGATGCCGTCTCGATCCTGCGGCGCGGCAAGCTCGTCGGCACTGGAAAAGTCGGCGAAGTTTCCACAGCCGAGATGGCGGCGATGATGATTGGGGACGTCAAACTCGCCGAACTTGACACCCGCGTCCCCGTCCCGGAAACCGCAAAGCCGGTCCTCGAAGTGGCGCAGGTCAAAGCGCCGGATCGTTCCGGCCTCAAAACCATCGAGATCGATAATCTCATGGTGCGCGCTGGCGAGATCGTCGGCATCGCCGGAATATCGGGCAATGGCCAGAAGGAACTGACGGAAATCCTTGCCGGCCAGCGACCGACCAATACCGGCCGTGTCGGCGTCAAAGGCGAGTTTTATAGCGCAACACGTCGCGAGACGCGCAAGAACAATGTCCGCTTCATCCCCGAGGAGCCGCTGCAGAATGCCTGCGCTCCGAGGATGAGTGTCAGCGAAAACCTCGCCTTCCGCACTTTCGACCTGAAAACGGGCGGCAAGAACGCGATCTGGCTGAACAAGGGCAAGATGAAGAAGCGCGCCACGGCGCTGATTTCCGACTTCAAGGTGAAGACCGCTTCCTCCTCATCGCCGATCGCGGCACTTTCGGGCGGCAATGTGCAGCGCGCCGTGCTCGCCCGCGAGCTCACCGGCGCGGTGGACCTGCTGATCGTTTCCAACCCCTGCTTCGGTCTCGATTTCTCGGCCGTCGCCGAAATCCGCGCCCGTATCATGAAGGCGCGCAATTCCGGCACCGCGGTCTTGTTGCTTTCCGAGGACCTCGACGAGCTGCTCGAAATGTCCGACCGCATCATGGTCATCTCCGAAGGCAGGCTTGTCTACGAGACACCGGCACGATCTGCCGACATCGGCGTGATCGGCGCCCATATGGCGGGGCATCACTGATGACCGAGATCAAGGCAGAACCCTTCGCCTTTCCGGTGAAGCTTGACCAGCTCGCGCTTATCGTCATCGACATGCAGCGTGATTTCGCCGAGCCCGGCGGTTTTGGCGCCAGCCTCGGCAATGATGTCAGCCGCATCACCAGGATCGTGCCCGATGTAAAACGCCTGATCCAGGGCTTCCGTTATGCCGGGCTGCCGGTCATCCACACGATGGAATGCCACAAGTCCGATCTTTCGGATCTGCCGCCGGCAAAACGTGACCGCGGCAATCCCACGCTCCGGATCGGCGACGAAGGCCCGATGGGGCGGATCCTGATTTCGGGCGAGCCCGGCACCGCGATCTTGCCGGAGCTTGCTCCGGTCAAAGGTGAAGTCGTGATTGAAAAGCCCGGCAAAGGCGCCTTTTACGCAACCGAGCTCGGCGAGGTGCTGCAGCAGAAGGGCATCAAGCAGCTCGTTTTTGCCGGCGTGACGACGGAGGTCTGCGTGCAGACGACAATGCGTGAGGCGAACGACCGCGGCTACGAATGCCTGCTCGCCGTGGAGGCGACGGAAAGCTATTTTCCGGAGTTCAAGGCCGCCGCAATCGCCATGATCCGCGCCCAAGGCGCGATCGTCGGCTGGACAGCCCATGTCGACGACATATTGGAAAGCATCGCCCATGCCTGAAACCACTCGCGAATTGCTCACATCAGGCGGCTGGAGGGATCTGCAATTCGGCCCCTTCCGCGATCAGGTGACGATCCACTGGATCCGGCCCTTCGAGGGCGACCAGCCCGGCGTGGCGCTGCTGAAATACGAAGCCGGCGCCGGCGTTCCCCGCCATCGGCATGAGGGGCTGGAAACCATTCTCGTGCTTGACGGAGTGCAATCGGATGAAGCCGGCGATTACGGCCGCGGCAGCTACATCGTCAACGCACCCGGTACCGAGCACTCGGTCTGGAGCGACACCGGCTGCGTCGTGCTCATCCAATGGGACCGGCCCGTGACAATATTGGAAGAGCGTGGGTAACGCCTGCCCGGCGTCCCAACGGCGTTAACGGCTGGCGACAAGAACCCCTGCCCCGACCATCAGAGCTCCAGCTCCGCGATTGAGGATGCTGATCTTGTTCGGATCGGCCAAAGCCGTTTTTGCCTTATGGCCGAGGAACACATGCCCTCCGACCACGATCACTTCTATCAGCGCAATGATCACCAGCAGTTCCACGGTATCGGAGACCGTGAGCGGCCGAATGCCCAGCACGCCCGACAGAAGCGCCAGATAGAAAATCGGCATCTTGGGATTGGAGATATTGAGAAGGAAGCCCGTGAGGAAAAGGCGGAGCAGGCCGTCACCACGCGGCTGGCGCGGCCGTCTGAGGCAGTACTCGACATCATCCCGGCAGACAGATTCACCTCGGAGTTCGTCAAGGAAGATGGCGAGCGCGTGCTCGATGGCCACGGCAAGCGGGTCGCATGAGGACATGGAGAGACGTCTTCCAATCTGGGGCTAATCGGCCTCGGCGCTACGCAGATTGTCGGCTACGGCACGCTATACTATGCCTTCAGGTATCCTCGCCCCGACATCGCCAAAAACGTCGGGATATCGGAGAAATGGGTTCGGCGCTTTTCGCTGATCGATGTTTGTGATCAGATGCTGCCTATGAAGGTGCCTCCCGTGATAGGATCCTTGAGAAGACGCAGGGTGTCCTTCGATTGCCTGCGTCTTCGTCTCGCTATCAGTTTATCTGAGCAGCGGCTTCGAGGATCACCTTGGCAACCTCGGCCGGCTGAGAAACCTGGGGCGAATGGCTCGTGGAAAGCATCACGACGTGAGCCGAAATATTTTTGGCCATCACCTTTTGCAGATCGGGCTGAAGCATGAAATCATGCTCGGCAACGATGTACCAGGATGGCTTGGTTTTCCAGGCCGGGATTCCGATTTTCTCCTCGAAGTTCTTTCCGCGGGTCGGTTTTTGCGTTGCCGCCATCACGCCGGCCTGTTCTGGCGCAACGTCCTGTGCAAGAAACTTTGCAACACCATTCGGAGTCAGAGTCAGGAAGCCGTCCTTGTCGGCAGCGAGTTCTGAAAAGCCGGGCGGGGTTGGGTAGTCCTTGTTCAAATCAGCGATCGACTGACCTTCGCCAGGAGCATAAGCAGCGACGTAAACGAGGGCGCGAACATGCTCGTTGTTACCAGCTTCGCTAATCACCACGCCGCCGTAGGAGTGACCTACAAGAACCACTGGACCGGTCTGCGCATCAAGGACCCGTTTCGTCGAGGCGATGTCAGCGGCAAGCGATGTCAACGGGTTCTGAACCGAAATTACCTTCAGCCCCTGTGCCTGAAGAAGCGGGATTACTCTGCTCCATGCCGAGCCGTCGGCGAATGCGCCATGGACCAGAACAACGGTCGGAGTTTCTTTGCCGGCCGCGTTGGTTGTCGTCGCGCCCGCGGCCGCGGCGGCGCTGGCGAGTGCGGCAGCAAGGGCCGCGTTCTTTACAAAAGACATCATCTTATTCTCCGGTTGGAAACACAAGCGACGGAACCGTGGTTCTTCAGGACTTGCGTAGACAATTGTTACCCAGCAGCTCTCGCTCACCATTGAGGTCTTGCACGACGACGACTGCCTTTCTTCCGTAAGCCGTGTTCCGACTCCGCCCGAGGCCGTTCGATATGAACGAGTTTCGGCCTTGAGCAGCGTCTCAGGCTTCAGGACGCCGAAGATTTACATTCGAAATTCAGAGGGATAAATAACGACAATGTTGCAACACTAGGAACCAAACGTTTCAAATGGACCGCTTTGCTTGCATGACCGTGTTCGTGAAATCCGTCGAGCAGGGCTCGATTTCGCTTGCTGCAAACGAGTTGAACCTGTCGCCGCAACTGGCGGGGAAACAATTGCGTATGCTGGAAGCCAGCCTTGGCGTCAAACTCCTGAATCGAACAACTCGGAGGCAGAGCCTTACGGACAGCGGTCGCGCCTTCTATGACCGGGCGAAGAACATACTGGAAGAACTTGCGGAGGCCGAGACTCTCCTCGCACAGACGCGGTCGACACCCCGGGGGCGTCTGCGCATCAGCGCGCCGATTACCTTTGGGAGCCACGCATTGGCGCCGGAGCTGCCTGAATATGCGAAAGACCATCCGGAAGTGAGCCTTGATCTCAGCCTCACCAACAGGACGGTAGACTTGGTAGAGGAGGGCTTCGATGTCGCGTTTCGAACGGGCGACCTCGCAGACAGCGCCCTTCAATCCAGGCGCCTTCGACCTCTTCGCCTCGTGTTGTGCGCGGCACCCGACTATCTGCGAACTGCAGGAACGCCAAGCACGCCAGAAGAGTTGCGGGATCACGAATGTCTGTTGTTTTCTCACACGTCCATGCGAAAAGAATGGTCGTTCGACGGACCCCAAGGAACAACGCCGATTGCGATCAAAGGGCGCTTTTCGACCGATAGCGGAGAGGCGCTACGAGCGGCGGCAGTGGCCGGAATGGGGTTAATTCTCCAGCCCGAGGAGTTGGTGCGGGAAGATATCAAAGGCGGCCGGCTGATCCCGCTACTTTCTAATTTCCGTTCGCCAGATCGGCAATTGCATATGCTCTATCCGCCCGATCGTCAGATGACGCCCAGGCTCCGTAGTTTTCTCGATTTTTCTGTCCGGAAATTCGGCAAAGGCTGATCGGGCATAGCACTCTGTCGCCAGCCCAGACGACCTGCAGCAAGAACAGTGCCACAGCAGTTGAAGGGAATCGAACGACAGACCACAAACAGAGCGAGAAAAAAGCAAGAGGGGCGAAGATTTAGCCGTCAGCTGATCAACATGTCGATCTCCACCCCTAACCAGCGTCCATCTGTTAAGAGGCCGACTCGCATGCATTCACTCATAAAGCGAGCCACTGCAGGAGCCGGACTACCGCCCGGCTCCTCAAGGTCTAAGCCGCCAAAACGCCGCTCTTCTTTGCCGTCCATGTGGCGATGTAGTCCATCAGTCCCGGTGAGAGGCAGTCGTAAGGTGCGAGGTCAAGCTCGGTCAGGCGCTCGCGGATTGCCTCCATCTTCGAGGGGTCATAGCCGGCCTCGATGATTGAGGACACGAACGCAGCAAAGCCCGGATCCGCCCATGCGGATGAAATTCAGCGTTTCAGTGACTTCATGAAGCTGCCGATATGGGGAAACAGTTTCTTGAAAGGCGTATCGGAGCGGTGCCTCAAAAGGACTTCCGTGAACAGTTTCAGTCCGATCGTGAATTCGGCCGTCTCGTCCCAGGGCAGCATCTGTTTCTCGCGCATCATCGACAGAACCTTGAAAAGGTCGTCATGATTGGTTGCTTCGAAAACGAGGGCCTTGTCGGCGGCCGAGGGGACATCCCCCTCAAGCCGCTCGACGGTGATCCGGTAGGTATAGGCCAAGTGGAACTCCGCTACAGTTCGACAGCGTAGTAAGTGAAGCCGCCTTCGTCCTTACCAACACCGGAAATGGCGTCATTGATCTTCTCCAGCGACCAAACCATCGGCGACATGACCGACATGTCGATGATCCCTGCTTCGACCATCGCCGCGATCTCCATGCCTTCCGCAGCCGTGAACCATACGGAGCCGATCAATTCCATCTGCTCGTCCATCCACCATTTGACGTCGACGGGTAAAGCCCCCGACGTGCCGCCGATGTTGACGATACGGCCGCCCCGTTTGACGCCGCCCATGGCGTCCAGCATGGAGTCGAGTGGCGCCTTGGCGCCGAGCGTATCGAGCATCAAGTCCGCACCGCTGCCGTTCGTCTGCCCCCTGACGAAGGCTCCTGAGGATCCCTTCACGTTCGAGAAGGTGACGATGCGATCGGGCGCGATCGCTTTCAGCCGTTCGAGCAGCACCTCGCCCCTGGCCACGGCATAAATCTTTGCAACACCCATCGCCAACGCGAACAGCGTCGCGCCCAGGCCCAGCGTTCCGGTGGCGCCGTTGATGATCAGGGTCTTGCCCATCAACGGGCCGCATTTCTTGAGGGCGGCGTAGGACGTACCGAGATAGCCCATGCGGGAACCTTGGACGAACGTCATGTTGTCGGGGATTTTGATGACCTGCGCCTGTGGGGCGAGCATGAATTCGCCGAATCCGCCATAAGGATAGCGGGCGAACATCTCCATGCTTTTGGGATTGTATCCGAAGTATCCTCCCAGGGTCCAATATTCGCAGGCTTGCGGCCTGCCCGAAGAGCAATGATGGCAGGCGCCGCAAAATCGGCCCGGGTTCACGTAGACCCGGTCGCCCGGCTTGATACTGACAACTTGGGGACCGACCTCGTGAACCACACCGCTCGGATCGAGACCGTGAATCGCAGGCCGTGGCGGCAGCGGCATTTGCGGATACCAAGTCTCCCAGTTCGCCAGAACATTCGCGAGGTTCGGAACCATTCCGCAGGCTCTCACGCGGACGATCACGTCGCTCCCGGTGGCCTTCGGACGCTCGACCTCGTCGATGCTCATCGGCTGACCCACGGCGTGGAGCCGCGCGGCACGCATCATATCCATCGGTATTCCTCCCAACTCAAAGATTGCCTCGTATTGACATACCAGTTGGATTGTGAATACCGTTTAGTATCTTAAAAAGCAAGCGAGGAATGCAACTATCCTCGCGGACCCGGCAAAAGACCGGCGTCAAGGAGGAGAAATGGATTTCGTTCTGGTCGACTGGCTCCGCATTCTCTGCGGCGCCTGGTTCATTCCACACCTAATCGGCAAGGGCCTGCACTATGCCAAGGCCGGCGAAACGTTCGAAGCAGCGGGCTTCAAGCCCGGGAAGCTGTTCGTGGTGCTTACCATGGTTGCCGAGACGTGCGCGGCTGTCGGAATGATTTTTTCTTTGTACCCCAGGGTTGCAGCCGTGTGCGGTGCTTTGGTATTGCTTGGGGCCGGGTACGCGGTTGTGAAGATTAACGGTCTGAATTGGCGCTGGCAGAAGATGGGCCCGGAATATCCAATCTTTTGGGCGCTCATTTGTCTGCTAACAGCTCTTGTATGACCGCTGCATTTTGGGGTACGCCTCGGTGTCTGGATACGCACGGGAATTGCGAATGGCACGGCTGACACGTGAGCAAAGTCAGGCTCGAACGAAAGAGAAGCTTTTGGCGTCCGCCTACGAGGTCATGGCGCGATACGGCTATGCTGGGGCTTCGATTGATCGAATCGCCGAGGAAGCGGGCTATTCGAAGGGGGCGTTCTACTCGAACTTTGCCAATAAGGAAGACATCTTCCTCCAGCTCCTTGCCGGCAATGCCGGCGGCGACGTGGTTCAACTGACGGAACTTCTCGGCAAATGCGATGACCCAATGGAGCTCATCGACGCGCTCGCGACCTGGGCAAACAACCGTGGAGATGACCGGCGGTGGGGAATGCTGGCGATCGAGCTGCTGCGCATGGCACAGCATGATCACACACTGGGCGATCGTCACATAGGGCTCTTCCGGAATCAGTGGGAGGGCGTCGGCAAGATCCTTATCGACAAGTTGGACCTCGTTATGCAGCCGCCTGCGAGCCCGTTCTATATCGGCGGTATCGTTCTCGAACTTACCTATGGCGGTATTTCGAGCTTCCTCAAGGAGGGAGCTCCTGGGGACATGGTCCGGGTCGTTTTACGCGATATGTATCGGTCGTCGCGAGCAACCAAGTCTGGCGTCCCGGTTAGGGCTTGACAGAAACCATCTGCCATAAGGCATGACAGATGCGCGGTTTTGCCGCTAGTCGTCGCGCGCTCTCAACACCCCAGCAATCTATCGATCAGCGAAACCGCCACGGAGCACGGAAAGCGCTCGCTCTGCGCCCATAGCGCGCTTGACATCTGAAAACTCAAAGACTAGCTTTCATCCGGAAACCACATAGTATGTGAAAACTATTTGGTATCCAAACTGAAAGTGGCAACCGCTGTTGAGGAGCATGCGGTTACTGAGGGGGGACTATGAGCAAAGTAGGATGACAGTGATCTGTTGGAGCAAGCAACCCGGAAGCTAAGGCACCGGCTGCTTGGGTGCCGATGTCACGCGCTAGCGGGCCGGGCACTGCAGGATACATTTCGCAATTTGGAAAAACGTCGCATGCTTGGATTTGGCAACTCTCCGCAGGAGGCGCTGGCCGCGTCCCTGCTAGTCATGGTGCTCGTCGGCATTTTCGCGTCGGGCCTGATGCGCTGGCGCCGTCTGATGCTTCCTACCGACCTCCTAATGCCTGTTGCACTGCTGGCAGCCTATTGGCTCGTCTACAATAAAGTACCGGCTTTTCCGCCTGTCGGGGCGGTCAACAAGGTGTTCTACGCAATTGTTATCGGAACTGCAGTGGGGTTCGCGGTCGAGATCGCCGCCCAACGCGCGGTTCGCGTTGTTTCCCTTTTTCAGCCGGTGGCGGCCGCATTCTATATTGGCCTGCCCCGCTTGGGGGTGGCGACGTGGGAGGTGGTGGCCGCTGCGATGGCCGGCGTGGCTATCATGTGGTTCATCTTGCGCGAAACGTCGGTCCGCGCGGAGGATGACGTAAGGCGGGGTGGTGTCGTTGCCGTGTTCGCGCTCGGCTTCGCGCCGATCGCCCTTCTGGGTGCATCGTCCTCCTCGTTTCAGCTCTGTCTGATGCTTGCCGCGGGTTGCCTGGGAATTTTCCTGGTGCACATCATCAACCCTGTTTTCCGCTTTGGCGGCGCCTCGTCGACCGGCGCTTTGGGTGGACTGATTTCTGTCGCTTACACCGTGGTGTTGATCACGCGCAAAGCCGATCTCCTCGCCATTGCGATCCTCGGCTTCTGTGTCGTGCTGCCAGTATTCTCGGAGGGTATCTGCCGGATGCTTGGCGTATCTCGGCAGTTTCCGCGCCTTTTCGTCCACGTCGCCCTGGCTGTGCTTCCGGCCGCTTTGGCGGTCGCCGTCGCATTCCTGGACTATGGATCGAGTTTCCCAGTTTAACATGAGGAGGAGAATGAAAATGAAATATAGACTTGCAGCCTTGTTGCTTTCGATGACGTCGCTCGCCGGGGCGGTGTCGCCCGCTTGGGCCGCCAAATTCGACATCGACCCGGTCCATTCGGGAATCGCGTTTTACATCGACCATCTGGGCTTCTCGAAAGTAATCGGCGTCGCGCAGGAATTCTCAGGCGCCTTCGACTTCGACGCCGCGAAGCCCGAGGGAAGCAGCCTTGATGTCAAGGTCAAGGTCGGTTCGATCTCGACGAACAACAAGCAACGCGACGGCGACATCCAGGGCGCTGATTGGTTCAATGCGACGGAATTCCCTGAGATCACCTTCGTTGGAAAGGAGTTCAAGAAGACCTCCGACACTGCGGGACAAATTATTGGCGACCTGACGATTGCGGGCGTCGCGAAGTCCACGGTGCTGGACGTCAAGTTCAATAAGGAAGGTCAGAACCCGTGGGACAAGAGCCATGTTGTCGGCTTCAGCGCGACAACCAAGGTCAAGCGGAGCGATTTCGGCATGAAGGCAGCGCTTGGGATGATCGGTGACGAGGTCGATCTCGTGATCCAGGTGGAAGGCCGCGAGCACCAAGGCTGATCGAACACAACCCCGACCGCAAGGTCGCTTTGCGAGAAAGGTACCGCCGCCCCAGCGCGACGGTACCTTTTCAATATGAGCGCATCAGAACACGCTTAGACCAGAACACGTAGTCGCTTCATCGGGCGCTCGCAGCTTCCGTACGCCCCCCGACCAGAGGACGGACGGCCGGGTGAAATTTTCCAGCCGGTTCGGATACTTTATGGTATGCAAATTCTAATCGGTATGCTAACCAAGATCCATGCGGCTGGAGGGCGGAGATAAAACCGTAAGCACGCATCCGGAGGGCCTATCAATGCTTTCGCCTGCAATTTCGCTCGTTTACCGCACGCCGGCGCGTGCCAAGCCCGCACTTTTACGGAACGCGAGCCTTCAGTCGACGCACTCCTTATCTTCCGCGACCTGACAGTCGCGATCACAGCCGCACTGCGGCAAATCTGCAATCATCGAAAGGAAATCCTAATGGACGTTCGCGCCGCCGTTGCCGTTCAGGCCGGCAAACCGCTTGAAGTGATGACCGTGCAGCTCGACGGCCCGAAGGCCGGCGAAGTGCTGGTGGAGATCAAGGCGACCGGCATCTGCCACACCGACGATTTCACCCTGTCGGGCGCCGATCCGGAAGGCCTGTTTCCGGCCATCCTCGGCCATGAGGGTGCCGGCATCGTCGTCGATGTCGGCCCGGGCGTCACCTCGCTGAAGAAGGGCGACCACGTCATTCCGCTTTATACSCCSGAATGCCGCGAGTGYTATTCCTGCACGTCGCGCAAGACCAATCTCTGCACCTCGATTCGATCAACCCAGGGSCAGGGCGTGATGCCGGACGGCACCTCGCGCTTCTCGATCGGCAAGGACAAGATCCATCACTAYATGGGCTGCTCGACCTTCGCCAATTAYACGGTGCTGCCCGAGATCGCGCTCGCCAAGATCAAYCCCGACGCCCCCTTCGACAAGGTCTGCTACATCGGCTGCGGCGTCACCACCGGCATCGGCGCSGTCATCAACACCGCCAAGGTSGAGATCGGCGCGACCGCGATCGTCTTCGGCCTCGGCGGCATCGGYYTGAAYGTGCTGCAGGGSCTGCGKCTTGCCGGCGCCGACATGATCATCGGCGTCGATATCAACCCGGATCGCAAGGCCTGGGGCGAGAAGTTCGGCATGACGCATTTCGTCAATCCGAAGGAGGTCGGCGACGACATCGTGCCCTATCTGGTCAACATGACCAAGCGCAACGGCGACCTGATCGGCGGCGCCGACTACACCTTCGACTGCACAGGCAACACCAGGGTGATGCGCCAGGCGCTGGAAGCCAGCCATCGCGGCTGGGGCAAATCGGTCATCATCGGCGTTGCCGGCGCCGGCCAGGAAATCTCCACGCGTCCGTTCCAGCTCGTCACCGGCCGCAACTGGATGGGCACCGCTTTCGGCGGCGCGCGCGGCCGCACCGACGTTCCGAAGATCGTCGACTGGTACATGCAGGGCAAGATCCAGATCGATCCGATGATCACCCACACCATGCCGCTCGACGACATCAACAAGGGCTTCGAGCTGATGCATAAGGGTGAAAGCATCCGCGGCGTTGTCGTGTACTGACAAATCATATGCTGGAAATGGGGAAAAACATGTTTATAGGTTCGCCACGAGAACGGCTTGAGGGGGAAGCACGCGTTGCGATGACGCCGGACAGCGCCGCCCAGCTTCAGAAACTCGGATATCAATGTGCTATCGAAACCGGCGCCGGCAAACTTGCCGGCTTCTCCGACGACTCCTATCGCGCAGCCGGCGTCAGGATCGTCGACAGCGTTGAAGCGCTTTTTGCAAGCGTAGACGTCATCGCCAAGGTACGCCCGCCGGAGCCGAGCGACATCGCGAGGCTTTCGAGCAGCAAAACGCTGATCTCCTTCTTCTATCCCGCACAGAACAAAGAGCTTCTTGAGCAAGCGAAGGCGACAGGCGCAAATGTGATTGCCATGGACACGGTGCCGCGCATTTCGCGCGCCCAGAAGATGGACGCGCTGTCCTCCATGGCCAACATCGCAGGCTATCGCGCCGTGATCGAGGCCGGCAATAATTTCGGCCGCTTCTTTACCGGCCAGGTTACCGCGGCCGGCAAGATCCCGCCGGCCAAGGTTCTGGTTATCGGCGCTGGCGTCGCCGGTCTTGCCGCCGTCGGCACCAGCGTTTCGCTCGGCGCCATCACTTACGCATTCGACGTTCGCCCGGAAGTGGCCGAGCAGATCGAATCGATGGGCGCGGAATTCGTCTTCCTCGACTTCAAGGAACAGCAGCAGGACGGCGCGACAACGGGTGGCTATGCATCCCCGTCGAGCCCGGAATTCCGCGAAGCGCAACTGAAGAAGTTCCGCGAGATCGCGCCTGATATCGACATTGTCGTCACCACCGCGCTGATCCCGGGCCGCGACGCGCCGAAGCTCTGGCTTGCCGACATGGTCGCGGCGATGAAGCCGGGTTCCGTGGTGGTCGACCTTGCCGCCGAACGCGGCGGGAATTGCGACCTGACCGTTGCGGATCAGAAGATCGTTTCTGAGAACGGCGTCACCGTCATCGGCTACACCGATTTCCCGAGCCGCATGGCCGCGCAGGCCTCGACCCTCTATTCGACGAACATCCGCCACATGATGACGGACCTGACCCCGAAGAAGGATGGCGTTCTCTTCCATAACATGGAAGACGACGTTATCCGCGGAGCCACCGTAGCCTTCGACGGCGAGATCACCTATCCGCCGCCACCGCCGAAGATCCAGGCGATTGCCGCGCAGAAGCGACAAGAAAAGGCCAAGGAACTGACGCCGGAAGAACGGCGTGCCGCCGAAGCTTCCGCCTTCAAGTCGGCAACCCGCCAGCAGGTCGGTCTGCTCGTCGTCGGCGGCCTCCTCATGGCGCTGATCGGTGCCTATGCGCCGCCGGCTTTCATGGGCCACTTCATCGTCTTTGCGCTTGCCTGTTTCGTCGGCTTCCAGGTCATCTGGGGCGTCAGCCATTCGTTGCATACGCCGCTGATGGCCGTCACCAACGCGATTTCCGGGATCATCATCATCGGTGCGCTGCTGCAGATCACAGCAGGCGGCTGGCTGGTGACAGCCCTTGCCGCCATTTCGGTGGCGATCGCCACCATCAACATCGTCGGCGGCTTCATGGTCACCCGGCGCATGCTGAACATGTTCCAAAAGTCGTGACGCCGGCCCGGGGATCAGAATCATGTCTATCGGTATCCAGACCGCGGCCTACATCGCCGCATCCGTTCTCTTCATCCTTTCGCTCGGCGGCCTTTCCGGTCAGGAAAGCGCCAAGCGCGCCGTATGGTACGGCATATCAGGCATGGCAATCGCCATACTCGCGACTATCCTCGGGCCGGGCGTCGGGCTTTCCGTCGTCCTGATCACCATGCTCGTCGCTGGCGCAGTCGTCGGCACCTTGCTGGCGCAACGCGTCGAAATGACCGGCATGCCGCAGCTCGTGGCAGCGCTCCACTCCTTCGTGGGCCTTGCTGCCGTGCTGATCGGCCTCAACTCCGACATGACGGCGCATGAGTTCGCCACCAACGCGGAAAAGATCATCCATGAAGCAGAAATCTTCCTCGGCGTGTTCATCGGTGCGGTGACCTTCACCGGCTCGATCATCGCCTATGGCAAGCTTTCCGGCCACATCGGCGGCAAGGCACTCATCCTGTCCGGCCGGCACCTGTTCAACATCCTGATGGTGCTCGTGTCGCTTGCGCTGATGATCATGTACATGAATGGCACGGGTTCATGGTCGCTCTACCTGATGACGCTGATCGCCTTTGTTCTCGGCGCTCACCTCGTCATGGCAATCGGCGGCGCCGATATGCCGGTCGTCGTTTCGATGCTCAATTCCTATTCCGGCTGGGCGGCGGCAGCGACTGGCTTCCTGCTCGGCAACGACCTTTTGATCGTAACCGGAGCGCTCGTCGGCTCGTCGGGCGCGATTCTGTCCTACATCATGTGCAAGGCAATGAACCGCCAGTTCCTGTCGGTCATTCTCGGCGGCTTCGGCAATGCTTCGGGCCCGGCGATGGAAGTCGTGGGCGAACAGGTCGCCATCGATGCCGAAGGCGTTGCCGCGGCGCTCAACGACGCCGACTCGGTCATCATCGTTCCAGGCTACGGTATGGCGGTCGCGCAGGCTCAAAGTGCGGTTTCGGAACTCACCCGCAAGCTGCGCGCAGCCGGCAAGAACGTGCGCTTTGCGATCCATCCGGTTGCAGGCCGCTTGCCTGGCCACATGAACGTCCTGCTCGCCGAAGCCAAGGTGCCGTACGACATCGTGTTGGAGATGGACGAGATCAACGACGACTTCCACGAGACTGATGTCGTCATCGTCATCGGCTCCAACGACATCGTCAATCCGGCCGCACAGGAAGATCCGAACTCACCGATCGCAGGTATGCCCGTGCTCGAGGTCTGGAAGGCCAAGCAGGTTTTCGTCTCCAAGCGTGGGCAGGGAACCGGCTATTCCGGGATCGAGAACCCGCTCTTCTACAAGGAAAACACCCGCATGTACTATGGCGACGCCAAAGAATCGGTCAACGGCCTGCTTCCGAGGCTGGCCTGAGAGCTTAATGATGACCGCCGTCTCCAACTGATGAAATGTTCGCAAAGAAACGCATTCCTCGGCAGCCATAAGACCTTCACCGGCAGGCTGCCGTTGCGCGCTCTGGATAGTTTATTCGAAGATCGCCCGACTATATCAACGCGCGATAGGTTGCCGAGACGGCCCCGTCCACATGCGATAGGCCGCTCGAACGGTTTGCGCCAGACCGCGAGATAGCCTGCAAGTAAGAAGGTGATCTGAGTTCTCAAACGAATGAGCGGAATGACAAAACGCCCATGGCGATGATGCCATGGGCGTGGAAGGGCTTTCTTTGCCCGAAATTCAGCGATGAACTATCTGACTGGCTGGACTATCGTTTGGAATTTCCGCTTCGCGTGTGACTGAACCGTGATTTTGAATCGCCGCTCAGCACATGATCCTCGAGATCCGCCCGTGATGCGAGCGGCTCGATTGTTATTCTTCGGGGGCAATGCGAACGACGATTCCACTGAGAGTCTCGTCAAAGGGGATCTGACAGGATAGCCGCGAGTTCTCTTGGCGATAGTCGGAGCCCTCCAGCAACTCACTCTCGTCGATCGAGGGCGCTGCCAGGCTTGCGGTCTCTGGCAATTCCTCGACGTAGAGGTGGCAGGTGGCACAGGAAAGGCACCCGCCACACATTGCAAGCAGCTCATCAAAGCCCGCGCTTCGGATATTCTCCATCAGCGAAGCGCCCACTCTTCCCTCGAAACTATGCAGCTCTCCATCCCGCGTGCGCACTGAAATCATAGACATTTTTTCCTCCACTTTTATTCCGGCCCTCGAATGCCTCACAGCACTTCGGGGCTAAGTTCCTTGAGTTGTTTCGATGTGTCTGCCAGGGCGTCGCGGTCGATCCTCGCCGAGCTATCGACAAGCTTTCGTCCTTGCACGTAGTCGCGAGATGCATTGACGCAATCGAGGGCCAGAATCGCCCCTTCCTTCAGGTAGATGACGCTGAAGCTTCGGCTGGCGGGATTACCCCGTGTCACCACGCTGTCAAAGCCGTAGTTGAGACCAACCGTCTGCATCCTCAAATCGTATTGGTTGGACCAGAACCAGGGCGTCGCACTGTAGGGCTTGAGTTCGCCGCAGATCGCCTTCGCAGCGGTCGTCGCCTGATCCGTAGCGTTCTGCACGGATTCAATGCGAATGCCACGACCATGTCTCAGCCTTGCGCAGTCTCCGATGCAGTAAATGTCCGGCAGGGACGTCTGGCAAAACTCATCGATATCCACACCGTTTGAGCCTTCCGCGCCCGCCTGGATCAGCGGGCCGGACGAAGGCACAATGCCTATACCGACCACGACGACATCGGCTGGGATCTTTTCACCGTTCGCGAGCACGACGTTCTTGACGCGGCCGTTGGAACCCTCCAGCGAGCCGACACCGCAGTTGAGGCGTATGTCGACGCCATGTGCGCGATGTTCAGCTTCGTAGAATCTCGATACCGCCTCCCCGGCGACGCGCGCGAGTACGCGGTCGAGCGCCTCGACCAAAGTGACATCTTTGCCGATATCGCGGAACACCGCTGCCGCTTCGAGACCGACATAGCCGCCTCCGACGATCACGATCCTTTCGGCGCCAGGAAGGACTTCGACGAGTGCATCGCAATCCGCCTTGCTGCGGATATAGCAGATTCCGGCCAGCTCGCTGCCGGGGCAGGAAAGCTTCCTCGGTTCGCCACCAGCCGCCCAGACGAGCTTGCCGTAGGAGAAGCGTTCGCCCAGGTCCGTAATGACGACATGAGCTGCCGCGTCGACGGTGGTCACACGCCTACCCAGCATCAGCTCCACCTGTCGGGAAGCCCAGAAATCCTCCGGCCTGAGATGCATCCGTTCGAAGGATTTCTTGCCCGCGAGATATTCCTTCGAAAGCGAAGGCCGATCGTAGGGGACTTCCGGCTCAGCGCCGATCAGCGCAATACGTCCCGTGAACCCGGACTGCCTGAGCGCTGCCGCTGTCTGCGAGCCGCCGTGTCCACCGCCGACGATGATGCAGTCGAAGAAGCGATTGTGGTTTTCCCCGGTCATTGTCACGACAGTCTTTCGGCGCCGATAAGGACGAAGCACATGGTCGCGGGCTTGTCGCTTTTGTTGCGCCAGGCGTGGCGCGTGCCGCATTGAACGACGACGTCACCCTGCTTCAGCAGTGTTTCGGCGCCGTCATCGAGTTCGAGCCAAACCTCACCGTCGAGGACAATGTCGTAATCCACTGTGTCGGTGGTGTGCATACCGGGGGCGTCGGGCTCGAATGCCTGGATCAGGCCCGGGATATGCACCGCCTGTTCCTCGAACGCGGCCGCCGGATCGACGGTCGCGAATACCGAGTCCGGCGGGAAGACGACGATCATCAGCTTCGTCCCGCCTAGTTCAGGGGGGATGATGATTTGCGGCGGCGCCTGTTCCGAATGATTCTGCGGAAGAATGGGTTTCGCCGCGGTAGCATAAAGGACCGACGTCAGATGTCCCGGCACTGCGTCGTAGATGTGGGCATTGGGTGCCGAGCCGTCGCTGACAATCACCGACTTGCCGTTACTAATTCCTGTGACAACGCGCCGGGGTATGCGTGGTTCTGTTGCCCTATTCATAGATCAGACCTTTCGCCTCGAGCTGCGGACGCATGTTGTTAATGTCGAGACTCAGTTGGCCCGACTCGTATAGGCTGCGCTTTTCGTCTTCCATTTTCTGGCGTTTGAGCGCTTTTTCGAGGACCGTCGCGGCCTCGTCGCGCTTGACTACACAGACGCCGTCGTCGTCGGCGACGATGACATCGCCCGGCTCGATGTAGGCTCCGGCGCAAACCACCGGAACCTGGACGTTTGCAAGCGTTTCCTTCACGGTGCCTTGCGCCGATATCGCTTTCGACCAGACGGGAAAGCTCATGGACCTGAGGTCGGCGACATCGCGCACACCGGCATCGATCACGAGCCCCAGAATTCCGCGAGCCTTGCACGAGGTCGCGAGAAGGTCGCCGAAATATCCGTCGGTGCAGGGCGAGGTCGGCGTGACCACCAGGATGTCGCCGAGTCTGGCAACCTCAAGGGCGACGTGGATCATCCAGTTGTCACCCGGTGGCACCTCGCATGTCAGTGCCGTGCCGCCGATGCGCGCGCCCTCGATCACCGGGCGCAGATGGGGGGCCAGCAATCCCTTGCGGCCCTGGGCTTCATGGACGGTGGCGACGCCGAGCTTGCCCAACGCCTCGCAAACCTCTCGGTCCGTCCGCGGAGTCTTAGTCATTACCTTCATCAGAAATCTCCTGGCCTGTCTGTCGAACACGCCTTAATATTTTGCTCAGCCGAACGCGCCAGCGAGGAAGCTGCGGTCGAAAACGCCTCCGGCGCTAGAGCGCGCAGATTCCTCCAGCAGATTCGCGCGAATCATGAGGTCGACTGTGGTGTCCATGGCCTGCTGCGGGATGGTTAGATCCCCTGGCCACATTCCCATGTCGCGCATGTAGCGAAGCCCGTGCGAGGCGAGTTCGCTGTCGTCTTTCGTAGTGATCCGCTGGAAAATCGGAAGCGCGACATCTTCGCGGCTCGGGGCGTTAGTGATGGAATAGGCGTCGAGCAGTGCCTCGAGGAAGCGGATGACGACGACGCGGTTAGCGTCCAACCAGCTTTTGCGGCCGACAATGGCGGCGAAAACGATTTCGGGGATAACCTCATTGATCTCGCCGATCAGGTTGTAGCCTTCGCGTTCGGCCAGGAAATTCCATGGCGCGGGCTGCGGGGCGCAGTCAATTTCCCCCGCCTGCAGGGCTTCCCAGCGCTTGGTGTGGATGCCGGCAAGTTCGAACTCGTAGTCGCCGGGATACCGCAGGCCTTCCTTGGACAGCAGCATTTGAGTGTAGATCGCCGTGCCCTCTGTCAGTGACGAGGTGCCGACCTTTTTGCCTTTGAGGTCCTTGATCGCCTTGATCGAAGGTTGAGCGACGAGCGACATCGGCAGACGATTGGAATTCGAGGCGATGACCCTGAGTTCGCCGCCTTTGACGAAGTTCGAGATGGCACCTTCAGGTGGCGTTATCGCGAGATCGGCCTCGCCTTCGACAACGGCTGTGGTCGCCTTGTCGACGGTGCCCATTTTCTTATATTCGATCACCAGTCCGTGCTTGGCAAAAATTCCGTGCTCCTCGGCCACAAAAACCGGAAGCCAGTTGAACCCTTGCGCCCCGCCAGCGAGGCTCAGATGTCGGCTGGAAGCCATGTATTTCTCCCTATGTAGTTGCGAGGCTTTAAAGGCCGCGTTCGCGCAATCTCTTGTCCAAGAGTGGGTAGACCCGGCGCGCGTTTCCTTCGAAGACTGCGTGTCTCTGTTCGTCGTCGAGGGCGAGATGGTCGATGTATCTCTTTGTGTCGTCGAACGGATGTCCGGTCTCCGGATCGATGGCCTTCACAGCGCCCAGCAGCTCGGAACCGAACAGGATGTTCTTGGTGTCGACGACGCGGAAGAGCGTATCGATGCCCGCCTGGTGATAGACGCAGGTGTCGAAGAACACGTTGTTCATGAGGTGCGCGTCGAGGGTGGGCTTTTCGAGCATGATCGACAGGCCGCGATAGCGACCCCAATGGTAGGGCGCCGCGCCGCCGCCGTGCGGTATGATCAGCTTGAGTTCGGGGTGGCGCTCGAACAGGTCGCCCTGGACGAGTTGCATGAATACCGCGGTGTCGGCGTTGATGTAGTGCGCTCCGGTCATATGGAGGCAGCGCTCGCAGGAACTGGAGACGTGGATCATCGCCGGAACCTGCAGGGCGGCCATGGCCTCCCACATCGGGTCCCACCATGGATCGTAAATCGGCGGAGCGCTCCAGTATCCGCCCGACGGATCGGGATTGAGATTACATCCGACGAAACCGTTTTCGACGCAGCGCTCGAGTTCTTCGATCACAGCGGAGAGATCGCCGTCGACCGTCTGCGGAAGCTGACAAACGGCGGCGAAATTGTCGGGAAACATCTCGACGATCCGGCCGACATTGTCGTTCGACAGGCGCGACCAATCCTTGGCGACCGACAATCCAGGCACGTGGTGTCCCATGCCGGAAGCGCGGGGGCTGAGAAGCGTCACGTGCGAACCGCGCTCCCGCTGGATCCTAAGCTGGTTCGCCTCAATGATGTCGTGCAGCTGCTTGTCGGAAATGCCCGGATATATGGGCGGCTCGGAGGCCTTGCCTTCTGCATAGGCGACTTGCGCCGTCCTGAAGGCGTGGTGCTCCGGCGGTTCGGTCGTGAAGTGGCCGTGGCAGTCGATGATCAGCGCCATCACGCATTCCACTTCGCGGGAAGGTCTGAGATGCCACGGAACCGCCAACCCTTGCCCTGGATCTCCCTCGACGGGTCGAGACGAAGATCGGGCAACTGGCGGAACACCTCGGTAAGCGCAATCTCGCCCATCGCACGGGAGAGGAAATGTCCCGAACAGAAGTGCGGACGGAAACCGAACGACAGGTGCTGCTTCTTCTTGCGGAACATGTCGAACTTGTCCGCGTCTTCGAAACGCGTCTCGTCACGGTTGGCCGACCCCATGACGATAGCGACGGATGACCCCTGGGGGATAACCGTGCCGGCGATCTCGAAATCTTCTTTGGCGATGCGCGGCGTTACGCCGATCGGGGCGATCCAGCGCAGACCCTCGTCGAAGGCGCGCATCGCATTTTCCTGCGGCTGCTCCGCCATGAGCTTCGCCTGATCGGGATTTGAAAGAAGACCCGTGCAGGCATTCGCCGCCGCATGGCCTGGTTCCTGAAGGCCGCCGAGGATGATGACGCGCATGGTCGGAGAAATCTCCTCCCAGCTTCGAACCTCGCCCTTGGGCATGCCGCCATACATGACATGGCTGAGCAGCGAGTGGTTGGGCTTTGCCAGGCACGCCTGGTAAAGATCACCCATCTGCTTGTCGATGTTGGCGAGCGCGTCGTCCAGTCGCTTCCATATGGCCGGATCGTTGCTGACGTTCTGCAGGCCCAGCGCCATCGCGTGAAACCACTCGACGAGGGTTTCGTTTGGCGTCTCCGTCAGGCCGATGACGTCGCCAATGCACCGCACCGAGATCGGCTCGAAGAGTTCCGTCGTGAGGTTCGCTTCTCCATTCTTCTTGATGGAGTCGATGTAACGCTGCACGACCGGGCGTGTCAGACCTTCGACGAACGAGCGCACGCGTTCTTGCGTGAGATTTTCGTCGATACCCTGGCGGAGGCACTGATGATCCTCGCCAGACATGGTCAGGACGTTCGGCATGCCCATGACGCGGGCTTCCGGACGGTCCACCGAGCCCGACGGTCCGAACACCTTGTCGTTGCCGCCGATCGTCCGGCAGTCGTCGAACCGCGTAATGAAATATTCTTTCGTCCCTTCGAAGAAGGCCACAGGCTCCTCCGCGCGTAACCTCGCGTAGACGGGATAGGGATCCCTGTAGAGATTTTCGCCCGTCAGTTCGGTGTGGATTCCCGTCATTGATTTCCTCCCTCACCCTGCTTCGCAAGGTTTTCGCCAATCCCGCCGCCATGTTCTCCAACCCGACGGCATGCATTCTCGGGACGTTCCTTTGGAGCAATCGCCACGCGATTGATACTTGACATACCGAAACGTCTTCAGATACTGATAGGTATCCAAAGCGGGATTGGCTGTCAACAAGAGAAATGGACAGGCCGTGGAGAGACCGCTTCGGAAGGGAGGAAATCAGTGAGCAACAGCAGCATCGCCGAGGTGCGCCTTGTGCTTGAGGCGCGGGATGTCTCCGTGCAATTTGGCGGCGTCAAGGCCTTGACTAATGTCTCGGTGTCCGTGAAGCCAGGTGAAATCTGTGGCTTGATCGGGCCGAACGGAGCAGGCAAATCGACCTTTCTCAACGCGGCGACCCGGCTTGTTAATTACACAAGCGGATCGATCATCCTTGGCGGTCAGCCGCTCGAAGGCGTCGGTTCGCGCGAGATAATCGGAATGGGCATCGCGAGGACCTTCCAGAACCTTGGCATCTATGCCTCGATGACCGTTCTGGAAAATGTCATGCTCGGGGCACATCATCGGTTTGGCGGCAAATTCGCTCAAGCGATCTTCACTCCATCCCGGGCAAGGGCTGTGGAACGGTCCGCGCACGAAAAGGCAATGGCGGTGCTTGAAGAGGTCGGCATGGCCGAGCTCGCACCGCGCACCGCCGGATCGCTTCCCTATCCCCTGCAGAAGCGTATGGAGATTGCTCGCGCGCTTGCTGCCGAGCCTAAAATTCTTCTGCTTGACGAACCCGCCGGCGGGCTGACGCACGGCGAAGTCCACGAATTCGGATCGCTCGTCGACGGTATCAGACGCAAACGGAACCTCTCCATTCTTCTCATCGAGCATCACATGGGGTTGGTCATGAGCCTTTGTGACCGGATCGTTGTGTTGCACCTGGGCCGCAACTTGGCCGAGGGCACCCCTTCCGAAATCAAGTCCAACGACGCGGTGATTGCCGCCTACCTCGGGAAGGCCGCATGACGCTGGATCTCAAGAATCTCTCCGTATTCTACGGCAAGACGCAGGCGCTGTTCGACTGTTCGTTCTCAGTGGGCGAAGGCGAGTTTGTCGCTCTGCTCGGCTCCAACGGAGCCGGGAAGACAACGCTGCTGCGCGCCGTGTCGGGACTGCTCCCATTCAAGGGCTCGGTTGCCTTTGCTGGAAAAGCGCTCGACAAGATCGTGGCGCAGAAGCGCCTCGCGCTCGGCATCGCTCACATACCCCAAGGGCGAGGGACTTTCTCCGAGTTTACGGTCGATGAAAACTTGTCGCTCGGAGCGACGATCGTGTCCAGCCGATCTCAAGTGAGGGAGGACAAGGAACGCTGGTACGAAACATTCCCGCGTCTGCGCGAACGGCGCAACCAGCTTGCGGGAAATCTTAGCGGCGGGGAACAGCAGATGCTGGCTGTTGCCCGCGCGCTCATGTCCCGGCCGAAGCTTCTGATGTGCGACGAGCCATCGCTCGGGCTCGCCCCTTCGATCACTCAGGAAATCCTGGCGATTTTCAAGACGCTCAACAAGGATCACGGCATGACGTTGCTCGTGGTCGAGCAGAATGTCGACATCACCCTTCAATATGCCGACCGGGCCTTCGTCATCGAGGCCGGCCAAATCGTCGCGAGCGGTGCGGCAAAGGAACTGATCGGCAACGAAGACATCAAGAAATCTTACCTGGGAGTTGTCTGATGAGCCTCTTCTTCCAGCTCGTCGTCAGCGGCCTGACCACGGGCGCAATTTACGCGGCGCTGGCCCTGGCGCTCGTCCTCATCTTCAGGGCAACCAACGTCGTCAACTTCGGCCAGGGCGAGATGGCAACCTTTTCCGCCTACGTCGCCTGGCAGTTGCTGCACTGGGGCGCGCCGCTTTGGCTCGCCGTCCTCGCGAGCCTCATCGTGGCGTTTGCTATTGGGATTGTGACTTTCCGCCTGATTATCCGGCCGATGATGAGCGCTCCGGTGGAGGCAATCGTCGTCATCACCCTTGGCATCCTCGTTCTCTTCCAAGCCGCGTGTATGTGGATTTGGGGCGCCGAACAGCTCTCATTCCCGAGCCTTTTCCCTGACGGTGGCTTCAATATCGGCGAGGTTCGGGTGCTCTCTTCCGCCATCGGCACGCTAACGATCCTTCTTGCTATCGCTTTGGCAATGGGCTTCATCTTCCGGTTCACCAGGCTTGGCCTGTCGATGCGCGCGGCAGCTTTCGATCATGCTCGAAGCGTGCTGGTCGGCGTCAACGTCGAACGCATGTTGATGTTGGGATGGGGCTTTGCCGCGGTCATCGGGGCGCTTGCCGCCATCCTCATTGCCCCTCGCCTGTTCCTCAGCCCGACGATGATGACGCCAATCCTCTTTTACGGGCTCGCTGCGGCGACGCTCGGCGGCTGGGACAGTCCGCTTGGCGCAATCGTCGGCGGCCTCGCCGTCGGCGTCGCCGAGAGCTTGGGTGCCAGCTACCTCTCGTTCATCGGCGCCGACATGCGAATCGCGGTGCCGATCGCCCTCACACTGGTCATCCTGCTTGTGAAGCCTGTTGGCCTGTTCGGTTCGTATAAGGTGACAAAACTATGAATGATGGATTCCGCGCGGCCGCTCTCAAGTTCGGTCTCTTCGCGATCGTTGCGATCCTGATCCCAGTCTTTGCGCCGGGATACGCGCTGCAGCAGGTGGCGATTGCCATTGCCTACGCCATCGCCATCCTTGGTTTGAACCTGCTGATGGGATTTGCCGGGCAGATTTGCCTTGCACAGGGAACGCTGTTCGGCGTCGGCGCTTACGTTACCGCGATCCTCAACGCTACCTACGGCGTCTCGCCGCTCGTGACGCTGCCTGCCTCGGCCTCAGCGGCAGCCGCCATTGGGCTGGTCATTGGCCTTCCGGCACTCAGGCTTCAGGGCTTGCAACTGGCCATCGTTACATTCGGCATCGCAGCCGCATTCCCGCAACTGCTGCTCAAGATGGGAAGCCTGACCGGTGGCGTGTCAGGGCTGCCGATCGACGCCCCCGAAGCTCCGAGTTTCTTATCGGATAGCCCCGAACTGTGGCTCTATATCATATCACTGACATGTGCTGGCGTCGGCGCCCTGCTCGTCTCGCTGATGCTCTTCGGCGACAACGGGCGTTCCCTCAGGGCACAGCGGGATAATCCACAGATTGCCCAGGCGCTCGGCATCAACCTGACACGCACCCGCCTTTGGGCATTTGCTGCAAGTTCGGCGCTCGCGGGACTCGGCGGTGGCGTGTTCGGTATCATCAGCGGTTTCATCAGCCCGGAGTCGTTCCTGGCAATCCTGTCCATCAACATCGTGATCGGCAGCATTGTCGGCGGCGCCACCAGTATCGTCGGAGCGTTTATCGGCGGTCTGTTCATGGTCTTCGTCCCGACCTGGGCATCTGACATCAACCTCAGCCTCGGCAATCTGATCTACGGCCTCGCGCTGATCCTGATCATGATGGTCGCGCGCAATGGGGTCACTGGCTTCATCGAAAAATGGCTCTCGATGACTTTTCGGAGGATGGCGAGTAGCCGACGCCAAATTGAAACAAGGGAGGAACTGATATGAGATTTATCTCTGTACTGAAAGGATGCGCGATGCCGCTGGCCATGGCGGCGCTGCTCGCGGTAAGCAATGCCAATGCTGCGGAGCCGTCGCCGGGTGTCACCGACGACGCCATTAAAATTGGTGTCACGGGACCGCTGACTGGGCCGGTCGCGGTCGTCGGCGGTGTCGCCGAAGGTATTCGCGCACGCATCGAGCAGGCCAACGCCGAAGGCGGCGTCAAAATGGGTGATGGCAAGACCCGCAAGATCGAACTCATCATCGAAGACGATGGCCTCGATCCCCAGCGAACCTTGGCGAATGTCCGCAAGATGGTGGAGAAAGATCAGGTATTCGCCGTCGTCGGCACTGCGGCAACGCCAAACAACCTGGCGATCGGCCGTTACATCACGCAGAAGAAAGTGCCGAACGTTTTCATGTATTCCGGTGTCATCTCGCTGAACGCACCCGAATGGGAGGTTGGCTTCGTACCGTCGTTTTCAACCGAAGCAGACTCATTTGCTGCATACCTTCAGATCAACAAGCCCGACGCAAAGGTGGCCTTCCTGTATCTGAACACGGAGACGGGCCAAACCTTCATGAAGGCCTTCGATAGCGCAATCGACGGAACGAACATCAAGGTGATCGAACGCCAGCCGGTGACATCGCAGGACCCCACTGTCGAGACCCAGCTAAACACTCTGAAAGCTTCCGGCGCCGATACCCTGGTGATTATCGCCGCACCCCGCCAGGGCGGCGAAGCCATCCGCTTCCAATCCGAAAGCGGTTGGAAGCCTTTGACACTGGTCACCAACTTGTCGTCGGCGTATCCGGTTCTCCAGTCAGTCGGCCTGGAAAATGCCAAGGGTATCATCACCTCCGACTTCCTAAAGCCGATCACCAGCGATCAGAAGTCCGGCGACGAAGGCGTCGATCACTATCTCGACGCCATAAAAGCAGCCAAGGTGAACTTCGTCTTCGCCAATACGATTGGCCAGACCGGATATGCAATCGGCGACGTGCTCATCCAGTCCCTCGAAAAGCTCAAGGACCCCACCCGCGAAGGGCTGATGAAAGTCGTTCACAACATGAACGGATGGAAGAACCCATTGCTCCAAGAGGGCATCACAATGACGACCAAGGAAGGATCCGACATCTACCCGGTCGAGGCGCTCCAGCTATATCAGTTCGACGGCCAGGAGTACCTTCCGCTCGGTGGCGTTTTGGACTTCGAAGGCAAAACACACGAGTAGCTCTCCTCCCGTGGGTGTCGGAACCCGGCACCCACAGAAGCGCTGAACATGTTGCAAGATGGTCGGCAAAGGTTGTCCGATTTGCATTGAACACATATCGGAGGAGCCGACGTGTTCGCGCTATAGGCTTTTTGCAGTTGAGGGATTCGAACCTTCGACCCGTGCATCCGTCTAAATGAAGGCCTTGATTACAAATGATAAAAAGCTTCGCTTGCAACATGGTCAACGTTCCTAATATGTTCTGAGTCTGGTCGTCGGGAACCTTGTTGGACGGTTCGATTTTGATGGGATTACCTGCGCTACGTCACCAACCCGCGCCGTGCCGAGTAAGGAAATATTGTAGCTTTCATCGCACGATCCCAGTGTGGATGACCTCCGCCACCGCCTTATATTGCCGCCCGGTTTTGTATTAGGATGGCTTAACGAAGAGAGAATGACCGTGTCGAACGCCAAGCAAATCCTTGCCATGTTGCGAAGTCGCGCTGAGGGCGACGACGACCTGTTTTTCTCGATTGCTCTCCAGATTGCCGCATCCGAGGCTCGTCAGGGACACAAGACCACGGCTGATGAAATGCGAGCCGAGGTTGACAAGGCCCGGGCCCGCAAATCCCGAGGAGCAAGTGTTGCCATTCCGCTCGGGGCGCCTCGAGGCGACCTCGAAGGACTTCTCGAGCTTCGCGAGCCACGCTTCAAGCTGAAGGACATGGTTCTGGCGCCGGGATTGCTCGACAATCTCGAAGATATGATCCGGCAGCAGAGGAAGCGTGACTGGCTGCGGGAACATGGCCGCACGCCTAATCGCCGGGTTTTGTTCGTCGGGCCGCCTGGTTCGGGCAAGACGATGTCCTCGGAAGCGCTGGCCGACGAGCTCAACCTGCCATATTACGTGATCCGGCTGGAAGGGCTCATCACCCGCTATATGGGTGAGACCGCAGCAAAGCTCAGGCTAGTTTTCGACGAAACCGCAAAGCGCCGCGGCGTCTACCTCTTTGACGAATTCGACGCGGTTGGTGCGCATCGAACGTCGACGAACGATGTCGCCGAGATGCGCCGAGTCCTCAACTCATTCCTGCAATTCATGGAAGAGGGCAATTCGACGGACAGCCTCATTGTTTGTTCGACCAATCACCCCTCGCTTCTCGATCGAGCGCTGTTGCGTCGATACGATCTGGTCCTTGAGTTTGAGACGCCGACGGCCGACCAGATCAAGCAAATCATCGTCAACAACCTCAAGCCGATGTCATCGGCCAGGCTCGGCTGGACGAAAATCGTCAAGGCAGCCGACGGTCTCAGCCAATCCGAAATCGTCCGCGCGGCCGATGATGTAGTCAAGACCGCGATCCTTGATGAACGCAAGACGATTGCAACCGAGGACGTCGTGCAGCGTCTTAACCAGCGTCGGGAGATGCGCGACGCTTTCCTCGATGAGAAGCGTGTACACTGACCGATGGCAGGCCGATTCACGCTTCCGCACATTGATGTTTCGGCGCTCCATACCGCAAGCCCCTATACCGGCACGGGTAGCGGTGGTTCGAGCGTGCCGCGCATCCGTGCGGAGCACGGGCGCAAACTCCGCAACGAACTGGATGTCGCGCTTGCCGCAATTACCGAACTCAGGGGTGCAGATCCTAGACTGGAACCTGCCGCAGGCGGATACATCGAAGTTGAGTTGCGACCCGGTACCAGTGCCGACGTCCTGGAATGGAAGAAGCAGGGCATACGCCCGGGGGCGACGAAGGACCGCGATAACGTGCGCACGGTGGCGCTCTACGTTCCGGACAATGCGCAAGAAGCCATCCAGCAGATCCTCGATGACTATCTGTCAGGTCCCCTCTCCCCGAAGGGAAATCCGCCGAACGCCAGCCGCGTGGAGAAAATCGAGGAGATCAGGCGCGCACGCCTTGAAGTCTTCTGGACCGACGACCCTAGTGCCCTGCCCGACAATCCTCAGCATCTGATGTGGTGGGCGATCTGGGCGCATCGCGATAATGAAGTGGCCGTCGAAGACGTCTGCCACAGGCTCTCTCTGCGTGCCGCCTCCGCCGACCGCCGGCTTTATTTCCCGGAAGCGGTCGTCATCCCCGTGCTCGCGCGCCGCGCCGCGATCGAGTTGATGACCTTCGCGACCGGCGTCGTCAGCGAGCTCCGACGCGCGAGCGACAATCCGGTGTTCTTCCTTGAAGACGCCCAGGAAAGCCAGAACGAATGGGTCGACGATCTCGCTGGACGTATCGTCTGGCCTGGAAACGAGGTTCCTGCCGTCTGCGTCATGGATACGGGAGTCAATCGCGGCCACTCGCTGATCGAGCCGGCACTTGCTGCAGCCGACCAACACGCAATCGACCGTGACTGGGGCGTCGACGATCATCATAGCCATGGCACGGCTATGGCAGGCCTGGCCCTGCACGGGGATTTGACGGCCGCACTATCCGATCGGTCCGAGCGACGGCTGAACCATCGACTGGAATCGGTGAAGCTCCTGCCGCCGCAGGATATGGACCCGAACGATCCGCACTCCTACGGCGTGATCAGCCAGACCGCGGTATCGCTGGCAGAAATCGCTGCACCCGAGAGAAGCCGGGTATTCTGTATGGCGGTGACGAACGACAATGTTTCCGGTGCCCGGCCATCGACCTGGAGCGCTGCGATCGACCAAGCCGCGGCCGGCACGATGAATGGCGACGACGACGACGCTCCGAAACGGTTATTCGTCATTTCTGCCGGCAACGTCCCAGCCGAGATCGAATACGCTCGGATTTCCCGGCAGGACGATTACCCCGCCGAAGACCCGAGTCAGGCTTGGAACGCCATCACCGTCGGCGGATACACCGATCTCAATCAGATCTCCGACGTGGGCTACGAAGATTGGTCGTGCCTTGCCGGCCCCGGAGAACTCAGCCCTTTCAGCCGCACGAGCGTCAATTGGGCTCACGCCCGCGCGCCGATCAAGCCGGAAGTGGTCCTAGAGGCCGGTAATCGCGCACTCAGCCCGGCCCGCCGAGAGGTTCTCAGCCTAGATTCACTGTCACTTCTAACCACATCGCCGACAACCGGCGCAAACGCCCTCACGGCGTTTCAGGCGACGAGCGCTGCGACCGCACAAGCCGCGCGCATGGTCGCAAGGCTCACGGCCGAGCACCCAAACTATTGGCCGGAAACCATCAGGGCGCTTGTCATTCATAGCGCCGAATGGACCGATCCAATGCTTGAGCAGTTGAACAGTCCTGCGGGAAAGAAGGACCGGTAGCTATATGTTCGGAATCGGGGATTTTTCCGTTCGTCCGTACGCAGCCACTTCCAGTCGATACATTATGCGATCTTCCTGGCCTAAAACGTGAACGCTATGGCAACAAGCCAGTCGCTCGAAGCGCTCGGCGTGCCAGCGACTAAAGACTTCCCGGCCGAAGCGGATGTCGAACGACCGCTACAACTGCTCCTCGGACTCAAGAAATCGATCATTGAAGGAGTTCGAGTAGCGACCTCAGTCTTTTGGATAACTTTTCGCGCATCGGACACGCGTTGTACTATCTTGGCGGGAAATCCGGAGAGGGGCATGCATTATCGCCAAAGGTCGGTGCTGTTCGCGGCGCCTTGGCTGATCATCGGAGCTGCCGCAGTAGGCGCGTCAGGCGGCATAACAGTTGCAGACTTCGATAAGCCAGAACTGCTGTTCGCCGCGCTGTTTGTCGGCCTCGTCACCGGCATGGCCCTCGAACAGCTCCTAGCCACAACGAGAAAACAGTCGCGGCAGCAGAAAAGCAGATCACGCCAGGAGGAAAGGCGCAGTGATGAGCATATCGCGCTGGGACCCTGGCGTCCGATGTCAGCTGCAGCGCCATTGAGACCAGTCGACGCCGCAGATCAGCTGCGTATCGTGATGCGCTCGCAATTCACTACTCAGCCATTGCTGAACAAGAGCGAGGCCCGCGTGTTTCGGGAGCTCGACAGCATCGTGATCGGTTGCAATTCATCATGGCAGGTCATGGCGCAGGTGTCGTTGGGCGAGATCCTCCGAAGCACCGATGCGGACGCCTACAGTTGCATCAACTCAAAGCGCGTCGACTTACTGCTCGTGGACAGCAATTGCCGGCCGCGGCACGTCATCGAATACCAGGGCGGCTCGCACTACCAAGGCGCCGCGGCCGCGCGCGATGCGGTCAAAAAGGAGGCGCTGCGACGCGCCGGCGTCGGCTACCACGAGGTGGTGGCTGGCCATACGACCCCATCGGAACTCAGGCGATTGGTCGAAAAGCTGGTGGACAAACCGATTGTCAGCTAACGCGCTCCCGTCACTCACGCCTGCACCGCTGAGCCGCTTCCATCAGGTGAAACCATCGCCGATATTGATGGTGCGGAGGTACAACCGAGATGATCTCCGATTTCCGGCAGTTCGCCAAAATCTGATGCCGGCCATCCACGGAGACATCGAGGACTGAGAGGATTCCGCTGGCATCGTGATCGAACCAACCGAATTCAGGCCCATAAGGCGCATTCGTCGCAAGCCATCGCAATTGACGTGTTCGGCACAGTCAAGATGAGCACAAATCGCGACCGCATCTTCGACGCCCTCGCCGCGAGAGTAGGTGTGGCGCCGGGTGTCCATGGGAGATAACACTCGAGTGGACGGATACCGATCGGCTTCTGGGAGAACCCAGGCCCACGCAGGTTGATGTACTTGCCGTCGGCTCGAAGGCTGCGCTTGTCATAGAGTGCAAATTCGGCCTTGTCGCGCTCGGGCGAGCGCCAATGCGACGGAAGCAATGCCGACCAGATCAACCCGGCTAACGGCTTGCACGCCCGCTGCGCTCTCACAGGCAAAGGCATTCGCTACGGGGACTACACTCCAGAGGTCTTCGCGCTCGATCCGGCTGTTGCGCGACCATACGCCCTGCCCATTTAAGACCAATGCTCTATCAGTGGATGCGCAACGCCGTGCTGGCGGCAGCGTTTGGCAAACAACACGGCCTTCAAGCGGCGGCCCTCGCAGCCCTTTGCCGATCATCCCAGTTTTCCGACGGCCCAAAGCGAAGCGAGGCCTAATGGTTGCTGGCCCCGGTGGCCGGGCTACCGTCACACCCGTTTCCTACCAGCAGAACATTGCGATCGCTTGTCACGTCGGCCTCGACCAAGAACTTTGGAACGACCTTTCTGCATGGGGCGGTCGAAAGATCGCAATGGCTGCCTTACGAAGATCGGTTTCCAAGAGGTTTGAAATGGATACTGATATCTGGGATCGGGCCTTCTATGACGATGGCGAATGGGTTTCCTGGTCGGATGTGGACGAACAGCTGCGATATCAGGAGTGGCGCGCCAAATATCCGAACGCAGGCACATCTTTGGTTCCGCATTTTGAGGAGCTCCTATCGCTGACAGAAAGCTACCACCTTAAGACTGGTCGTCATCTCAATGTGTAAACAGGGCGCTGACGGTCGGCTTGGCAACGACCATGTTGAGATCAAAACCATCACGTCGTTCAAATCAAAGGACGAGGTTTTCGTGAAGGTATCAGGTAATTTCAGCAAGCTTCTCGTCTTGAAGATCAACGCCGACTTCGAAGTCTCATCCCGCATGGTTGATCGAAAGAAGCTTCCCAAGGCGGCGAAACCTCTCCTGAGGCTAAGGTGGAACGATCTGCCCCACGCCAAGTGAGAGCTCCGATATAGCGTCTCCCTCTGGAGGACGGTCGACCCGGTGTCAGTCTATTGACCATGGGGTGCCTTTCAACAATTCAGCAGTTGAAAGGATGCGCACCGCCCCCCTTCGTCAAACCAAATACAATGATCGGGATTTCATCATTTTATCGCACATGAACGACATTAGCGGCTCACCAAGGCGCTCAACTTAATGATATTCGCGATAGATGTCCGATATGGCCAAGAGCGCGAAACCGACCCAGTACCTGGTAAGACAACCGCGCTCGACGGCTTCTTCTATCAGAAAGTCTCTCTCAGTATCGCCTTCGAACTTCGTGAGCAAGGCGACCTCTTAGGTTGATATCGAAGTTCAACCATTAGCTAACGGCGCGCCACACCGCTGAATGGCTATACTCTTGGGGTCAATGCAACGCTGCCTCTTATATGGCCACGAATGACAGGATGTCAGCATCGAGCCTACCAAGGGCAATCGTAAGCGCCGCAGTCTGTGGCAATTGCGGTTGTGGCGGCTGCTAGGCCTAGCAGGGCATGCTCGAAGCACAACCGCGACAAGGTTTACCCATCCTATAAACCGATTGACAAAAGGTGAAATCTGGAGATTCAATACTGTTAGTTGGGGAGTAAGTATCAATGCAGGTATTTATAGTTGACTGCGAGATGCTCTTTGAGCGTCTCGCGGCACGGACCTTTATTGTTTGTATTGTAGTATTTGCGTGTTGCGCGATGGTAGCAGCCTGTACTCCGTCGTTACAGAGTGGCCCCCAACGCCTGTTTACGGCAGCGGAGGAGACATCGCTGATTAAGCAGCAGGTCGGCCCTCCGGATTTCAAATTCTACAGTGCTTCCACGACCGGGGAGAGGATAAAATACCGAAATAACTACATAGCCGCCCGCATGTACGCTATGGATGTCGCCTATACGGAATATGAAAACGCGCTAACCACTGAACGCCAAACTGTTGGTTTCGTAGGATCATCCGCGAACATTGCACTAAACACCGCTGCTACTCTTGTCACGCCTACCTCCACTAAAACAGCTATTTCGGCTGTGGCGGCTGGCCTATCTGGAACGCGTGCGGCCTACAATGATGACGTTCTTCTAAAGAATTCTGTCGACTTGCTACAGACTCAGATGCGCGCCAATCGCGCGAATGTAGCCGCAACGATATTCCGGAGGATGTCTCACGACGACAGCGTATACCCGCTCGCTATGGCACTGTCTGATCTAGAAGACTACTACCGCGCCGGGACAATGACGGGGGGCATTATAAAAGCGCAATCGACGGTTAGTGCAGCCGAACAACTAGCGGTCGAAAACAAAGAGGCAGCGATCTTATATCAAATCTCTGAGAGACCGTCCCAGGTCGCGTTGCGTAATGCGTTAGCGCCTAACGGAATTTATAACCAGTCACTTGCAGCCAAAATCAAAGCAGCTCTTTCTCGCGATAACATTTCAGTAAAGCTGGGGGATATCGTCACGAACCCCCAGTATGGCCAACTTGCCGATAAGCTCGCAGCCGAACTCGGCATCAGATACTAGAGGTGGTTGTCAATGGTCACTCGAGTTATCCAAAATCTATCCCCTGGCACGGCCCAGCAGACCAAGGTCATATACGAGGCGGAGGGCGCAGCCGTTATTCTCATTACCGAGGCAAACGGCACGATTACAGCAATTGTGACTGACGCCGCGCCGGCTCCGTCCGTCGATCCGGCCACACCTGAAGCAGGCGAGAGCGACATCGCGCACGGGCCAATCACGATGACGAATACGGAAGCCTCCCAGGATTATGCGAGCACCGCAGTGACCCTGTGCGAACAGGAGTGGGAATACTTTGGGCGCCAGGAATATAACGCCAGCGGCGCAG
Organism: Rhizobium sp. BR 249; assembly: GCF_047445895.1. Taxonomy (NCBI): domain Bacteria; kingdom Pseudomonadati; phylum Pseudomonadota; class Alphaproteobacteria; order Hyphomicrobiales; family Rhizobiaceae; genus Rhizobium; species Rhizobium sp. BR 249. Next base: position 62,135 of record NZ_JARWKX010000013.1, on the reverse strand, counting down.
CTGTCCGCGTCGGACATAAGGAAGCAGAAGGCGAATGGGCAAAAAGGATTGGTGAATATTGGCGTTTTGGGGTCAATATTTCGGGTTTAGATGGAACGAACACTGACCATCCGTGGTCTGCCGCATTTATCTCCTGGATAATGCGATCAGTGCGGAACAATGAGACTCTCTTCAGATATTCCAGTCGTCACTCGGTCTTCATTTCCCAGGCAATTCGACGCCGCCTTGCTGGTGTTGAAGCGGGCTTCTGGGGCCATCGTCTTAACGAACACCGCCCGCTGATCGGTGACATCGTCTGCTATGCGCGGGAATCGGGTGTTGACTATGATCATCAGAAATCGGGCGACTATGATGGCCACAGTGACATTGTTGTTCAAGTGGATGAGTCTCAGGTTTGGGTAGTCGGTGGGAATGTCGGAAATTCTGTCACCAAGCGACCTCTCGATCTTGATTCGAGCGGATATATCAAGCCGGGGATCGTCTCCGGTGAGCTATTATTTGCAATAATGGAATGCCGTATAGACCGCCCTGTAACTCAACTTGAGGATGGACCATCAGACCCTACAGATGCTGTGGGAGATGTGGTGACGCCACAAATTCCATCCGCAACTGCCACTGTCATTGCTTGGGGAAAGAAAGTTTCAGCGGAATTTCGCGCTCGCATTGTTGCAATTGCTGATAGGCTTTCATGCGATCCCAGCCACCTCATGGCCGCAATGGCGTTCGAAACCGGGGAAAGCTTCTCACCATCGAAAACAAATCCCTACTCGAATGCGACGGGGCTTATCCAATTCATGCCAAAAACTGCAATTAGCCTAGGAACAACCATCCATTTGCTTGCGCAGATGAGCGCTGTTCAGCAATTGGAATACGTCGAAAAGTATATGTCTCCGTTCTCAGGAAAAATGCACAGTCTGTCCGACGTCTACATGGCAATCCTGTATCCTAAGGCGGTGGGGAAACCAGAGGCGCAGGTTTTGTTTTCGCAAGGTACGCCTGCCTACACCCAAAACGCCGGGCTAGATACGAACGACGACGGTGTCGTTACCAAGGGGGAGGCGACATCAAAAGTTCAAGCCATGTTAGCGAAAGGTCTTTCAACAAACCTAGCGGGCTGAATACCGGGGAGCCAACAACCATGCCAACGAATGACGACGATTTAACCGATGACGGTCAAATCCCTTCCACACCCGGGACGCCGGCTGACGGACAAGGCTCGGAGGCAAACGACACTGAGAGTAATATTGCGCCCAAGGGCGGAACTCCTCTGGGCCATGTGACCCAGGATGCCAAAGTAGCGCCCGCACCAGCACCTGTTGCCAACCCAGAAGTGCGGGCAGAGCAAATTGACACCGCAACTGCATTCAAGTCGGTAGCACTGTTCGCTGCCACCATCGCAGGTTGGTTAGCATGGCCGCTAAAAATAGCCATTCTATTGATCGCTGTGGTCGCAATTGTGTGGTCGACGCTTTATTTTGTTCACCTCGTCGTGCCATCTAGCGTACTGCCCGAGGAAGTGGCAGAGTTCAAACAAAATCTATTCAAGAATGCAGATGTCTACTTGGGACGGCAGCCAGAAGAGAATAATAAATACAATCCGGCAATGTCTATAGGAGCGTCTGTCCAACTTTTACTAAATAGCTGCTTACCTGAACAGACGGAATCTAATGGTGAGTTGTACAGCAGAGCTCAAGGGCTCTTCCAAAGCGTCGCAATATTCGCACAAGAAATTGCCGTTACATCTGGGCAATATTTCCTGGAGTTGAGCCGACTACGCAGTAAAACTGTTTGGTACGCGTCAGTATTAATCGTACTTGGAATGTTGACTACGATTGTCTCCGCATTAAATTCTTCTCAGTTTGGCAGCGGATCAAGCAACTCAGCTTCGTTTATTAAGATTGTGGCTATAATTTTGCCAGCACTGGCAACCGCCATTACAGCGTACGCCGCCTTGAACGCATCAAGTGATCAAACAGCACTTAAATCTCAGCTCGTATTCAATCTAACCGCGCTCGGCGCGCAGATGAATACCGATTTAAATGCGATTCACTGCCCAATTAAATCCGACAGCGAGATCGACGCGGTTTACAAGAAAATGGCAGCCTGGCGCCAGAAACAGACAGACTCGATATTGAGTGTTGAGTTCTCGCAGGGGCGGCCGAAGAGCGGTCCCACAGGTGACGGTGGTGATCTAAATGGGGATGGGGACATGCCTAGATTGCCGGAAGGTTCAGTCACGCCTGCTGAGGAACAAACTCGGCGTGCAACTACACCCAACGAATAGAAGACAAAATATGACGGCTGCCAGCTACTCGGCATGATCCTCTGTGAAGTCATCATCAGCTCGGACAAAACGCTTGCAAATCCGACGCGCGTGGCTCGCAGGCCGATACCGATTAACGCGTTGGCGTCAACGTGCAGCGAAAATCGCGCTTACCCTGATGGTACCAGGGGCCACCATCGCAGATTGATTGAACAGATGCCAACGTGAGTACATTATCGACGAATTGAGACTAAGCAGCACGGGTGGATGCTTGTGTAGCGGCGTACCAAGCCTACCATCGGCTCAGATACACACGGTTCCTGCCGCGCCCGACGTCCGCCCCAGGTGTATGAGGTCCTCGTCGATAGAAGCGCGTAAGTTCTCTGAAATTCTCTCCGAGCTTTTTAAAGCCTCCAGCTCGTTGAGAAGGCTGTCCATCTCCTCTCTCGCTCCCTCCGCGAGTGCGAAGCGCGCCATGATCATTGTGTGGCGAGTTGCGGGTGGGATCTTGCTCGAAGGAATGTCGGAAAATATTTCCTGAAGCGTTGTTAGGAATTTCTGCACATTGTCCAGATCGCCTTGCTTGGTAAAGTAGTAGAGGACGTTGTTGAGAACGAGCACTGTAAGATCTTCATCGTTGCGTATCGATGCTAGAGTGTCCTGCCAGATCGATGGCGGTTCTTGCGCGAGCTTCTCAGGAAGATTGTCCATGACTAGGTCGGGCGCTTTCTCTTTCGCAATTGCAATCAGAATTCCGGCCTCGTTGAGGTAGCGTGGATCCCAGTATTGGCTACCACGTGTCTTTTGTTTGATTGCATTGGCGCGAATAATATCCCTAAGCGACTTTTCGATTGTTTCTGATTTGATGTCCTTTGTTGAATGCCGCCTGGCCAATGCACGAAAATAATAGGCCTCGTGTTTTGGGGTAGTGGCTGCGTCGGTAGCAATCGCAGTATTGAAGAATGCGAGGCCGATTTCCCAAGCCATCAACGACGACAATAAATATCCCGTTGCGACTTGCCGCTCGTAGTCCGAATCCGCTGTCTTGCTTTTGATGAAGCTTGACAAAATCGATTTCGCATCTTTGCTATTGCCGAGCCAAGTGACTGATCTATCTCCATATATCTGGAGGGAGTAAGGCATTTCCTCCAGGGGCAATTTGGCAGTGTAGATCGGATCCAACCTGCTCTTGTTTCGCTGCGCTCGTTCCTCCAGGGCTACGAGATATTCTCGGTCGAGCTGATCCAGGACGCCGATCACCGCAATCTCGGCATTACTTCTTTCGAAATCGCGTGCGACTTCCGACGCGCGCTTCAATAGCAGTTCGTGAACTGGCGTTTGGTCTCCGATGAAACGACGTATTTCCTTTATCGATGTCTCTTCGGCCAAACGAAAGGTCTGCGCTGTCGGCACTGAGCTGAAAGCTGAAGCCGCGATCGTCAGGTCATCTGTTTCGGCCCAGAGCCGATGTACGTCGTCAATAAGTCGCGCAAGATGAGGCTGCATGTCACGATCAAAGTCCGATCCCGTAGCTTTCAGCCGAGTCACGGTTTCCTTCAAAAGCCAGTAACGGTCCTCAATCTCTTCCTTGAACGTTTTGTTGCTTTTTTTGATCGTTTCGTAGAGGCCGAGAAGTCGTGGATGCATTAGATACACACCCTTGCATTCAGCCTGTTCTCGATTGTCGGCAAGGATTTCTCGCATCGTGCGACTTCGCGTGACCAAAACGCAAGGACGCTTGTAGAAGCCTGCAGTATTGATGGCCTGAAGCCTTGCAAGCGCGACCGCGTCGATCATATTTGCCGAGCGCGGAGCGTCCGGCCTTCGTTCTTCCAAACGTTTGTTCCACCAATCAATGCTATTTTGAGAGGGCGGAGCCTCTCGGCTGGGTCCCAAAGGTGGGGAACGAAATTGAGCCTGGGTGGTCAGTTGTTTAAGGCGTTCTCTCGGCTGCAGCTCATTGACGAGGAGCATTTTGAGGGCTGGAGCATTTTGATAGATGTCATGAAGGCTGGCCAGAACGGCTTGCTGACTTGCATTGGGACCGAGCGCTGAGAGCCGCTCCGCCAGCTCTTTCGCCTTTCGGAGCTGCGGCTCGCTTTGGACCGCTTCCAACATCGAAGCGAGATCAGACAGGCTTTCGAGCCGCAGGTTTCGTCTCAGATTGTCGAGCTCTACTCGGTAGGTAGGAAGTAATATGATCGGTCTTTTCGAAAAAAAAAGTTCGTCAAGAAGGGCCAGATTCAAGGCAATCTGGCGCCCCTGGTTTTCGACCTCTGTATAACTGACATCATGGTCGTCAAAAACATAGCAATACGCTCTTATTTCCGTAAAATCGCAAGACAGTATGAGGTCGTCGGCGTCAGGAAAGTCCTCGAAGGCCGTCACGATGCTCTCATCGTCAATGATGTGCCGTTGAACAGAAGATAAATAATTGCCGAGGTTCGGAGTTGGTGACATGCTGCTATGCGGCCTTTCCATACTCCGGATAAAGATATTGGAGCGAAACACCGCTTAATTGCCCGAGCAGTTTCAAAGCGCGGTCAGAGAGGTTGACTTCATCAACGAACGCTCTCGTTGGATAGATTAGCGAGAATGGGCCGGGTAATAAGATCGACCACCTGATGCGGTTGCCCCAAGTATGATATTGAAGGTGACTCGACTGTTCGATCAATTCTAGAAACCGATTTTCCAAGGGCTCGATGAATTTCTCAAGCTCGTGCTGCGGGTTTCTGCTGAAAATGTTCCCTAGCTGGTGCTGGCGCGCAAAAAGACTGGCAAATACGACATCATCGTGCATGACGGCCTGAACGTCTGCGAGACTTCCAGCCATGAATATTTCTGTGGGAAGGGGCGCCACGCCTACCCTATCCCATTCAAGGCTATAGTCACTGGCGAATGATGCTCGCCCTTGCCAATATTGATAAAGATCATAAAGCTCCTCCTCCAATTGCGCCTCGCTGGCGCGCGCGACAATACCGACGGTCGCAAGCAACGACGCGCAATATTGATGAATTTGCCCGAATGAATGTTCATCGATATCCCGGCTCCTGATATCCTCAATGAGGAGACGGTGTCCGTCATATGCCCAACCTTTGATGCCGTTGAAAAAACCGCTCATTGGCTTACGGAGCCTTCACCATCAATCGCCCGCGCATTTCATCGAGCTTGTCGCCGAGCTTCCCGAGACCGGATAGCAGTCTGTTGTCGGACGCCTGGTTGAGACCTTGGACGAACACCCGGTAGTCATCGAGCGTCTTACAGAACATCTCTTCTTCTCCGCCATCGAAACATTGTTGAAGATGTTCAATGGAAAATAGAATGAAAGAATCCCAGGAGTGCTTCCGTCTCACCGAGTCACGGTTCAGAAGTTCTTGCAAATTGACCGGAAGGTCCAGGTCAAGAGCCAACCGATCTTGTGCGAGAATGTGGCTTCGCGACGATTTGAGATTATTGACCTTATCCAATTCGAACGCAATTTTCTCAGGATTATTGCGCAGTAGCTTTACGACCGCCGGCCTCGACGTCTTGAACAAAACCGCCATCTCGGTGTGCCATATTTGGTTTGTACAGTGATGGGCGTGTTTCCAGGGTGTTATATCGACCGGGACAAACGAAAATTGGATCATTGCCTCGCGGATCGTGGTGACCTCGTCAGCAACCTTCCCGAGTTCTGACATGACCTTCCGGTCCTTTGTTCCCCGCCCCTCCATCGCTCGGTCTAAGCATTCGACAATCGCATCAATAGCTGTAGGAATGCGCGATACGGATTCCAAACGCTCCATGGTATGCCTACAAAATAAATGAGAGATGACGAGGTTGCAGTCTAGCACCAATTCAACTGAACGCAATCCAAAACGGTTGTTTGCTTGCCGTTTTTAAAAGTTTCCCGAACGCGTGCTGTCTATCGATGAATCGTTATTGCCGATTGCGGAGCCTGGGGAGGGATTTAACTATCCAGGCCAGTCGCTGATGCTTCCGTCACTCTCGTTCTCGAGGAGCGCGATGCGTGCTTCTGCTAAGGCCTTTTTATAGGCTGCCGAGCTCGGCCGATTGTGAGCGTATTGATCGAGCGCTTCCACCAACATTCCGGTTGCAGTGAAAGTTTTCCCTGCCGGTGAAATACCACAGGCGGCGATCCGTATATTGCCTGAGGGCCTCCAGGCGGTCTTGGTCCAAATCTCTCCGCGGCGTGGCATATCTCGCACGACTTCTGTGAGCTTCTCTTCTAAACTGAGCTTTGGCCTTGCCGCTACGAATGTTTCGTCTGCGGTGAAGAACACGATCTGCACGGTTTCGGAAGGAGCTCCAAGCACGCCGATGTAGCAGTCGATCGGACCGCCGCTCTTCGTTTCCGTGTCCGGATCGAGCCGGGCGATAATGGCCGGCCTTGAATACAGGGGAACTGCAGCACTTCCACCATCGGGCACGGCAAGGTGAAGTTTAATCCCATCTCCCTGATGGCAACTGACTAAGGCGGCCATCGCTCTAAAGGCGTCCGTCACGTTTAATCCGCTCAGTAGCCGCTCGTACATAAGGCGTGAAATCGCAACCGCCGCCTGATCGACAATAGGCGCCGACGTGCCGATGGCCAGCATTCCCCTTCCAGCCAGGATTTTTGCGATATGTTGGCTTTCGCACGCGTTGAGGAAAACCAGTTTGGGGAGTGCCAAAGGATCGAGCAGATCGGCAAGCGCTTCCCCGCTCACTTCGACGGGTTGGCGCTCTCCCTCCCCGTCGAATGGTTCGCGAGCGAACCATAAACCGGCAGCCGTTCCATGGACGGCAATGTGCAGGATATCCGGCTTGTGTCGGGAGAGAAAGAGGGGAAGCTCCTCAATGGTGACGTCGGGCAGAAAGATCGGTTGCACGACGTCATAGCTCGCCTCCGCGATGCTTTGATTGAGATCCATGATTTCACGCTCGATCGCGAGCGATTCTGCCGTTGGAGTGCGAGACGCGATGTACACAATTTTCATTGTCGCTCCGCTGATCTTGAAGTCGAGAAAAATTCGAACAGAGTATCTAAAGTTGCAAGCGGCTATTTCTCCACGGAGTGAACCGCGCCGGTGCCGGAGGCTGGTTGGTTTAAGTTATGCGGCCGTGGCTGCTTCGTCCAGCATGGCGTAATACTGCTCCTCGGCTTCGGCTGGCGGATGTTGCCGATGGGATCCAGGAGCCGTCGATGGTTGAACCAGTCGATCCATTCTAGGGTGGCGAATTCCACCGCTTCGAAGCTGCGCCACGGTCCGCGCCGATGGATGACCTCGGCCTTGTAGAGGCCGTTGACCGTTTCGGCGAGGGCGTTGTCGTAAGCGTCGCCGACGGTTCCGACGGAAGGCTCGATGCCTGCCTCGGCCAGTCGCTCCGAATACTTGATCGACATGTATTGAACGCCCCTGTGCGAGTGGTGAATCAGGCCGCCACCATGAACGGGACGCCGCTCATGAAGCGCCTGATCGAGGAAACCGCTGCCCATCGCGAGGAATATTCGCTGGTGATCCAAAACCATCCGCACTGCTCGGGCGCGGACCACGCGGCTGATCCCTCCGACCTACGTCAAGCCCCACGTAAAGCGTCAAAAGAACGCCACTGCCGATGCGGAAGCTATCGCTGAGGCCGCATCTCGGCCGACCATGCGCTTCGTTGCGGTCAAAACTGAGGAGCAAGAAGCGAGATCGGCGGTCTTCCGCGCCGTAGGCCCCAACCATGCCTGACGCCTTGAACGTTGCTGCTATCCCCGAGGTGCGCGCGCCAGTCCTCGCCCGATGTCCGTCATGTCTCTATCGCTCGCGTCGATCGCGTCGAGTTCGCAGGAGCTGAGCAGATTTGGCGTGATCGTCGATGGGCTCCGGGTGCCTGTTTTGAACGCTTGCCAGTGCAGTGCTGCGAGCCCTGCGACGTGTGGGCAGGCCATGCTCGTTCCGTCCATCGCGACGAGACCATTCAGGGCTCCTCCGACATTCGCCTTCGCCGAAACAATGCCCACGCCCGGACCGACCAAGGTCGGCTTGGAGTTTGAAAAATCTGCAACCCTTAGCCCGTTTTTGCTTTGCATCATTGCCCCTACCGAAATCACGCCTTCCGCAGCGGCAGGTGACGAGCGGGATATCGCGAAGGGCTTGTGTCCAAGACGATTGCTTTCATTTCCTGCCGCAGCAACGATAATCGCCGATCGATTCAATCCCTCTTGCGAACGATTGATTTGCATGATCGCGTCGAATAACCGCACGTTCTCCCGGAATGCTTCAAGCGCCTCGGAGGTGGCGGCCTCGCCGGGAACACCTTGGGCAACAAGTTCATCCCGAAAGGAGACAAAATCAAATCCGAGCGACATCGAGATTACATTGGCCCCGCCCGCCAGCGCCCACTGAATGGCGTCGATCAGCGCTTCCGTCCCGGCCCCTTCACCAATAACTTTACCAATGAGCGCTTTAGTCACGCCGGGCGCGACACCAATCCTGACGCCATTGACATCGCGGCCGAATATCGTGCCAGCGCAATGCGTACCGTGACCATCCTCGTCTTCAGGAGACCCGGCGGTGAAGTTTTTCTGAATAATCGTCAGTTTTGGGTCCTGGAAAGCAAGGTGCTGTTGATGAATTCCAGTGTCCAGGACCGCGACCGTGACCCCCTCCCCGCGAGATGCTGTTGCCATCACACTGGTTGCGTGCAGACCCCATGAGAACCCCGCTGATTTTGTCTCCGCCACCGCCCGGTCGTCATCATCCGCGGCTTTCGGCCGTATAAGCTTCAGCGGCATCGCACGACCGAAAGCCACGACCTGATCGCTCCTCCTGGCCTCTTCGTAAGCATCTTTGGTATCGTCCACCACGACGACCTGGGCTTCGCCGTTGACACTCTTTCGCTCCAGCGTTTTGGGAGTCAGTCCCCCACGATACTTCGTTACGGTCGCACGCGGTGCCGTGAGCTTGAGCATGATGAGCTTGGCCAAGATTTCCCCCAAAAAGATCCGCAATCTAGAATATATTAATGCTGAGTTCGAGTCACTGTCGGGAGAGGGGCGGACCTGAAGATTTTGTACATCGCTTCCGCGCACCGGAAGCCGAAGCTTTGGCGATAGAGCGCGAAATCACGGATCTGCAACAAAGCATGCCAAGGAAAGCTTCGAGAGCGTTCAGGGAATATTCTTTCCGGACGTTATTCTTGAAGGGCTTCCCTTGGCTCTCTCACGCGATAGGCCTGATATCTTGCACATCACGGTGCGCGGATCAGCTGACGGTCTGTGTTTCGGATGGGAGGCATTGACGGCCAAGATGATCGAAAGCTGGTTAAGCTAGTGGGGGCGGCACTGGCTGACTTGCTCGACCCATTACACCTTCCAACATTTATATTCCTTAACGCGTTCGAAAGCTACGAGGGGCTAAGATATTGCCAGCCGCGGCATGATCGCGACTGGCACTTCCCCACTAGTCATTGATCAAAACGATGATTTCCGCCTCGAGATTGATGTACGTGCGGATATAAAGACTATTTCGGACGTCTACCGCGCGGTGAACGCTCTAGTTGTGAGCTTCCAATAGGTTGTCCATTCGATCCGGACCGGGAAAGCTAAGGTTGTCGAAGCTTCAGTGATTCTCGGGGGACCGAATGGACATCCATATGAATGCCCGCCTCACGCCGCGCAGTCGAGCGGTAATTGCGCACCGCGTGCTGATCGAAGGACAGCGCCCGATGGCCGTCGCCGCGGCTTTCGGCGTCTGCGTGAAGACCGTTTACAAATGGGTGAGGCGCTATCGACAGGAGGGCGAGGCCGGTCTCGATGATCGCAGTTCCCGGCCGCACCGCCTGTATCATCCGACCTCGCAGGCCACCGCCGCCCGGATCGAGACGTTACGCCGCCTGCGCATGACCGGCCAACACGTCGCCAAGGAGACGGGTGTCTCACCAGCCACAGTCAGCCGCATCCTCAAGCGCCTTGGCCTGAACAAGCTCAAGGCCTTGGCTCCGGCTGAGCCAGTGCGGCGCTACGAACGCGACCAGCCCGGCGAGCTCATCCATATCGACATCAAGAAACTCGGCAAATTCAACCGGACCGGCCACCGCATTACCGGCGATCGCACCGGGCAGAGCAACAGCCGCGGCATCGGTTGGGAATACGTCCATCTGGCCATCGACGACCACTCACGCCTGGCCTATTTGGAAATATTACCCGACGAGACGCGACGCTCCTGTCTGCGCTTTCTCTTCAATGCCTTGCGCTTCTTCAAAGCCCATGGCGTCAAGGTGCAGCGCGTCATGACCGACAACGGTACAAGCTTCCGTTCCCATCGATACGCCAAGGCGCTGCGGCGGCTCAGCATCAAACACATCCGCACCAAACCCTATACGCCAAAGACAAATGGTAAGGCCGAACGCCTCGTCCAGACCGCGCTACGCGAATGGGCCTATGCCAAGGCCTACGAAACCTCGCAGCAGCGCGCCACCGACCTGCCGCTCTGGCTCCACCGTTACAATTGGCATCGCCCGCACGGCAGCCTACAATCCAAACCGCCTGTCAGTAGACTCGGTCTGATCGGGGACAACCTGTTGAGGCTCCACATCTAGTCGGCAGCCATCAATCTGATGGAATCAGTCTTCATCTCGCTGTTCCCAACGGCGTAACTGCGGAAACGCCACTTGATTCCAGGCAGATATCGTTGTCATGAAAGCGACGGAAATCTCGCCAGATAGCCCAAAGGTTGAACTCTTTGAGCCCTCAGCATTTGCCCTGCTCTCCTGAGCTTGCCATACTTGCCAAATCTGCTCGACTGGGCAGGCAGATGCTTTGATAAGGGGGTGTTATGGCCAACGGCAACGCAAATCGGGCAGCGTTGATTGACGCTCTTGCGGCAATTGAGCACGAGCGGTGGGCCCATTGGCAACGTTATCTTCATTCCAAAGGACGCATCCAGGACGATGGTTCGCTTTTGCTGCCCGCGGAGCTGGTTGAGCGATGGGAGAAGCAAATCGACACAAAATTCGAGAATTTGTCAGAGGACGAGAAGGATAGCGACCGCGAACAGGTCCTGAAATACCTTCCACTCGTGGAAAAATGGGTTATATCAAGTTGATAGTGAGGAGCTGATGCCTGAAAATTTCGATACGTTCCGTGATCCCACATTGTCGATGTTCCAGTCCCTCGTGGACGACGTTGCTAGAAAGATCACCGAGCCGTCAAAAGCGGTTGGGCCGAAGATGCGTTCTCTCAAAAGGACAGGTTCATCCCTTCGGAGCATCGCCACGGATATTGCCCTCAGGGAAACTGGGCAGAAGCCCGCCGGTAGTGGGCCTGCGACCCGTAGTCTGGGCGGCACGAGCAAATTCTGCGCTGAGCTTGCACTTCAGTATATCAAGGCGCTTGCCACAGGTAACGAAGACGATCGAGCGGCTGTCAACGCCAAATATACCGGAAGCACGTGTGATGCTGCTTGGGTGAATACCCTCAAGGAATATCACGCCTATTTTGGCGCTGGCGGTCTGAGGCAAATCCCATACGTTAGCCCCTCGGTCATTGGCCGGCAAATCATCCCGATGAAGTCCGAGGCGCGTGTCGCACTGGTCGCCGACTGGGGCACAGGAGCTCAGCCTGCGATTCAGGTGCTTGGAGCCATCAGAGAGCTCGAGCCCGACGTGCTGATCCATCTGGGCGATATCTATTACTCTGGAACGCCGAACGAATGTGAGGAGAACTTCTTAGCACCGATAAATGGCACGCTACGTGCAAATCGCAACTGCAATGTCTATACACTCTCCGGCAACCACGACATGTATTGCGGCGGGGTAGGGTACTACGACCTAATCTCAAGGCTCAACGGAGATCCTTTCAAACAAAAGGCAAGTTTTTTTTGCTTGCGTGCTGACGACGATAGCTGGCAGTTCCTGGCCATGGACACGGGACTGCACGATCACAGCCCATATAGCGTCAGCGACGTGACGACATGGATCGAAGATGACGAGCTGAATTGGCTTTGCGACCGGATGCAGGAATTCAACGGCCAGACAATTCTTCTGTCCCACCACCAGCTTTTTTCCGCGTTCTCTGCGATTGGACCTGAGAAAGATGGCACGCGCTCTCCCCTCAATCCCAAGCTTATGAAGGCATTCGAGGCCCTCGCTGCAAAGGGAAAGATCGCGGGATGGTTTTGGGGGCATGAGCATTCGCTGACTATCTATCATGAGTTCGCAGGCCTTCAACGCGGGCGTTGCATTGGAAACGGCGCCATCCCCGTCCCCGATCTTGAGGATATCTATGAACCGGTTGCAGGCCTGCTAGACGCGCCAAAAATCGTTTCCAATACGATGGTGGCAACAACCGGCGGCGTTTGGAACAACGGTTTTGCTGTGTTGAAGCTCAGCAACGTGTCATGCGACGCCTCTTATTTTCAGGTCTCCAACGGTGAGAGCAAGTTGGTATATGTGGAGAGTTTTTAGCTGCCGAAGAACCTCAAGCCTCGCTAGCAAGCCTTAATATTGGGATCTCAGGCGTCGGAAACGGCGCGCCGCCGCGCGTCATTGACTTGATAACATTTCCGACGTTCGAGACGCTTGACGTCACGATAGCGCCGCCGGCTGTTGGCGAATCCTTGAAGGAAATACCACCAAGAACTGCCTCGGTTCCCCCGCGTGAAAAAACGATTGTTTTATGCCAGAGCGCCTTACTGTCGATGAGGTGTAGTTCGGTGGTCACCGATTCTCTCAGGTCATCTATATTGACGACGATCACCTTCGCCATGCTCGCATGGGCCTCAACTGCCGCCTCCCACGATACGATGACATTTCGCAATCGGTTCCGCAGCACGTGATCCAGCTCCGCTTCCAGCTCACGTGGTCTGGGGAAGTTGACCATGGTAGTCGTATTGTGCGGCCATGTTGCCGAGCTCACCCGAGACAGAAAAGGAGCAAATTTTGGGTCGCTCGAACTTCCAAGCAGGAGGGTAAAACCTGGCCAGGTACTTCGTGTACTGTGTGCGCTCGCAAAAGAAAATAGCAACGCGGAGATCGCTATCCACCAAGGATTAGCGATCAATCCCGCAATCGCGACGGTCACAGCATAGCATGTGACGGCAAACATCAGGTTGTCTTCACCCGCTTCCGAGAAACCTCGAAAGAGAGCGACCGCCTTGCGTAATTCGAGATCGGGTAAAAAGATCTTACGGTCCTCTGAACCAAAGACCTTCCTGTTGATTCCAAACTCGTAGGCATGAGCGAGAAGGCGCACGATGAAGGCCAGAACGAAGACACCGGACAAGATCTTTACGACCAAAGACCCGGGCCACTGGTGAAAGGTAAACATAAGTGCCGCCAGTATTGCGATCGCGCCGGCGTGAGCCTTGCTTAAATCAGGCAGCATGGACGTCCTCTACGTGCTATATGGGTGTATTTTACACGATTTTCAGTTGAGCGGGAATGCGAATCGCGGGACGATATCGGCCGGGAGCACGAAACCGAAGATTGAGAAATGAGGGCAGTCTGTGTGCTGACCAAATCAACCGTATGGAGTTCGGTGATAGGCTTTTTTGCCGACGATTGGAGAATAGAATGGCGAAAACAAAAGTATTCATGAGCTTTGACTATGATCACGATGAAGACCTCAAGACCCTCTTAATTGGGCAGTCGAAAAATGACGACAGCCCGTTTTCGCTTGCCGATTGGTCGATCAAGGAACACATCGATGAAAATTGGAAGGCGCATGCCCGCAGGCGGATTCTTGCAGTTGACGTGGTCTGCGTTATCTGCGGTAAACACACCGATACTGCGACCGGTGTAAGTGCCGAGGTCAAGATCGCTCAGGAAGAAGGCGTCTCATATTTCATGCTTGCGGGGCGTTCCGAGGGCGGCAATGTAATGCCCAGAGCGGCAAGGAATACGGACAAACTCTATAAATGGACGTGGGCTAATCTCAAGAGCTTGATTGGAGGAAGTCGATGAAACGCGCTGTTGTCATCGGCATTGACGACTACGGTGAGGCGCAGGACAACCTGGAGGGTTGCGTGGCGGATGCGATGGCGGTTGCAGATAAATTGGCAACCCACGGCAACGGCGACCCGAATTTCGACGTCATCACCCTGACAAGCGACACCGAAAAGGTGACGACAGAAGCCATGGACGAGGGCCTGCGGATCCTTTTCAAAGGTAAGGCAGATGTCGTCGTATTCTATTTCGCCGGTCACGGTCTTCTCGACGCTGAAACGAACCGGGGTTATCTCGTCAGCCAGGACTTTACCAAGGCGGTACCGGGCATCTCGTTGGCTGACATCATCAATATGGCAAACGCTGCACACAGTGAGATCAGTTCTACGGTCATTATCCTCGATAGTTGCCATTCCGGGTTTGTTGGCGAGCTTCCCGCCCTCGGCAACAGCAGTATTTCCGTGATTGGCAAAGGTGTGACCATTCTCGCTGCGGCCGACAGGAATCAAGCGGCCGCTGAACACGACGGCCACGGTCTGTTTACCGGTATTTTGCTAGATGGGCTTAACGGCAGCGCGTCCGATGTCTTAGGCCGCATTACGCCTCCATCGCTTTACTCCCTCGTTGACCAAACGTTGGGCGGTTTCGAACAGCGCCCTGTCTACAAAGCAAATGTCCAACAGTTCATTACCCTTCGTGAGGTGGCACCCAAAGTGCCTCGGATACAGCTTCGCAAGCTGAAGGACTATTTTCCAACGCCAGGATACATTCTCAAAGTCGATCCGAGCTTCGAGTCCGGTCGCGGCGAGTTTACGGAAGAATACAAGGACATGCCCGTTATCCCAGAAAACGAAGCCATCTTTCGGGATCTACAAACCTACTACAAAGTAAATCTGGTCGCTCCAGTCGATCAGCCGTTCCCCTGGCATGCAGCAATGTACAGTACCGGCTTCAGGTTGACATCCCAAGGCGCGCATTACCGGCGATTGGCAGAGAAGAAACGCTTCTAGTTTGATCGTCGATGTATGGCTGACGTTAGGCAGATGCTCGGAATAACATAGGCGCATAGCAGTGGGGATCACTTGGGTTTCCGTCTCGCTTGGTCCGAATAAAAATCTATGTAGATGTCTGTCCGGCGCATCGCGCGGGATGCCGCCGATCAAGCCGAAAATAATGGCTATCAATAACCCGATGCTGAAGAACACTGGTAGGAACAAAACTGCCAAGATCGCGTCCTTTGCGAAAAACGCCGCACCTTTCATGTATCCTGGCGGTCTGCCACTTGCGCTCCGACGAGAGGCGGCTCGCCGGCAGCTTCCCGCATTTATTATGGTCATATAGGCCTGCATGCGTCGTTCGATCTGAAAGAACCACCACTTGAACAGATTTGACGGAATGATAAAGCGAGACGAATAAACCGGTATCCGGTAAATGATATTCCATAAAGCGGGATAGCGTTGGCATACCTTCTTATAGTATTCCCGTGCACTTTGGCCCATTGTCGGAACAAAGTCGCGTTGATATACAACTTTTCATCTTGCCCCGTCGCCAGGCGTTCGCTTAAGTGGCTGTTGCCTGGCGCATGATAACCGATGCGACGGAAATCCCTCTCGTTGGCACGGAGCGAATAAATGCCGCGGATACCTTCCCACGGAGATGTGGTGAGTGGCCAAAATTTGGCCGACCTCTGCAAAACGCTCAAACAACCTGGAGACGAGTGAGATGTCATTGTGAAGATACCTGTTTTTGTTAGCAGACCGAGCCCCCATCTTTCGGCGCAATTGGAATTTGTCGGTCAGTTCAAAACGGAGCTGCAAGCGCGCGGCTTCGAACCTCTGACGCTCGGGCCTGGCAGCAGCTATGACTATGATGCTCCGCTAGTTGGCATTAGACGGCTTCTTACCCATTGCTGCGGTCTCGTTTCGATCGCCTTCAGGCGAACTCATGCACTCGCGGCCACCAAATATCCCAGCGCTGATATAGAGGGGTTCGAAGAGCGAACTGATGGCAATCTCTGGCTTACGAGCCCTTATTGCCAAATTGAGCCGGCGATGGCGTTCCAGCTGGGATTGCCGATCTTGATCCTACGTGAAGAAGGGGTGTTGCCCGAAGGTGTCCTCGAGAAGGGTGTCACAGGCCTGTATCTGCCCGAGTTCAGCCTTTCGTCCGAGAAGCCCTACATAAAAAGTGATGAGTTTCGTCACTTGCTCGACCAATGGGGAGGCCGAGTTCAAGCGGTCTACAAAAGACGTGGAGAACCGCCGAAGCTTTACGACTGATGTCGCTGTTCGCCGGCCGACGGAAGCTCCTCGATCGTAATGTCCGGCAGGAACACTGTCTTGAGGACGTCGCTGGAGGATTCCGACAGGCTCTGTTGCAGGTCCATAATCTCGCGGGCAACAGCGAGTGACTCCGCTTCCGGCGCCTGGGATGCCACATAGAGGATCTTCATGCATCCCTCGAAAAAATTGGAGCGAAAACTCACTTTGACAATAACCCCTAGATTGTAAAAGGATAGGCCAAACAGGGGACCTCTCGATGGAAAAGTTGCTCATTCTAAAGTCGATCGCAACGACGGAAACCTTCCGCGGCGGGCGGGGCCCGGAGCCGGCTCCGGGACAACGCACCCCAAGGCGCAGATCATGGAACTCGAGGTCGTCGATGCCAGTCCCGACGCGCTGCGCAAGGCCGCGCGGGACGAGACAATCGAAGCCTATGGACGGCCGATGCCGCTCAAGCTGATTGCGCCGCGCAAGACAAGCCAAGCCACCAGCCGCCAGCAGGTCGAGGCAGTGGTGCTTGCAGGTCGGTCATGGGGTGTCGAGGCCGTCTGTGGGAGAAATCCGGTCTATGACGGCGAAGGCGCCGTCGTGGCGATTCTCGATATGGGGATCAACAGGGAGCATGCCGCATTCAACGATCCGGAGCTCGAAATCGTCGAGCAGGATTTCACCGGGACCGGCAATGGTGATACGGATGACCAAATTGCGGTTGAGCTTACGACCGCAGCTTTGGAAGATGCGAAAACACACTGTACCGGTGGCGAACTGACAGAGCTCGTTGGTGCTCTCGATACGGAGGGCGACGCGGAGTCTCCGATTATGCAAGGGCTGCGGCTAGCTTTTGAGGCCTACGAGACCAAGAGCTTCCGCGACGAGCTTTCGGATTGCAGGTCAACCGAGGAGTTTGACCGCATGTTGGAGGATCTAGATCTGTTCCAAACCTATATCGGCGCTGATGTAGATGAACTTGTGAAACGCGTGAAGGAGGCACAGGACGAATGGGAAAGCGAGCACTATCCTGAGCGCGATGACGATGAAGGTCGCTATAGTGGGCGCAGTGAAGGGCCTTATATAGACCAAGAAGTAGTAGAGATGTTTAACACACTAAGGAGCGAGAGCTGACCCCCTTTGCCGTCCACGGCAGCGCCTTCGATAGCATCAGACGGGAAGGCCTTCGAGGAGCCTCTGCAGATGCGAGCTTCTCCGCTTTGCCGGGTAACAGGGCCGTCTAAGTGACGCCCCACGCCCGAAACCTCCCCCTCCCGGTCATCTCCCTGAGGCCTAACTCCAAAACAATCCGCCGCGCCGCCTGCGGCGTCACCTCCAGCGTCTTGGCCACCATCTCGGCCGAGACCAACGGCTTTGCCATCACCAGCTCGACCAGCTCCGGTAATTTCGACGACGTCCGCCGCCCCTCCAGCTTCCGCTCAAACAGGGTGCGCGCCAACGTCAGCCGGTCATGTTCCTTCATACCGATCTCGGCGGCCGCTAGAAATCCCTGGGCCATGGCGAGCAGCCGGGTCTCCCGATCGCGATGGCGGCGCCGATCGACGGGAATGGTTTTCAGGCCGAGATTGATCGCCGGCAGGTGGGCGCCGGTGGTGATGCCGGCCTCGCGCAGGATAGCGGCAGCGAACAGCCGGCCAAGCCAGGGCGCGTGCTGGAGCACAGACAGTTCGTTCCAGGCATCGAGGGCGACGATCGCCCACAGCACCGCCGGCAGGTCTTGAACCTGCCGCAGCACGCCGCGCCATTCTTCGAGACGCGCATCCTCATCCCAGTCGAGATCATAGATCATCGGATCCTTTTCAGGACGGCTGGCCGTCGCACGGCCGCCGGCGTGGCCGGGACGTGTGGCGTCCTCGATGGCCGCCGCCGATCGGGCCAGCACTGCATCGATGTCGGCATAGTCTACACCCGGAAGATTTTCGACGTCATCTATATCCTCCCCTTCCTGCTCGACCAATCTTGCAGGCTCAACTCTGCGGTCGTTCGCGGCGCTGTCAGGACCGTCCAATGGTCCGGGCCACGCCTGAGTCTGTCGCAACGCTCGGATACCCTCGGTCGATAACGCCCAGTCGGATGACTGAGTGGCAATGCGCCTTCGGGTGCGAAGAACGTCGCGAGCGATGGTGAGTTCGTGGGTTGGGGTGCGAATATCCTTGGTGGCGTCGTGGAGGACGAGGTCCTCGAGGTGGACGAGTTCGCCATCGATCCATAGCGAGGCGCAGGCATCGGCGAAATTTTGGCGTTCGATCCACCCGCTTGCGACCGGAGAACGGGCGATGCGCTCGTCGAGACGAGTGAGGGCGACACCGGCGTCAAAAGCCGGCCGCATCAGGGTTGATATGCTGATTTTCGCGAGATCGTAAGACATTGAAATCATGGTAAATGATTTGCTAAACGAACTCTATCTGAAAGGTACGGTTCCTCACTGCGTATGGCTGGTGGTTGATGCGCTAACCTTCGATAAGCAATCGTTATCGGATGTGAGATGTACAGACGCCTTGTACGTAGGCGTTTGCAGTGGTATCGTGCAGTTTGAGACCGAAAATCGGAGCGCAAAATGCCCCAGACCAGCTACAAGATCAGCGAGGCGCGCAAAAACTTCGCCGAGGTGCTCGAACGCGCCAACCAGGGCGAGGAAATCGTCATCATGCGCGGCAATGAAGTCTACGCCCGCATCGGCCCGGCCGACGGCGGCAAGCGGCCGTTCGGGCTGCTGCGCCAGCGCGGCCTGCCCGACGACCTGTTCGACGATGTCGATGCCGAACAGGCGGCGATCGACGCCGGCGACTTCAATGACGATGTCGGCGTCTGGCAGGGCAAGCCGGCCGACCGCGAGCCCAAGCCATGAAGGTGCTGCTCGACAGCCACGCCGTCTACTGGTGGACGATCGGCAGCGACCGGCTGTCCGAAAAAGCCCGGGTACTGATCGAGGACAAGGCCAACACGATCCTCGTCAGCGCCGTCTCCTTCTACGAGCTCGACAACAAGATGCGGCTGAAAAAACTCGATCTGAAACCGCAGGAACTGCGTGCCGCAGTTGCCGGCAGCGGCCTGCAGACGCTTGATATCAGCGATCTGCATGCCGAACTGGCAGCAAGCTTTGATTGGGATCACCGCGATCCCTGGGATCGTATTCTCGCCGCGCAGACGCGGCTGGAGCATTGCGCCTTCCTGTCGCTCGACGCCGCGTTCGACACCGTGCTGCACGAACGGGTCTGGTGAGGCGCAATAGTGATGACGGTTTTTGCCGATATTCCCGAAGCGGCCGAACTTGAAGAGCTGCTTGATCTCGCCCGGCGCAATGACGAGGTCGTCATCTGCCGAGCCGGGCGGCCCATCGCTGTCCTCACGGCGATCGTGAAGCCGGGCCAAGGCACGAGAGATGATTTTTTGACACTGGCAGCCGCGGGTCGCTCGGCGATCGGTGATCGGACCTCGAACCACGACGAACTCTATGACGAGAACGGACTGCCGCAATGAGCGGCGCGTCACCAACGTCGATCGAAAGCCGCGCAGAGCAGCTCGACACGATCGCCGCGGTGTTGCCGATTGACCGCCGTGACAAGCTCGCGGAACTCCTGACCGATCAGGACGTCGAAACGCTCAAGCACCTCGTCAGCGAAGGCATGGGGGAGAACACGTTGCGGGCGCTGACCTCCGACCTCGCCTACCTCGAAGCCTGGTCGCTCGCAGCGACCGGCAATCCCCTCCCCTGGCCTGCGCCGGAAGCGCTGCTGCTGAAATTCGTCGCTCATCATCTCTGGGACCCGGCGAAACGGCAGAGCGATCCGGAGCACGGCATGCCGGCCGCCATCGACCACGCCTTGCGCGATAGCGGCTTCCTGCGGGCCGTCGGGCCGCATGCGCCGGACACCGTGCGCCGGCGGCTGGCCAATTGGTCGACGCTGACCAAATGGCGCGGCCTCGATGGCGCCTTCGCCTCCCCTGCCCTCAAGTCTGCCATCCGCCTCGCCGTGCGCGCCGTGCCTCGGCCACGCCGCCGCAAGAGCGCCAAGGCGGTCACCGGCGACGTGCTGTCGCAACTACTGGCGACCTGCGGCGGCGACAGCCTGCGCGATATCCGCGACCGCGCGATCCTGATGGTCGCCTTCGCCTCCGGCGGCCGTCGGCGCAGCGAAATCGCCAACCTACGAAAAGAGCAGCTGACGGTCGAACCACCGGTCACCGGCGAAGACGGCAGCCCCCTCCCCTCGCTCTCGATCCACCTCGGCCGGACGAAGACCTCGGGCGCCGACCAGGACGAGGTGGTCTATCTCACCGGCCGTCCGGTGGACGCCCTGAACGCCTGGCTGACGGCTGCGAAGATCGACGGCGGCAGTATGTTTCGAGCAATCGATCGCTGGGGCAATGTCAGCCGCCGGGCGCTCGATCCGAAGGCGGTCAATGACATCGTCAAGCAGCGGGTAAAGCAGGCCGGGTTGAAGGTGGGGGAGTTTTCCGCGCACGGGCTGCGATCAGGATATCTGACCGAGGCGGCCAGCCGGGGAATTCCCCTTCCGGAGGCGATGGAGCAGTCGCGACATCGCTCCGTTCAACAGGCATCGAGCTATTACAATAGCGCGACGCGGCGAAGCGGCGGCGCGGCGCGGTTAATTACCTGATCCCACCGCTGGCAGCCCAGTGCATATGTCGCTAAATTTGGATTTCATCGACATGATTTGCCAATATGTCGACGCCAGCGACGTATCGATCACGTGAGGAACCATCGGCATGTCGTTTCGCTCCTACCGCCTCAAGATGACCCAAGTTAGCGCGCCAAACAGTGCAGTTCACCTCCGGGAACCGCCAGAAACTCTATCTCGATGAGCTCATCGCCTCCGCCCAGACGTGGCTGCCAAGCGTGCGGCAACTCCGGCCCCAGCGCAGTTGTGACAATGTCGTGCGGGTGCAGCTCGACCGGGGCCGCAACCTCAGTGAAGGCCACGATAGAGACGGCCCGCTAGGCGAGACAGTCCGACGTCAAGCGCTACATCGTCATCTCGGAAACGCTGTATCCGGGGGGTTGCGTTTGTTCTTGCGCTGTCTGTTGGATGGTCGCTAAGTCATATCAGCCGTGATGTGAGCTTTTTTGGTGAACAGGCAACCTCGGCGTAATCGAATCGAAGAATCGAAGGCAAATTCAATGACCGGACAACTTTCTCTTCCTCGTGATCGGATTTCCGTGCTTTTGTTGGAGGGGATCAGTCAGAGCGCGGTGGACTACTTTGCCTCATCCGGCTACGTCAATCTAACACATTTGCCGAAGGCGCTGGATGACAAGGATCTCAAACGTCATATAGCCGAGGCACATATTATCGGAATTCGTTCGCGCACGCACCTAACAGAAGAAATTTTCAGCTCCGCCAAGAAGCTCATGGCCGTTGGCTGTTTTTCCGTCGGGACAAATCAGGTCGACCTCGATGCGGCTCGTCGACGCGGGATCCCGGTGTTCAATGCTCCCTATTCAAATACGCGCTCGGTCGCAGAGCTTGTGATCGGTGAGATCATAATGCTGACCAGGCGGATTTTCCCGCGTTCGGCGTCCGCTCATGAAGGTGGATGGGACAAATCTGCCGAAGGTAGTCGTGAGATGCGAGGAAAAACGCTGGGCATCGTGGGCTACGGCAACATCGGCTCGCAACTCAGCGTTCTTGCGGAAAGCATGGGCATGAACGTTCGCTATTTTGATCCTTCAGACAAGCTTCGCCACGGCAATTCAGAATCCATGGCTTCGCTCGGTGAGCTGCTGGAAATCTCAGATTTCGTGACGATGCATGTTCCGGAAACCAGTTCGACGCGAAACATGATAGCCGAAGCCGAACTCCGCAGAATGAAAAAGGGAGCCTTCTTCATCAACAATTCCCGTGGCACCGTGGTCGATCTTGAAGCCCTTGCGAAGGTTTTGAAAGAGGGACATCTCGCAGGCGCGGCGGTCGACGTGTTTCCCAAGGAGCCGGCATCCAACAAGGAGCGTTTCGAAACGCCGCTGCAGGGTTTGGACAATGTAATTCTCACTCCGCATATCGGCGGATCGACCGAAGAAGCCCAGGAGCGCATCGGAGGGGAAGTATCGCGGAAGCTTGTGGAATATTCCGATGTCGGCTCGACGCTTGGCGCGGTCAATTTTCCCCAGGTGCAACTGCCGCCACGTCCAAACGGCACGCGCTTCATCCATGTTCATGAAAATCGCCCGGGTATCCTGAACAGTCTGAATACGATTTTTTCGTCCCGCGGACTGAATATCGTTGGCGAGTTCCTGCAGACGTATGGCGAAACCGGTTATGTGGTTATTGAAGCCGAGGGCGTTGGGCAAAAAGCGGATGACATACTTGATGCACTTCGTCAGATTCCAGGAACGATACGAGCCCGGTTACTTTACTGACGCCGGTAGGGTCCACATGGGGGGCGGATCACAAAAGACGTCGATCGCCGCGCCTGCCGCCTGTCGCGCCGTTTCCAACTGCACCTTCGCCTCTCATTACCGCGACGAGCTCGCGGTCGCTGTCGCCGAGATCCATGGTTCCCCGCTGGCCTCATGTAGGCATTGATCGACAACGAAGGCACAATCGCTATGCGGCCTGCCCTGCGGCGATCGTCTGCTTGCGCAACAAAAAAGCCCGGCGCGGGAAGAGGTGCGCCGGGCTTCGATAGGGACTGACAGCTTGGAGGAGGAGTGCTGTCCGTCGGACCGAAGCGGCTCGGGAGGAGGTGAATCGCTTCGGCAGTCAGAAGGTAATTTTGCGCTGCAGCAAATTCAAGGCGCGCGATTGCACCGATGTTGCATACCTCGAGCTAACAACGGAAAAGGTCGGGCGACCGGCCTTGCGAAGGTCGAATCGCAATCAGGCTCAGGCTTGGAGATTGTCAGCCGACATCTTGCCTGACTTACGATCCTTCACCAGCTCATAGGTGATCTTCTGGCCGTCGTTCAGACCACGCATCCCTGCCCGCTCCACCGCGGAAATATGAACGAAGACATCGGCGCTGCCGTCGTCCGGTTGGATGAAGCCGAAGCCCTTCGTTGCGTTGAACCACTTTACCGTACCGGTCGCCATAACGTCGGAAAACTGTGGATAGCGCGATTCAGATCTCTCAAGTCCTGCCGGGTGCATGGGACAGCAATATGATAGCAATCTGTACGATTCGCTGATCCACAAGTTGAAAAAACCGGCATGATTCTCGATAAGATTCTCGACTTCTGGGATTGGTGGTCCACTGAAGTTCAGCGGATGTTGCCTCATTGGTCTTCACGGATCGATTATCCTGTCATCCAGATTAGCCGGACGGGGGTCGCAGTCCGACAACCCGACGCGACGCAAGCAGAAGCAGCAGCTCTTGGTGACCTACCGAAAGTTCTTGAGGGAACTCAAATCTGCACGCTGCTGTTTGCAGAAGACCGCTATATAAGCCGTCAGATCGCTGGCTCAGCGCTTCCATACACCAGAGCAAAGGAAATCGCGGAAGCCGACCTCATCGCTCAGACCCCGTTTCGATCAGAAGAGGTGTATTGTGTGCCTGCTGGAGGTAAAGACGGTTCACCATGCGTATATGCTATTATCAAAAGAACTTTTGCCGACCCGTATGTCTCGGCTCTGGCTGCGGCCGGGATAAAGATCAAGGCAATTTCCCTTGGCAAGGCTGACGCTATTGTAGCCCGTATCCCGGAGCGAGCTCTCAGAGAGATTGTACCGAAAGCCGCTCGGACTTTGCCAAGGTCTTATATCGTCGCGACCGTTTCCTCCATCTTGGTTCTGGCGATCGGCATCACTGCGGGCCACGCGTTTTTTCGCTACGACAGCGCCCTATCTGCTCTTGATAGCGACATTGCCTTGAAAAGACAGCGAGCCGTCTCTGTACGAGCCGCGCTCAACGAGCGCACAAAAAAGGCTTCAGCTGTTGAAATCGCGCGCCGTCGCAAAGACGAGGCGATACCTGTCATAGCAGTCTGGGAAGAGATAAGCCGTCGGCTCCCTGACAGCACCTGGCTGTCCGATCTCTCGCTCGATCGGGGAACGTTGACGGTCTCGGGTTTCGCCCAATCGGCTGCCGGGCTGATTGGGCCGCTGGAAGAATCGCTCCTGTTCAGCGAACCGAACTTTACCTCGCCAATTGTTCGAGTGCCTGGCCAGAGTGGCGAGCACTTTGAGATGCGTCTGAAGGTGGCGCAAGAATGACCGAGATACTGATCGGCCTGATGAACGCTCCCCGGCGAATTCAACGAGCGGCCGCCCTGGGCATCCTTGGGCTCGGCATTCTCTCGGCCGTCTGGCTTGCAATGCTGGCGATCGCTCATCTAAGCGAGCAGGCAAACGAAATCGCTGAAAAACGCTTCGAACTCGGCCGGTTGAACGCAGTTTTGGAGCAGAAGCCCGCGGAAACCGGCTCAGCAACGGCTGCCGTCGTGACAGATGTTTATCTCAATGGGGAGACGATGCCCGTGACAAGGGCGCGGCTTCAGGAACGTATCAATGGGATCGCTGCACAAGCCGGCGCAGTTGTCGTCTCGATCAATAGTCTTGCAGATTCCGCTCCAGATGACGTTCCATTCATTGGCGCCGCAGTTGATAGCTGTTAGTCTCGATCAGCAGGATACGCTGTCACGTCCGATTTTCAGCCCGACGCGTCGCGAATTCGAGCCTGTCATTGCACCCATCGCGCCTCAACCAGAACCCACCGCGCCACCGCCCCCTGCAGCAATTTCGATCCCGGCTTTTCATCTGGCAGGAATCCGGAAGATTGGCACGGACGCATCGGCCCTGTTGTCGGTCACGGCGGAAGAGCCAGCGGATTGGCTGCCGATCGGCGGCACGATCGAGGGATGACCGCGAGTCTATTGGCTTCGACACCACCGGCTGGTGATGGATGCTCTGATCAAGCAATTCTGAAATCTTGACGCACAAGACGCGCGTTGTGCCGCTGTGTGGTACGCGCTCCTTCTCCAGGTGAACATTGGATTCGCATGGAACCAGCATTCCGCTGCGAACGCATCGAACCCGTCGTTGTACGCAATCAATATGGACGCGTTCTCCCGTTCCGTTGACGGAAAAACCTCTTCAAGAACTGACCTTTTTGTGCATCGGTGCCTGGTCCGATATAGAACACGACCTTGCCTTGTCCGTCTTCCGGTTCCTCGGCGAACTGCCGAATAAAGAGCCGGATAAGAGCGTCGTCCGCGGGAAAACTGTATCCGGCGATCATGAGGACGGCAGTATCACGCATCAACCGCACGCGTTTTGGAAAAGCTGCTTGAAGTATGGGTCCGAATAATCCTGCTCGCGCGACGCCAGCATAAGAATGGGAGGATCGGAGATAATTCGCGCGGGCGAGCGTCTGCTATAATCCAAAATGTAGTCATCGCCTCTGCAATTGTCGCAGCCCTCAGACCGTCTCCGCCGCATCGATCCGTGCCGCCTGGCGCGTGGTATGGATGAAGGCAAGGACGAAAACGATTGAGAGCACCAGCACGATGGTTGGTGCGGGGGCGCTGTCGATGAAGAAGGACAGGTAGACGCCGGTGAAGGAGCCGGTGACGGCGATGGCGACCGACAGGATGAGCATGGTGCTGAACTTGCGGGTCAGCAGGAAGGCGATGGCGCCCGGCGCGATCAGCATGGCGATCGAAAGGATGATGCCGACCGCCTGCAGGGCGCCGACGATCGTGAGCGAGATGAGAGCGAGCAGGCCGTAATGCAGGAGACCGATCCTGAGCCCCACGGCCTTTGCCTGTGTGGGGTCGAAAGCGTGCAGCAGGAAGTCTTTCCACTTGACGCCGAGAATGCCCGCGGTGACGGCGGCGATCGCGGCCGCCTGCGCAATGTCGCCCCAGGAGACGCCGAGCATGTCGCCGAACAGGATATGGTCGAGATGCACGTCGGTTTGGATTTTGACGTAGAGCACCAGGCCGAGCCCGAACATGCCGGAGAAGACGATGCCCATCACCGTATCCTGCTTGATGCGGCTATTGTCTTTCAGGAAGCCGGTGGCGATGGCGCAGATCATGCCGGCTGCGAAGGCGCCGACGGCATAGGGAAAGCCGACGATATAGGCGATGACGACGCCTGGAAAGACGGCGTGGCTGATCGCATCGCCCATCAGCGACCAGCCCTTCAGCACCACGAAGCAGGACAGAAGCGCCATCGGCACGGCGACCAGCACCGAAATGACAAGCGCATGGACCATGAATTCGAACTGGAAAGGCGAAAGCAGCGTTTCGATGATCGTCATCGTCCGGCCTCCAGGGCCTGCGCGGCCCTCCTGCGTGCGGCGAGCATTCCGTGCTTGGGGGCGAGGAAGAAGGCAAGCAGGAAGATTGCCGTCTGCAGCACGACGATGATGCCGCCGGTCGCCCCATCGAGGAAATAGCTCGCATAGGCGCC
Source organism: Rhizobium sp. BR 249 (assembly GCF_047445895.1). Taxonomy (NCBI): domain Bacteria; kingdom Pseudomonadati; phylum Pseudomonadota; class Alphaproteobacteria; order Hyphomicrobiales; family Rhizobiaceae; genus Rhizobium; species Rhizobium sp. BR 249. The sequence continues at coordinate 35,292 of NZ_JARWKX010000013.1, read as the reverse complement.
TGCGAAGCTGGTGATCGAGCCGATCGCGACCGCGATGAGCAGGAGCCGCGGAAAACGGTCGGTCAGCAGATAGGCGGTCGCGCCCGGCGTCACCACCATGCAGATGACCAGGAACGCGCCGACCGTCTGCAACGCTGCGACGGTGGAGGCGGAAAGCAGCGTGAAGAACATGATCTTGAGCATGGTCGGGTTGAGGCCGATCGAGCGGGCGTGGTTCTCGTCGAAGAATGTGACCATCAGATCCTTCCACTTGACGAGCAGGATGGCCAGCGACACGAAGCCGATGATGGCGAGTTGCAGCGTATCCTCGGGCGTGATGGCGAGAATGTTGCCGAGCACGATCGTCTGGATGTTCACCGCGGTCGGCTTCAGCGACACCATGAACAGGCCGAGCCCGAAGAAGGAGGAAAAGATCAGGCCGATAATGGCGTCTTCCTTCAGCTTGGTGCGCTGGTTGAGGAAAAGCATGGCGGCGGCGGCAAGCCCGCCGGAGAAGAAAGCGCCGATCGAGAAGGGAAGCCCGAGCATATAGGCTCCGGCCACCCCCGGGACGATCGCATGCGAGAGCGCATCGCCGATCAGCGACCAGCCCTTCAGCATCAGGTAACAGGAGAGAAAGGCGCAAACGCCGCCGACGAGGGCAGAGACCCACATGGCGTTCAGCATGTAGTTGTAGGTGAAGGGCTCGGTGAGAATGGCCGTCATTCCCAGCCTCCGCCGTCTCCATCCGATGCGCCTGCGGTCGCCTTGCCTTCGCGAAACACGAGAGGCCGTTCGTCGTCGCTGACCAGGCCGATCGATGTCGGCCTGCCGCTTGGAGCTTCGTTCAGCACGAAATGGCGCAGCACGCCGCCGAAGGCCTTCTCCAGGTTTTCCTGGGTAAAGGTCTCGAAGGTCGGGCCGTAGGCGAGCACCGTGCCCTTGATCAGGATCGTCCGGTCGCAGAATTCCGGCACGGAGCCGAGATTATGCGTCGAAACCAGCATGACGCGGCCCTCGTCGCGGAGTTCCCGGAGCAGCTTGATGATCTGCTCCTCGGTCTTGACGTCCACGCCGGTAAACGGCTCGTCGAGCAGGATGACCTTTCCGTCCTGCGCCAGCGCGCGGGCGAGGAAGACCCGCTTCTTCTGACCGCCGGAGAGTTCGCCGATCTGGCGCTTGCGGAATTCACTCATGTTGACGCGGGCAAGGGCGGCGGCCACCGCCTGGTGATCGGCGGCCTTCGGGATGCGCATCATGCCCATATGGCCGTAGCGGCCCATCATCACCACGTCTTCGACCAGAACCGGAAAATTCCAGTCGACCTCTTCCGACTGCGGCACATAGGCGACGAGGTTCTTTCGCAGCGCATCCTTGACCGGCATGCCGAGCACGCGGATCTCGCCCTTGGCGAGGCGGATGAAGCCCATGATCGATTTGAAGAGCGTCGATTTTCCCGAACCGTTGACGCCGACCAGCGCGGTGATCGTGCCGGTGGGGGTGGTGAAACTTGCGTCCCGCAGCGCCGTATGGCCGTTGCGATAGGTGACGGTCGCGCCGTCCACCAAGATCCCGGTCCCCTCGAAACCGGATGCGGCCTGCTTCTGCCGGCCGGGTTGAACACTCATCGAAACACCCCCATGAACACATGAACAGGCCCCGCCCGCAGGCGAGGCCCCTATCGGCCGATCAGGACGAGGACGCCAGGCCCTTGGCGATGGTTTCCGACGTCACCTTGAGGAGATCGAGATAGGTCGGAACCGGGCCATCGGCCTCGCTCAGCGAGTCGACATAGAGAACGCCGCCATATTTGGCGCCGGTCTCACGCGCCACCTGTTCGGCGGGCTTGGACGAGATCGTGCTTTCGGAAAAGACGACGGTGATGCCGTTCTTGCGGGCGGCGTCGATCACCTTGCGCACCTGCTGCGGCGTGCCCTGCTGGTCGGCGTTGATCGGCCACAGATAGAGTTCCTTCAAGCCGAAATCGCGGGCGAGATAGGAGAAGGCGCCTTCGCTCGACACCAGCCAGCGCTTGGCCTCGGGCACGGCGGCAAGCTGCGTCTTGATGGGATCGATGGTCGCCTTGATCTTCTCCTTGTAGGCCTCGGCATTGGCCTTGTAGGTCTCGGCATTGGCGGGATCGTACTTCACGAAGGCATCGCGGATATTGTCGACATAGATCAGCGCCGCCGTCGGCGACATCCAGGCATGCGGGTTCGGCTTGCCCTCATAGGGTCCTTCGGAAATGCCCATCGGTTCGACGCCGGTGGAGACGACGACGTCAGGCACATCGTTCAGGTTCTGGAAGAATTTCTCGAACCAGCGCTCGAGATTGAGCCCGTTCCACAGGATGAGCTGGGCGCCCTGAGCGCGCTGGATATCGCCCGGCGTCGGCTGGTAATTGTGGATCTCGGCGCCCGGCTTGGTGATGGACTCGACGACCGCTGCGTCCCCCGCGACGTTCTTGGCGATGTCGGCGATGACGGTGAACGTCGTCACCGCCTTGAACTTCTCCTGCGCCGATGCCGGCATGACCGTCAGCACGACCGCAAACGCCGCTCCCATCATCCCGGTCAGGACCGACCGTCGTACCTTATCGAGCATGGATGTCTCCGGTTGCTATTAAGAATTAATTGCAGTTCGAGATCGCAACCTGCTCATATGGTTTGCAAGACACGGCCCCCGGTTCCTCCATATTCTGCAATTGCGAATGAATTGCAATAAAAAATTCAACGAGGAGGATTGGCCGCCGAACATCAAATCGGCCCGCTGTCGCAAAACAGCAGGCCTCCCAAGCGAATCTCCGCCGCAATGGTTCACGCAAAGCAGGCGGCCGCGGAGGTTTCCAGACGCTCCGCAGCCGGCCCGATCGGTGAGGCTATTCCTTCACCGCGCCTGTCATCGAGGACACGTAGTAGTCGACGAAGAAGGAGTAGAGGATGACGACAGGCAGGGAGCCGAACAGTGCGCCCGCCATCAGCGATCCCCATTCGAAGACGTCGCCGCGCACCAGTTCCGTGAGGACGCCGACCGGAATGGTCTTGTTCTCCGAGGACTGGATGAATGTCAGCGCGTAGATGAATTCGTTCCAGGAGAGCGTGAAGGCGAAGATGCCGGCCGAGATCAGGCCCGGCACTGCAAGCGGCAGGATGATCTTGACGAGGATCTGCCAGCGGTTGGCGCCGTCCACCAGCGCGCTTTCTTCGAGCTCGAACGGGATCGAGCGGAAATAGCCCATCAGCAGCCATGTGCAGAAGGGAATGAGGAAGGTGGGATAGGTGAAGATCAGCGCAAGGCGCGAGTCGTAGATCCCGAGCTTGAAGACGATGAAGGCGAGCGGGATGAAGAGGATCGACGGCGGAATGAGATAGGCGAGAAAGATGACGAGGCCGATCTGGCGCGAGCCGGTAAAGCGCACGCGCTCGATCGCATAGGCGCCGAACACCGAGGCCACCAGCGACAGCGCCGTGGAGCCCACGGCCACCAGCATCGTGTTCCACAGCCAGCCGGGATAGGATGTCTCCAGGAACAGGTATTTGATGTGCTCGAGCGTCGGCCCGACCACCCAGAAGGGGCTGTAATTGTTGTAGTCCGTCAGCTGCTCGTTCGGCTTCACGGCGGTGATCGCCATCCAGTAGAAGGGAAAGAGCAGCACGAAGACGAAGACCGCCATCGGCAGGTAGAGCATCACCACGCGCCGCGGCAGGCGGTTCAGGTAGCTCATGCCCTCGGCATTGTCTGTCAGGACCTCATCGGCCGTTTTGAGATTGGTCGACATGGCTTGCTCCTTAATCCTGTCCGCCCTGCTGCCATTTGCGGCGTTGCAGACCGAAGAAACTGAACATGATGGCGCCGAGCAGGAAGGGTATCATGGCGACGGCGATGGCCGCGCCCTCTCCGAGCTGCCCGCCCGGAATGCCGCGCTGGAAGGAGAGTGTGGCCATCAGATGCGTGGCGTTGACGGGCCCGCCCTTGGTCAGCACGTAGATCAGCTGGAAATCCGTGAAGGTGAAGAGCACCGAGAAGGTCATGACGACGGCAATGATCGGCGTCAGCATCGGCAGCGTCACATAACGGAAGCGCTGCCAGCTCGTCGCGCCGTCGAGCGAGGCCGCCTCCTGCAGCGAGGCCGGGATGGTCTGCAGGCCGGCGAGCAGCGAGATCGCCACGAACGGAATGCCGCGCCAGACATTGGCGACGATGACCGAGATGCGGGCATTGGTGGGATCGCCGAGGAAGTTGATCGGCGCGCTGATCAGCCCGAGCTTCATCAGCGACCAGGAGACGATCGAGAACTGGGAATCGTAGATCCACCAGAAGGCCAGCGCCGAAAGCACCGTCGGCACCACCCAGGGGAGCAGCACGATCGCCCGGAAGAAGGATTTGAACGGAAGGTGCTGGTTCAGAAGCAGCGCCAGCCACAGGCCGAGCGCGAATTTCAGAGCCGAGGCGATGACGGTGTAGAGAATGGTGTTGAAGACCGACAGCCAGAAAACCGCGTCGTCGGCCAGGAACTGATAGTTCTCCAGGCCGATGAAGATGCCGTCCCGGCCGATCCGCGTGTCGGTAAAGCCAAGCCAGACGCCGAGCCCCAGGGGATAGGTGAGGAAGCAGACGAGAAACACCGCGGCCGGCAGCATGAAGAGGAAGCCGAGCACATTGTTGTTCTGCAGGAGCGAGGGGCCGCGCGTATCCCCGGATTTCAAGGTCGACATTGCTTGTCTCCAGATTGCATTCAATTCTGATGCATGTCGCCCGGAAGTGTGCAGCGGTTCCGGGACAACGACATGCATAAAAACAAGGAACTAAAGCGCGGCGCATGGATCAAAATCTGATGTGACGCGCTTTAGAGAACTTTGCGGCATGCCGGAAAGGCATGCCGCATGTCTCGGCTCCGGATCAGACGCGGTAGTAGCGGTTTGCCCGGCGTTCGGCTTCCTTCATCGCGTCCTCGGGCGATTTCTGGCCGGTGACGGCGGCGGCATACATGTCGACCAGCACGTAGTCGGCCATGGTCGCTGCCGAGGCGTAGCCGAGCGGGCCGGCATAACCGTTCGGGCGCAGCTTTTCCGAGGCGCGCGCATAGGGTGCGTGCACCGGGTCGGCGGTCCAGATCGGGTTCTTGGCGAAGGCCTTGAGGGGCTGGCAGCAATAGGCGCTGGAGCCCTGGATCCAGGCATTCATCTGGTCGGCTTCCATCATGAACTTGATGTAGGCCTTGGCGGCTTCCGGATATTTGCTGTGCTTGAAGAGCAGCAGCGAGCTCGTCTGGCAAAGCTCGACGCTCTTGCCGACCGGTCCGATCGGGAAGTTCGTCGTGCGGATGTCCTTGGCGATCTCGGCAAGCTTCGGATCGTTCTTGGCCGTGTAATAGACCGAGACGCCGTTGGCGATCAGCGATACCTGGCCGGCCAGGAAGGCGCGGTTGTTGTTGACGTCCTGCCAGCTTTCCGTGCCCGGAATGAAGGTCGCGTAGAGTTCCTTGGCATAGTTGATCGAAGCCAGCGTCTCGGGGCTGTTGATCGTCACCGTGCCGCCTTCGTCGACCATTTTGCCGCCATGGCTCCAGAGCAGCCAATGGGCGTAGTTGTTGCCGTCGCCGACCGCCTTGCCGTGCGGGAAGCCGGCGGGCGTGCCCTTTGTCTTCATCGCCTTGCAGAGTTCGAGGAAGCCTGCGGTATCGTTCGGGAATTCGTTGAAACCGGCCGCCTTCACATGGCTGTCGCGATAGACGACGGCATTGCCGATCGCCGTCAGCGGCATGGCGATGAACTTGTCATCGCGTGTGGCGTAGCCTTTCACGCCGTCGTACCAGCCCTCGTACTTGTTGCCGAGATAGTTGCCGAGTTCGGTGAGATCGACCAGCTTGTCCGGATATTGGTGCGCGTCGTCGAACCAGCACATGATGAGGTCGGGGCCGGAGCCGACATTGGCGGCAACGGCGGCCTTCGGACGGATGTCCTCCCAGCTCTCCTTGTCGATGCGCACTTCCACACCGGTCGCTTCGGTGAACTTCTTGGTATTGGCGATCCAGGCTTCCTCATCGCCCTTTACGAAAGGCGTCCAGCGCAGGAGCCGCAGGCTTGCGCCGCTTTCCGGCGTATAGGTCGGTTCGGCTTGCGCGAAAGAGGGCTTGATGCCGAGGCCGGCGACACCGGCAACGGCTGCCGATGCAGCAAGAAATTCACGTCTCTTGATCGTCATGAGATTCCTCCTCATTGAAACAGCGGGAGCAATTCCCCGGCGTTCACCTCCCGCTTGGTGAACGGCGGCCTGGCATTCGCGAAACAGGAGCGTGCGCCCCGGTGGAGAACTCGCCCCTCGAATGCTTGCGCTCCGGCGGAATGGGAGACTCCTCCTCTCCCGTCACCCCGCCGGATGGCGTCAGTCGCTCAATCTCTTGCCGCCTTCGGCGTCGAAGAGATGGACATGCTTGGCGTCGATCGCCACGCGGATGGCTTCGCCCGGCCGCGCGTCGACACGCTCGCGGAAGACGCAGCTGACATCGCTGCCGCCGAGGCGGACGGTCAGATGCGTCTCATAGCCGGTCGGTTCGATCACCACGATCTCGGCCGGCACGCCGTTCGGGTCGAGCGAGATATATTCGGGGCGCAGCCCGTAAACGAGATCGCGGCCGATGGCGCTCGCCGGCGGATTGGCGACCGGCAGCCGCGTGCCGTTGGCGGCGACGAACTGGCCGGGATTATCAGGATCGAGCCTGCCGTGGATCATGTTCATCGCCGGCGAGCCGATGAAGCCGCCGACGAAGAGATTGGCGGGGCGGTCGTAAAGCTCGAGCGGGCTGCCGATCTGTTCGACGATGCCGTCATGCATGACGACGATCTTGTCGGCCATCGTCATCGCCTCGATCTGGTCATGGGTGACGTAGACGGTCGTCGTCTTCAGGCGCTGATGCAGTTCCTTGATCTCGGCGCGCATGGCAACGCGCAGTTTCGCATCGAGGTTGGAGAGCGGCTCGTCGAACAGGAAGACCTCAGGATTGCGCACGATGGCCCGGCCCATGGCGACGCGCTGGCGCTGGCCGCCGGAAAGCTGGCGCGGATAACGGTCGAGCAGCTTGTCGAGGCCGAGAATGCCGGCGGCATATTTCACCCGTTTTTCGGCTTCCGCCTTCGGCGCCTTGTTGAGCATGAGCGAGAAGCCCATGTTCTGCTCCACCGTCATATGCGGATAGAGCGCATAATTCTGGAACACCATGGCAATGTCGCGGTCCTTCGGCGGCAGCGTGTTGACGACACGCCCGCCGATCTTGATCTCGCCGCCGGAAATATTCTCGAGCCCGGCCAGCATCCGCAGAAGCGTGGACTTGCCGCAGCCCGAGGGGCCGACGAGGATGACGAATTCCCCATCGGCGATATCGATATCCACCCCCTTGATGACAGGATGAACACCGAACGATTTCCGGACATCCGCGAATTGAACGTTTGCCATACTCCCTCCTCCCAGATCATGAGCACTGCATATATGTCGTTTCGGCCGGTGCGCCGGCCGGTCTTCTCACCCTCGCCCGACGAAGGGCATTTTCGTTGCCATCACGGTCATGGTCAGCACGTTGGCGCTGAGCGGCAGGCTGGCCATGTAGACGACCGCGTCGGCAATATGCGCAGCGTCGATCGTCGGCTCCACGGCGACGCTGCCGTTCGCCTGCATCACGCCTGATGCCATCCTCGTCGTCATGTCGCTCGCCGCATTGCCGATATCGATCTGGCCGCAGGCGATGTCGAATTCACGCCCGTCGAGAGCGGTGGATTTTGTCAGGCCCGTAATGGCGTGTTTCGTCGCCGTATAGGGTGCGGAATTCGGCCGCGGCGTGGTCGCCGAGATGGAGCCGTTGTTGATGATGCGCCCGCCCCTCGGGCTCTGGCTCTTCATCAGCCGGAAAGCCTGCTGGGTGCAGAGAAAGGCGCCGGTGAGGTTGGCCGCGACGATGGCGCTCCACTGCTCGAAGGAAACCTCTTCGAGAGCCACACCCGGCACGCCGACGCCGGCATTGTTGACCAGGAGGTCGAGCCGCCCGTATTTGTCCGAGATCGCGTCGAAGAGAGCCCGCACGGAAGCGGGATCGCCGACATCGGCGGGAACCGCTGAGAATTCCGCGCCCGTCTCGCCGCTAAGCTCCGTGACTGCCTTTTCGAGCACGTCGGCGCGACGACCCGATATGACGACCGTGTAGCCGGCAGCGCCGAGCGCTTTTGACATGGCGCGGCCGACGCCGGTGCCGCCGCCGGTCACGAGCGCGATCTTTGCCTCTCCGCCCGCCGATGCGCTCATGCGATCCTCCCACCGAGTTCATCCTCGATATGTACTTTCAGGATCTCGTCGAAGCTCGTCTCCGCCGTAAAGCCGAGCGAGGCCGCTCTCGTCGCATCGAACTGGGTCGGCCAGCCGGCGACGATGCGTTCGATCGCGGGATCGGGCACTGGCTTGATGAGGGCGACCGCCTTGTCGCCGGCCACCCGGCGCAGGGCTTCGATCTGTTCGGAGACCAGCGCGGAAAGGCCGGGCATGGTGAGGTTGCGGCGCGCGCCGATCCTCGCCGTATCGATCGTCGCGGCATGGACGAAGAAGCCGACGGCCGCGCGCGGGCTGGCAAACCAGTGCCGGACGCTGTCGCTGACCGGCAATATCGCTTCCTTGCCGACCAGCGGCTCGCGCAGGATGTTGGAGAAGAAGCCGGATGCGGCCTTGTTCGGCGCGCCGGGACGCACGCAGATGGTCGGCAGCCGGATGCCGATGCCGTCGAAGATGCCGCGGCGGGAATAGTCGGCGAGCAGCAGTTCGGCGATCGCCTTCTGGGTGCCGTAGCTCGTCAGCGGCGTGGTGAAGAATTCGTCCGGAATGACCTCCGGGAACGGCGTGCCGAAGACGGCGATCGAGGAGGCGAAGACGACGCGCGGCACATAATCGCTCTTGAGGCCGAGCTGGCGGATCGCATCGAACAGCGCGCGCGTGCCGTCGAGATTGACGGCGTAACCCTTGTCGAAATCCGCCTCCGCTTCGCCCGAAACGATAGCGGCAAGATGGAAGATCAGATCCGGGCGGCTTTCGATCAGCCTGTCGGCGGCGCCTGCGCCGGCAAGATCGACCGTCATCGCCGTGGAGATGGGGCGGAGCGCTTCCGGCACCGGCGGCTGAAAGGCGTCCACCAGCGTCAGGCGGGTGACGGGCCGGCCGAAGCTCAGCGGCTCACGCGCGATCTTTTCGACCAGCTTGCGGCCGACCATGCCGGCCGCGCCCAAAATCATCACATGCATGTCGGCTCTTCCTCCCGTCGGCCGGTGTCGTCAGTCAAGTTCGCGCCGCTGGCGCATTGCCTTTGCGTCTTCGCATATAGGGCAGAAGATCACGCCGGCAGGATGCGCATCGTCTCCTTCGCCGATTGGCTCTCGCGGCGACCTGGAGCGAACACGATCCGGTTGTGTCCGGTCGAATTCAGGCATATTTGCAACCTGCGGGTCAAGCCACCTTGCATGACGGCCTAGCCTTCCATGCCGGGCAACGTGGCGCCGCATTTGCGCGCCAGGATCTTCGCCACCGCCGCATCGTCCTCACGGCCGAGCCCCGCCTGCGAGGCTTCGACGAAAAGTTCCAGCGCGGTCGCCGCAAGCGGCGTCACGCCGCCGGTCCGCTCTGCCTCCGACCGGACGATGCCGAGATCCTTGACGAAAATATCGACCGCCGAGCGCGGCGTGTAATCGCCGGCGACGATGTGTTCGCCGCGGTTTTCGAACATCCAGGACGAGCCGGCCGAAACGCGCAGGACATCGTAGAGCGTCTTGAGGTCGATGCCGGTCTTGGCCGCGAGCGTCATGGCTTCCGCGGTGGCGGCGATGTGGACGCCGGCCAGGAGCTGGTTGATCATCTTGACCTGGGAGCCGGGGCCGGGCCGGTCGCCGAGCCGGAAGACCTTGGCCGATACGGCGTCGAGTGCCGCACCGGCGCGCGCGAAAGCCTCGTCCGTCCCCGAAGCCATGACGGTGATCTCGCCGGAGAGCGCCTTGACGTGGCCTCCCGAAACCGGCGCGTCGACGACCAGCATGCCGGCCGCCTGCAGGCGCTCGGAAATGGAGATCGTGGCACTGGGCGCCATGGTGGTGCAGAGCAGGAAGACGGTGCCTGCGGTCGCCGTTTCCAGCGCGCCTTGCGGCCCGAACAGCACATGTTCGACCTGGGCGTGATTGACGACATAGACGAAGACGCTCTCGGCGCCCTGGGCTGCCGCGGCCGGCGTGTCGCAGGCCTTGCCGCCCGCTTCGGAAAAGCGTTGCAGCACGTCCTGTCGGACGTCGCATCCGCTGACGGCAAAGCCTGCCCTCAGAAGCGAGAGGGCGGCACCCCAGCCCATCGAGCCGAGGCCGATGACCGTTGCTTTCCTGCTGTCCTGCACGGCTCTTCTCCTCGCACCATACAAGTTTTCGGCGGCGTTATCGATACCGGTATCGGTAACAAGCCTTATTTTTATCAGTTATGTCAAGTGGCGGTCGTCTTCCTTTTCACTGGAAAAAGCTTATGACTCTGTCGTTGCCGGTATGCGGCAATGCGAGGACAGGGGCGACCGCGATGCGCAAATCCACATTGGAAGAGGTTGCCGCTGCGGCCGGCGTCAGCAAGATGACGGCATCGCGCGCGCTTCGCGGCGCAGCCGACGTTTCCAAGGAAACCCGCGAGAAAGTGCTGCTGGAGGCCGAGCGGCTGAGCTATGTCGGCAACCGGCTGGCGCTCTCGCTGTCATCGCAGCGCACCAACCTCGTCGCCGTCGTCGTTCCCAGCATGTCGAACATCGTCTTTCCCGAGATGCTGGCCGGCATTTCCGCCGGGCTGCAGGGCTCCGGCATGCAGGCGGTCTTCGGCATTTCAGATTACGACATGGGCAAGGAGCGCGAGATCATCCGCGACATGCTCTCCTGGCGGCCCGCCGCCATCCTCGTCACCGGCCTCGACCAGCCGGCCGATACGGTCAGGATGCTCCAGCATGCCGATATCCCCGTCATCCAGCTGATGGACCTCGACGGCACGCCCGTCGATTTCAACGTCGGGCTTTCCCATGGCAAAGCGGGAGAGGAAATGGCGGCTGCGCTGCTGGCGGCCGGGCGGCGGCGGTTCGGCTATATCGGCAGCGCGCTCGACAGGGACTTGCGCGCCGTCAAGCGGAAAGCCGGTTTCGAAAAAGTGCTGCGCGAAAGCGGCTTTTCCTTCGTATACGAGCAGATCGACGATGCCTATTCCTCCATCGCGCACGGCAAGGAGCTCACCCTGGCGATGCTGGCGGCGACCCGCGATCTCGACTGCATCTATTATGCCAGCGACGACATGGCGACCGGCGGCGCCTTCGCCTGTCTGGAACTCGGCGTTTCCTGCCCCGGCGACATCCTGATCGCCGGCTTCAACGGGCTCGAAGTCGCCCGCGCCCTGCCGATCAGGATCGCAACCTCGATCTCGCCGCGCCGCCAGATGGGCGAAGCCGCCGCCGCACTTCTGCTTTCCGCAAGCCGGGGCGATGGAAACATGCCCTCCGAGAAGATCATCGCCTTCCGTCCGCAGATCATCGGGGTCGATTAGAACTTCATGGCCGGTTCAGGGCGTCCGCCCGAGCTGCTTGACGAGATCCGCCAGCATTGCCGACTGGCCCTTGAGGATCTTGGTCTCGGCCTCCGCAATGGAAAACCATCCCGCTCGGTCGGCCTCGGGGAAATTTTGGAGACGGCCCGATCTCGGAGGCCATTCCAGCTGGAATTCCGAACTTCGTATGTTCTCGACATCGAGCGCCGGGTCCGCTTTGACGGCCCAGACGACCACGATTTTTCCGCCGGGTTGGCGATATTCTCCGAGCGGAGCGAAGTCTCCCGAAATGTCGAAGCCGAGCTCCTCCCGCGTCTCGCGGATCGCCGCAGACAGCTCGTCTTCGCCTGGCTCGACCAGCCCCTTGGGGATCGACCACGCGCGCTCGTCCTTCTTCGCCCAGAACGGGCCGCCGGGATGCACGAGCAGGACTTCCAGCCTCGTCTCGAAACGGCGGTAGGCGAGAAGTCCGGCGCTACGGACCGGCATTGGCGGCTCCTGGAAAGGTGGTGGGCTCTCTGCGACAGAGGGCCGACGTGGCGCCGGCCCTCTTCGTTTCGAACTTCGGTTGCGTTAGCTACGCGCAGCCGGCCCCGAGGTTCCGGTGCCGAGCTTGCCAACCAGCCTGCTGATGGCGCCGGTGCGGCTGGCGGTCACCGCCTTGCCGCCACGGCGCTTCCTGATCTCCACCGTGAATGGCTTGCGGATCCTGGACTTCATGCCCAAAATCTCCTTAAGCCACCTGACGTTCAGCTTCGATCTGAAGAGGCGCCTGTTGAAAGGAGCCGTCTCCAATGGCGATCTTGCGCGGCTTCATCGCTTCGGGAACGTCCCGTTTCAGCGTGACGGAGAGCAGACCGTGCTTCAGCGACGCGTTCTCGACGCGAACATGATCGGCGAGCTCGAAGCGGCGCTCGAAGGCTCTGCCGGCAATGCCGCGATGCAGATATTCGCCTTCCTTCTCCTCGGCCTTGTGACCCTTCACGACGAGCAGGTTGCGCTCTTGCGTGATGTCGAGATCGGCATCGGCGTAGCCGGCGACCGCCATCGTGATGCAATATTCGTCCTCGCCCTTCTTGACGATGTCGTAGGGCGGCCAGGCGTCGATGGCCTGCAGGCGCTGGGCGTTGTTGAGGAGATTGAAGACACGGTCGAAGCCAATGCTGGACCGGTAGAGTGGTGCGAAGTCGAAGTCGTTTCTCATAGCCAAATCCTCCTTAAAGCGAGATGACTGGAGACGCTTGGAAAACTTGCGTCTCCCATGATCGGCCCCCGTTGGGCTGCCGACACAGATGATCTGGTTTTGCAGATTTTCAGGTTCAAGAGGGATTCAAAAATTTTTTGAAGGGCGCTTCGGATTGTTTTGGAGTTACGCGTTTGAGCGTCGATCGGCGGGCCGCCGGCCAGTCTTCGACAACTTTCGGCGCGGTGGCGCGTTAGTGATGCGATCACGTCGACGCGCGGAGAATAGCATGCCCAAGGGATTTCGTTTCGAGCTGCTTGCCAAGAGCGGTTATATTGCGCGCGGCGTCGTCTTCCTGCTGGTGGCGGGTCTCGCGCTCTTTTCCGGCATCGCCGGCGGCCGGCCGGAAACCAAGTCCGCGCTGGCGACGCTTCTGGGGCAGCCTTTCGGCCGCGCCTGGGTGGGGCTGATCGGCATCGGGCTTCTCGGTTTCGTCGCCTGGCGGCTGGCGCAATCGCTCGCCGACAGCGACGGCCATGGCAGCGATGCCAAGGCCGTCGCCATCCGCACGGTTCTTTTCGGCAGCGCCGTCACCTATCTCGGGCTCGCCGGATATGCGCTCGGGCACGCTCTTTTCAGCGGCGGCGGCGGTGAAGGCTCGGGCGAGAAGGGATTGGCCGAGTGGATCATGTCGCAGCCCTTCGGCGCGTACCTCGCGATCGCGGTCGGGTTCGGCTTCATCATCGGCGGCGTCGTGACCGCGGCCAAGGGCATTACCCGAAGGTTCGAGCGTTACCTCAGGCTCGCCGACGGCAGCGGCGTCGTGACGCTGATCTGTATCTACGGCCTCGTCGCGCGCGGCGTCGTCTTCGCAATCACGGGAATCTTCTTTGCCTATGCGGGTTTTCGCGTCGATCCGCAGCAGGCGGGCAGCATGGCCGACGCGCTGGAATGGGTGAGGCAGCTTCCTTTCGGCTCCGTTCTCTACATCGCCGTCGCGGCCGGGCTGGCGGCCTTCGGCATCTACAATCTCGTCGAGGCGCGCTACCGCATCGTCCGCGGCCCGTCGCTCGGCGACCTCAAGCATTCGATCCCCAAGCCTGGCCACTAACGGAGCTCCGGGGTGTCCAACGGCACAAAGCGCCCCATCTCTGTCGGATGATCTATTTCACCAGCGACACCCACTTTGCCGACCCACGCATCCTCAGGATCGATCGGCGTCCCTTTCCCGACATGGCCTCTCATGACGTTACCCTGATCCAGAACTGGAACGAGGTCGTCGGGCCGGAGGACGATATCTGGCACCTCGGCGATTTCATGTCCTTTCGCGGCGGCGACTGCGATCAGCTTCTTTCGATGCTGAATGGGCGAAAGCACCTCATCATCGGCAACAACGATCCGGAAACGACGACTGAGGCGACGGGGTGGACGAGCGTCCAGCACTACAGCGAAATGACGCTCGACGATCACCTGCTCGTCCTCTGCCACTATCCGTTCCGCACCTGGAACAAGATAGGCAAGAAATCGCTCAACCTGCATGGGCATTCCCATGGCCGCCTGAAGCCCCTGCCCCGCCAATACGATGTCGGCGTCGATGCGCAGGGCCTGCGGCCGGTGTCGCTGGAAACGCTCCTGTCTGCGAAGCGGCCGCCCGCATGAGGGAAGATCCGAGGGAACCGTCGACGCCTGCCGAGGTTTGGACGTGTTTCCCCAACAAAGGAGCTTACCGATGTTCATGCGCGTGGATCAATTGCAGGCGGAATTGCCGGCCCCGAAGGCAGCGGACCCAAATGCGGCGGCGGCCTTGCAGGAGCTGCTCGGCGGCAAATACGGCGAGATGTCGACGCTCGGCAACTACATGTTCCAAAGCTTCAATTTCCGCTCCAAATCAAAGCTTCGGCCATTCTACAGCCTGGTCGCCAGCATCACCGCGGAAGAACTCGGTCATGTCGAGCTGGTCAGCAACGGCGTCGCCATGCTTGCCAACGGCCCGGACAAGCCGGACGGCGACGCGGGCAATGGCGGCGACATCTCGGGCGCGCCGTTCGAGGACATGACGGATATCCGCCTTGCCGCAAGCTTCCTGTCGGGCGGCGGCGGCGCGATGCCGGTCAACAGCAACGGCGCCTCTTGGAATAACGATTTCATCACCACCACGGGCAATATCGTCTTCGATCTCCTGCACAATTTCCATCTGGAATGCGGGGCCAGGCTTCACAAGCTCAGGGTTTACGAGACGGTCACCGATCCGACGGGGCGCGAGGTCTGCGGCTACCTGCTCGTGCGCGGCTCGGTGCATGCGCATGCCTATGCGCTTGCCTTGAAGAAGATCACCGGCGTCGAGATCGAGAAATTCCTGCCCTGCCCCAACATTCCGCTCGCCAATATTCCGGAGGCGCAGAAATATCTCGACGAGGGATCGCATCGCCGCCTCTACACCTGGAGCCCGAACGACTACAAGGAAATCGCCGGCATCTGGAGCAATGACGAGGTAGCACTTCCCGACGATCCGCCGGGCGAACTCGAAGTCGTCGAAGGCATGCCGGAGGGCGGCAAGATCCACCAGCTCGTCGGCGTCCCATCCGCCTTCACGCCGGATTACGCTCCGGAAGAGATGTTCGAGATCGCGCAGAAGCTCTACCAGAAGTCCCGCTGAGCTTACGGCGGCCGGGGGATTTCGCCTCAGCGAGCCTGTCTTCGCTCGCGCGAGCGCGCCGTCCGCCGCGCCTCCCTGAGTTCTTCGATGGTCGGCTGCCACCAGCCCCGCTTGCGCTCATTTTCGCCCGCCACGGTCTTCACAGGCCATGTATGGATGAGCTCGTTCAGCGTCGGCGGCCGCCATGTCGCCCAGATGTGTTCATGTCCGGCATCGGGATAAAACTCGGCAACCGGATCGGGATCGATGATCTCGCCGGTAACGCCTGTCACGACGACGATCCCGTAAGCAGCGGTCGCCACCGGCCGTTCCAGCGGCGGAAGATTGCCGGCCGGCACCGGCAGGCGGCGCCGCCGCCTCTCGGCCGACCGGCGCCTCGCCTTCGCCTCGTCCTCGCTGCCCTTGCGCGCCTCGGTACGTTTGCGGCGCTCTTCCGGTTCGGCCCGTTTCGCCGCCGCCTCGATCGCGTCCCAGCGGTGCTGAAGTTCGTCATAGGAGGCGAAGGGAACCTCCCAGGCGCGCAGCTCGCCGTTCCATCTGGCGAAGGGCACTTGGCGAAGTTCGTCGACGACCCTTCGCGAATAGGGTGTGCGGATGCGAAAGCCGGTCTTGATGACGTCGAGATAGGGGCTGAGGATCGGCTCGAAGGCATAGGCGTCCCGCCCCTTCTCGGCGGCAAATACATCCGCCCGCGCGGCTTCGCGGGCAAGCCAGCACTCGATGCGCCGCCGCGCCGTCTTGCCCGGAACCGTCCATGCCCGAAGCGTGTCGCTCCAGCGCGCGCGGGGGAAGGTCTCGCGAAAGCGCTGAACGGTCATCCTGTCGAAGGGAAACGAAACCGTCTCGACAGGCGCTTCGCCGTCTTCGCTCGTTGGAACGTCATCCATGTTCATCAGATAGAAACGAACACCTCCCCAAGGAGTTGCCGACCGTAACCAGACGATACGATGCGCTGGCGGCTTGCTGGGCCGCAGGGGCGGATCTACCTGTGATGGGATCGGAGGTTGAAGGAAGGTCGATGAAAAGCGTCGAGCTGCAGAACGAGATGTCGAACTGGTTCCGGTCGCTGGAGCCCGTCCAGCCGATCGAAATGCCCGGCCTATGGAAAGGTGAAGGTATTCCGTCGGGCCATCCGCTCGACGGCGTGCTCGAAAATCTCGGCTGGTTCGGTAAGCGTTTCCATGCGGGTATGCGCGCCGATGCCCTGCTCTTTCAGTGGCGGCCGGGTCGGCTGGTGGCGATCGAGCCCGGCTTCTTCCCGATCGGTCTTGCGATCAAGGCAGCGCCGTTCGGGCGGACGGCGATCGCCCGCAGCTGGTTCTCCTATCTGCAGAAGGCATGCCGCGCGAGAGGAACGACGGCGGCCTTGAAGCTCCAGACCGAGGAGGATGCCGCGACGGCCGCGATGATCTACGACAGGCAGCCGATCGTCGATTACTTCCGCCGGATCGACGGGGAAGAGCTGGCCGGCATGATGTGCGTGAGAGGTGACATCAGGCGCTACTTCTTCAAGCTCCGCAGGGTTGACGCCGCCTCGCCGGAGAGCGACACTTGAGGGAGGGAACAATCTGCCAGGCCAATCTGTTGTAACCGCACGCAACCTCGGGGGATATCATGCGTGCCGCCCTGATCGCCGCTTTGCTGTCGTTTTCCTCGCTGCCTGCCGATGCGCAGGCGCAGGAGTCCGCTTTCCTGCAGTCTCTCGGAGGCGATTGGAGCGGGACGGGAATGGTGCTGACCAAGATCGGCGGCACGAACTTCAACGTCTCCTGCACCTTGAGATCCGACGCCGGCCAATCCGCCGTGTCGATGAACGGGAAATGCCGTGGGCTCGCGGTTTTCGTCAGGACCTTCTCGGCCAACGTCAAGGCATCGGGACAGCGTTACAGCGGCAATTACATCGGCCCGTCGGGACAGCCGTCCAGGCTCATCGGCAGCAGGCAGGGCAACAGGCTCAACCTCAATGTCACCTGGGCGAGGGTCGTCAATGGCGATCGGAACGCCACCCTGATGATCGAGAAGGTCGGGCAGGACCGTCTCCAGCTGCAGACCGTCGACAAGGATCTGGTTTCAGGCCGATCCGTCGTCACGAGCCGCATCGACCTGCAACGCCCCTCCGCGGCAGAGAAGTAGGGATAGAGATTCCGGAGCGGCATTTGATCCGCCTGCCCCGGATGATCTCAATGCCTGCTCGTCTTGTGGTCGCCGCGGTCGCCTTCGCCTGATTTCGCGTCGGTCTTTGCCTTGCGCCGTTTGTCCGCGGACAACGAGCGGCCGACGTCGTCGGACTCCTTGAAACGGCCCTGATCGTCGCGTCTGACGTAACGCTTGTCGGTGCCGGTGTCTATGAGCTCACGTTTGGACATGATCGTCTCCTCTGTTGGAGCAGACAAAACGCGCCAGATTCCAAAAGGATGCACCGATCCGCAGCAATGTTGTCAGGCCGCCATGCGCACGAGCGTGTCGGAAAGCCGCCTGGTATCGTAGGGCTTCGAGAAGAAGACGCCGCGCTCCGGCAATTCACTGGCGTCGGGCTCTGTCATGCCGGAGACGATGATGATTTCCACCGGCGGCCAGCGGTCGCGCACCGCCCGGGCCAGCTTCAACCCGTCCATGCTTCCCGGCATGTCGATATCGGTCAGCAGGATCCTGATGTCGGCGACCGTTTCGAGAAGCAGGAGCGCCTCGTCGGCATCGCGTGCCGCGAGCGCCTCGAAGCCGGCTTCCTCGACGACTTCGACCGCCATCATCAACAGCAGGGGTTCATCCTCGACCACGACGACCTTGATTTTCATGTTTTGCTCGGATGCATCATATCCCTATCTAAACTCTCAACTTCCCCCTTCGCAGCAGGTTCCCCCGTCGAAAATATAACTTCGAAGACGAGGCCTTCCGGCCTGAAGTCGGAGCGCGACCGCGCCTGCGCCTTGGCGGGAAAGGCGCGTTCGATGAGCACCGAGCCGAAGCCCCTTTTCGTCGGCGCCGACACCGGCGGTCCGCCGGATTCGGTCCAGAGAAGAAGGACGCGTCCGTCCTCGCTCTTCCATTCGATCGCGACCGTTCCCTCCTCGCTTCCGAGGCTTCCGTATTTCGTCGCATTGGTCGCGAGCTCGTGGATCACGAGGGAAAGCGGCAAAGCGATATCGGCGGGCAGAACCACGTCCGGCCCGCCGAGGCGAATGCGTTCCGCCTCCGAGGTGACATGCGCCCGCAGGGCTGCCGAGACGATGTCCCGGACCGATGAGGCCGATCCTTCCCGTGACAGGATGAGATCATAGGTGCCGGCGAGCGCCGCGAGCCGTTCGGCAAAGGAATTGTATCTTTCGGGATCGGAGCGCGAGAAGGTCTGCCGGGCGATCGCCTGAACCAGGGTGAAGCCGTTCTTGACCCGGTGCGCCAGCTCGCGGACGAGAAGGATACGCTCCTCCTCCGCCTCCTCGTTGCGGCGTCTGCGTTCGTCGAGTTCGTCGAGCAGCCGGTCGAAGGTCGCGCCGACGACGGCGAGTTCGTCCGAGCCGTTCATTCCGGTTCTGGCCGCTGTCTGGCCGCCGCGCCACTTCTCCATCACGTCGGCGATCCGCCAGATCGGCACGAGGATGAAGCGATTGCCGATGAAGATGGCGGCGGCAAATGAAAACAGCGCGCCGCCGATGATGGCGAGCGTGTTCGTCAGCGTCGCCCGGTTGATCGGCGCGAAGGCCTCCGGTTTCGAGAAGCCGGCGCTGACATAGAGGGGGCTGGACGGCAGCGCGATCGGGCGATAGCCGAGGATGCGCGTCGTTCCGTCCTGGCTCATGACCTCGATCACGTCGGGCTGTTCGGCATGGACCAGATGCTGGTATTCGTCTGGTATGACGGTGCCGACGAACTGTTCCGCGAGGGGAACCCGGGCGACGATGGTGCCCTTCCCATCGGCGATCGTCACCGTGTTGCCGGAAACCACGCCGCGCTCGGTGATGCGGTTTTGCAGCCAGTCCATCCTGATGCCGCCGACGATGACGGCCTTGAGGATGTCTCCCTCCATCAAGGGCATGGCGAGCGGCAGCACGTGCCTGTCGGAAAGGCGGCTCTGCGTGTAGGTGCCGACGGTGAAGTCCTTGGTCTTCAGTATCTGCTGGAAATAGTCGCGATCGGAAAACACCACGCCTGGGGGAAACGCCGTGCTGCCGCAGACCGGCCGCCCGTCGAGCCCGACGACGAAGATGGTGCTGATGTTCGGAATGCTTTCGGCGACCGATTTGAGCGCCGCGTTGCAGGCGCCGGCGTCGAGGTGCCGGACGGAGGGCATGGCGGAGACGGAAACGAGAAGGCCATGCAGGCCCTCCACGATTCTTTCGACTTCCGACGATGCCTGACGCGCCGCCTGTGCCGCCGATGCGCGCACTTCCTCATTGCGCTGATGACGGAGCGCGACTTCGTTATAGGCAAGCATCGCCACCACAGGCGCCAGCGCCGCGACCGCAACTGCAACCAGCTTGAGTCTCATCCTGTACCCCCTCGCAAGAGGGTTGGTAGCATGACCGGAACGATCTCGCACAGACCATGTCCGCAATCTTGCTTGCAAATTTAAGAAATGTGCGAATTCGGACCTGCGATCGGCCGACGGCAACCGGAAGCTAACCACTTCGGCGCGACCTCTTTCACCAAGCCTTGCCGACCTCGGGATTGCGGCTAGATTATCCAGGGATGAGTGATGCCAAAAGCGCTTCCCCTGAAAGTTCTTCAGCCGGGCTCTTCCCGCTTCGGCCGCTGACGGACGCGATGGCGGCTGAGGTCGACCGTCTCTTATCCGGCCGAACCCGCGACATTCGCCTGACGGAAGAACTCCGCCGCCGCTTCGACGAACGGGCATGGCGGCAGACCGCGAAAATCATTCGTGCCTGGATGATATGGGTGGCATTCGTCGATGTTCTGACGCTGGCGCTGAACGCCATCCTGCTTCCCCGTGAGATTGCCCTGTCGATGGTCGCGCCCGCCTGCCTTCTGCCGCCGGCCGCGATCCTGACGGCGCTCGTCTGGCTCAAGCCGCGTTCTGCGGCGGTCCAGCGCGCCTCGCTGCTCGGAGGCATGTGTCTCATTCTTCTGTCGGTCGCGCTCGTCGGCGTCTTTGCCGGCGGCGAATACTACGAGCGGCATCTGAACATCATGCTGTTCGTCGCGACGAGCGCCATCACGATCTTCAGCGTGCCGCTGGCATGGACGATCGCCATCGCCTGTTACGCTCTCGGCCTCTATTTCGTCCTTCAATGGTACAACCCGATCCTGGAAGCGGGCAGTGTCATTGCCGCGACCCTGTTCTTTTCCTGCGGCATCGTCGCGACCGTGGTTGCCCGGCGAACGATGAACATCCTGGCGCAGAAGACATTTCTGCTGGACTGCCGGGACCAGCGCCGCGTCGCGGAACTGGCCGATGCGAACGGCCGGTTGGAGCGGCTCGCCAGAACCGACCCACTGACGGGCATCGCCAACCGGCGCTGGATGATGGAGACGCTGGAAGGCCTCTGGCGCAGCGGCGGTGAAAGCGGCGTCGTCGCAGCCATGCTGATGTGCGACATCGATCACTTCAAGGCGCTGAACGACAAGCTCGGCCATGGCGAGGGTGACCGCTGCCTCGTCAAGGTCGCCGGCATCATCCAGAGCTGCGTGCGCGCCGATCGCGACCTCGTCTCCCGCCACGGCGGCGAGGAATTTTTGATCGTGCTTCCCGATGTCGGCGAAGAGGAAGCGATGGCGATCGCCAGGCGTGTCCGCGAGAGCGTCGAAGCCGCCGCCCTTCCGAACCCTTCCTCCGGCGTCGGCCCTTCGGTGACGCTCAGCGTCGGCGTCGCTTTGAAATCGGCGCTCGACACGGATATTTCGCTCGCCAATCTCCAGCATGAGGCCGATATGGCGCTCTATCGCGCCAAGGAAGCGGGCCGCAACCAGGTCTGCGTCTTTCGCCGGCCGCAGCAGGCGACCGGGCAGATCGCCGCGCGGCGATAACCCCATTCGCTGCACCGTGCGGCGCATTTCATCGAAGTGAACAGGCTCGCATTCCTCCCATGCAAGGAGCGGGAAAACGCTCTGGCGACTTGACGTCTATCTCTAGTCTTCATAATGTCTACAAAAAGAATTATGAAGTGAGGAGCGATATGAACGTCGAAATCGCCAGCCCGGATCGCAAGGCCAGCCTCGAACTCGCGCTGCGCAGGCGCATCCTGACCATGGAGCTGCCGCCGGGTTCGGTCCTCGATGAAGTGGCCCTGAGCGAAGAGTTCGGGCTTTCCCGTCCGCCGGTGCGCGAGTTGATGCGGCAGATGGCCGGCGAGGGGTATATCGAGCTCGAGACCAACCGCGCCGCCCGGGTCAGCTCCATGAGCTACCAGTCGCTGCGCGACTTCTTCCTGCTTGCGCCGATGATCTACATTACCGCCAACAAGCTTGCAGCGGAGAACCGGACGAAAGCGGAACTCGACGTGCTGAAGGATATCCAGCGCGCCTTCCGCGAGGCGGTCGACGAGCACGATGTCGAAGGCCGGGTGTTTCACAACGACCGGTTCCACCGGCAGATCGGCGAGATGGCCCACAATGTCTATGTGGTCCCGAGCCTGCGCCGCCTGCAGATCGACCATGCCCGCATCGGCAAGATCTTCTACCAGCATCCGAACACTCCGCGCATGCAGGAAGAACTCGAACTGGCGCTCGATCAGCACGACGAGATGATCGAGGCGATCGAGCGGCGCGATATCGAAGCCTCCGGCGAGCTGGCGCGTCTCCACATCGAACTCTCCCGGCGGAACATGGCCATGTACGCCGCCCCCGAGGGAATGGAGACGCCGACCCTCTAGGCATTCCGATCAGGACGCGCAGCTCGACACAATCCGGCCCGGCCGGCCTAACGCAACGGGATTTCTTCCAATGACCGCATTTCCCTTTCCAGGGCTCAATCTCGCAATCACCACCCCGTTCGACGATGCCGGGCGCATCGATTACGACAGGCTGGAAGACAATGTCGAACGCTATCTCGCCGCCGGCGTCCGCAGCTTCCTGTTCAGCTCCGGCACGGGCATGCATGTCTACCTCTCCAAACAGGAATCCGAGGAGCTGATCCGCCGCGGCGCCAGGATCGTCAACGGCCGCGCCAAGGTGATCGCCCAGGCCTCGGCGCTCCTGGTGGAAGACGTGGTGGAGCGGACCGTGCGCGCCCGCGACGCCGGCGCCGAAGGCGTCATGGTGCTGCCGCCCTTCTTCGAAGGCCCGACCGACGATCAGGGCATTCTCGATTTCTACGCCGAAGTCGCCAAGGCTGGGCTTCCCGTCATCGGCTACAACGTGCCCCAGGCGGTCGGTGTCGCCATCGCGCCGGAGCTTCTGGAAAAGCTGAACGAGATTCCGGGTTTTTGCGCGGTCAAGGACAGCGGCGGTGATCTCGGCAAGCAGGCCGCGCTCATCCGTACCGGCCGTTTCGTCATGAACGGCGCCGATCCGCTCGTTCCCTATGCGCTCTATGCCGGATGCGACGGCCTGATCTGGGGCGGCGCGAACTTCGCTCCGAAAACCTGCGTCGCCCTCGTCGAGGCGGCGGCCGCGCGCAAGTGGGACGAGGTGCGCGCGCTCTGGAAGATCCTGGAGCCGGCAATGGGACTGATCTGGGAAGGCGATTACGTGCAGTCCGTCTATGCGGCCGCCGATCTCGTCGGCTATCGCGCGGGCGTTCCGCGCAAGCCGCTGCGCGCGCTCGCCCCGGAAAAACTTCCCGTCCTGCGCCGGTCCCTCGAAGCGCTCATGGAGCGGGAAGCGATTTGACCGTGACCCAGGCTGCAAGGAACGTCTTCGTCGCCTCCAGGCTTCCCAAACGCGCGGGCGTTTCGGGCTGGGTGGCCACACTTCAGCCGCGCACGCTGCGCGCGGCGCTGAGCGAGGCGATCAGCGCCGATGTCACGATCATCGGCGGCGGCTTTGCCGGCCTCTCCGCAGGCCACCGCATCTCGCGGCTCGATCCGACCGTGCGGGTCGCGATTCTCGAAGCGGGCATCGTCGGCGAAGGTCCGGCCGGCGCCAATTCGGGCTTCATCGTCGACCTGCCGCACGAGGTCTCCTCGGACGATTTCAGCGGCGAGTCGGAAGGCAAGTTCCGCGATTCCGTGCTGTTACAGCGTTCGGCGATTGCGCTGGCGAGCGAGCTGGCGGCGGAGAACGGCTGGAGCAAGGATCTGTTCGATCCCTGCGGGCGCTACAGCATTGCGATGAGCGCGGAAGGCGACAAACACTTGGAGGCCTATTCGCAGCAGCTTGCGAAGATGGGCGAGGCGCATCGACTGCTCGGCCGCGAAGAAATCGAGGCCGTGACCGGATCGAAAGCCTTTACCTCGGCGCTGTTTTCTCCGGGCACGATCATCGTCCAGCCGGCCGCTTACATAAGGGCGGTGGCCGATTGTCTGAGGGAGCCGGTGACGCTCTTCGAGCAGACGCCCGCTCTCTCCTTCGAGCGCTCCGGTGACGGCTGGCTGGTGAAGACACCCACAGGGACCGTGCGGGCGGGAAAGATCATCATGGCCAATAACGGCCATGCGGAAAGCTTCGGCTTCTTCCGCGGGCGCCTGCTCCATGTCTTCACCTATGCCTCCCTGACGGAGGAGTTCGATCCGGTAAGGCTCGGCGGCGAAAGGAAGTGGGCGGCGACCCCGGCGCTGCCGATGGGAACGACGGTCAGGCGCATCAACACCGGCGGCGGAGACCGCATCCTGGTGCGCTCGCGCTACAGCTACAATCCCGGCATCGAAGTCAGCGACGCCGCCATCCGCAGCGCCGGCCGCCTGCATGACGGCAAATTCGCCCATCGCTTCCCCACGCTTGCCGGCGTCGGCATGCAGTACCGCTGGGGCGGCGCGATGGCGCTGACGCGCAACCATGTGCCGGCCTTCGGAGAGCTCGAACGCGGCGTCTTCGCGGCCTGCGGCTGCAACGGCCTCGGCGCATCCAACTCGACCGCCGCCGGTATCGCCGCAGCCGAGCGCGTGCTCGGGCATCGATCCGAACTCGGCCGGATCTACGACAAGCTCGCCGCGCCGGTCTTGCTGCCGCCGCAGCCGCTGACGACGATCGGCGCAAAGCTCCATCTCGCCTGGCGCGAATGGAGCGCGGGGGCGGAATGACAGCGAGCCGACGCCACGCCAGGGATATCGGGCCGCATCTTTTCAGACCTGCGGCCCTATAACGCTTTGAATGATGTCGCTCAGATAGGGCCGAAGGCTCGGCTCAACTTGTCAGCTGGAATACGATGGCCGACGCATATACGTAGCCCTCTTCGTCGGGATCGCTGGGTAGCGGTTGTTGTCCCGAAAGGGCGTTATACGTCAAAGTCATGACGAGGCCGTTCGTGTCGCTGGTTACGAATTGCGTCTCACTGAGGATGCCGTAGTTCGTTTCCGCCCATTCCTGCAGTTCGTTCGCTGACAACTCACCGGACGTCCATTCCCCGGCAAGCGAATTGGCTTTCAGCAAAGGCAAATCGAACATGACGGCAGCCGTGCCTTGCGTATTGTTCTGGTCATCGGTGAATGCGAATTGCATAGCCCACGAGATCCCTTTGAGATTGGAGGTGCTCTGGAAGGCAAAGTCACCCTCGTGATAAGTCGTCACGGATTGACCACCGGGCGGTGTTATCACGGATGGCGCGGCGATTGTGTAGTCGGGGTTATTGCTGCCGTCGCTCAGTACGGGAAACTGCGTCATCGAGCAGTCGTCGGTATATGGGGCCTGCCAGGTGAGCGTATAGGGGGTCAGATTGTAAACCTTGACACTCTGGCCGGTCGGATGCTCGATCGCCGAGAGAATGAACGGCAGGGCTATCAACAAGGCTGCGCCGGCAAAGCAGCAAGCGCCGGCGGTCATGCTGATCGTGGCGCCCTCTCCGATCGACTCACCCGCCACCTCCGAGCTCGATTCTGCAGCCGTCGAAGCTGCCGCGACGTCGCCGGCGCTGACACAGTCGCTTGCTGCCGAGCAAAGGCTCTTGATGCCGCTCAGCACTCCCTCAAGCACAGGCTTGATGAACGAACTCCAGGCGTAGTATTCCAGAAGCAGAGCGCCGAGCCCGCTGGTGATGCCGAGGGGAACGTTCACATCCCACATCGTATCGTCGTTCCAGCTCAGGGTCGCATGGAAACTTCCGATCACGTCGTAACTTTGGCCATCGGGGGCTGTGTACGGCTGTGAAGCCGGCGCCTGACTGGTTGTGACCTCCAGGTACATCGAGTTTCCGTTGCCGTCTTGTATGGCCGTGAAATACATCGGGTTGCCGTTGTCGTCGGTATCGGCGATCCAGTTGAGGACGCCCGAATTGACGTCGGTTATCAGGTTGGCGGCAAAGTTCTGCTGCGCGAAAAACTGCTGCGCCCCATTGCCGGTCTGCAGGAGGGGCTGCAAAGCCGTCGGGATAGTCCCGGTCGACGTCGGCAGCCCGGTCGCACTCGGCAGCAGTGTGGCCTGGAAATTCTGGACTGTTGTAGCCTGGATGTTCATGAGGGCCTCCTACCCTTGGCTGGACAAAGAAATAGGCATAGGCACGCGAAGAGGCCGCGTGATCGTTCAGGAACTCGCTGAAGTGACCGAAAAGACGAGCAGGGAATTGTAGAGGTAGGCCGACTGGCCGTTGGGAGCCGTTTGCTCGCCCGAGATGGAGTCGTAGGTCAGTGTCATCGTGACGCTGGCCCCGGAAATCTCGGTGTTCACGGAATATTGGGTTTGCTTGAGCGCGCCGTCCCATCTCTCAAACAAATATTCGGGATTTGTCTCGTCGAAGCTTCCGTACAGCGAGTTATGCGCGCCCCATGGAAGATCGAACAGGGCTGCGGCCTCAGCCAGCACCGCGCCGGACGAAGGGTCAATGAGTGTCATAGGCAGCACATAGGCGAAACCTGCAAATCCGCTCGTGCTCGCGAACGCAAAGCCAGCCTCGGTCGCAACGTCGATGCTTGCCCCGCCCGGAGGAGACACCGACCCGAGCGGGGGCACGGTGAAATCCCACGCGCCGGATCCGTCGCCGGAAACCGGCATCGATATCAGCGTGGCTTCGTTTCCATAGACGGCCGGCGTCTGCCAAACCACTTGATAGGGTGTCAGGTTATAGAGTCGCAGATTATGGTATGTGGTGTGGTCCAATGCGGCGAGGAGAAGTGGTATCGCTGCGATGAGGATGATCGCTATGAAGGCCGCGCCGCCGGTTTCAAGGCTGACAACGGCATCCTCCACGGCGGTTTCCTCGACGGCAGCTTCGGCCGCCGCTTCTTCGCTCGCCGCTGCGGCATCCTCGGCCGAAGCAATGCCGTCGGCTTGAGCAAAGCAGGATTTTACTCCTTGGTAGAAGCCATTGAGGAGAGGAGAGATAAGTCCTGCCCAGGCGTAGCTTGCGAGAGCCGTAACTGCGACCGTCGACGCAAGGCCTACGGGAACCTGGATCATCCAGACCGAAGTATCGTTGATGGTCACGGTGCCGGTGAAAGTACCGACGACATTGTAGTCGTTACCTTGCCAACTAAAGACCGGGGGCGAGGTATTGCCGCCCAAAATATCGGAATCGGCCGCGGCCACGAGGGTGATCCCGAGCGTAAAAAGCCCGGTTTGCAGGCACGCGTTCCAGGTGGGGTTGTTGTTCTCGTCGCTACCTTGGCTCCAATCGATCTCCCCGCTGTTGAGCACTTTGACCAAAGCGGCAACTGCGTTTTGTGCCGCGAAGAATAGCGAGGTGCCGTTAGCGCCCTGCATTCCATCCTGCAGAAGCGCCTGGCCGGTGGAATTCCAAGGCACGCCACTCAAGGCTGAGCCAAGGGCAAACTGAAAGGTGGTCGCCATCGCCTACTCACTAGTTTTAGGAGTAATTACAAGCAATACACGCGATGATGGCGCCGATTCCTCTAACAGCGGCTGAAAGAAATTTATAAAATGCAATCAAAAGATATACATTTTGAAATCTGCTCGCATTGGTAGATGTTACGTGATCGCTCCACGGAGGCATGTATGATCCGTGGCTGTTCTCTCAGTCGGACTCGTTGCAAGGCAGGGGCTTGGATCGCCTTGTTCCATTCGATGAGGCCGATCGCCTAAAGCGAGCTTCAGAGGTGCTGAGCCATCGGCACCGGGAGAGCAGCCTTCGTCCCTGGTGGCCGAGTTGGCAACAGGCTAAAACGTAAGCTGCACCTTACAGGCCGCCGTGCGGTCGCCCGCAAGCTCGAAGGCCGCGTTCGCCTCTTCCAGCGGCAGGCTGTGGCTGATGATGGGGCGGACGTCGATCTCGCGGCTCGCGATCAGCGCGACGGCGGTGGCGAATTCCTCGTGGAAGCGCTGTGTGCCGTGGATCTGCAGCTCCTTGCCGACGATGGCGTTGAGCGGGATCGGGATCTCGCCGGTGACGCCGACCTGGACGATCGTGCCGCGCGGCCGGATCGCGGCAATCGCGCTGCGGATGGCGGGGGCTGCGGCCGAGCATTCGAAGACGAGGTCGAAATAGCCTTTACCCTTCTCGAATTCGGCAAGTGCGGCAGCCCCTTCGGAAACATTGATCGTGCGGCTGGCGCCCATCGCTGTCGCTCTTTGCAGCGCCGCATCGGCGAGATCGGTCACGACGATCTCGGCCGCGCCATGATGGCGCGCGGCGGCAACCATCAGGCAGCCGATCGGGCCGGCGCCGGTGACGAGGACGCGTTTGCCGGATATCTCGCCGGCGCGCGATGCCGCATGCAGGCAGACGGACAGCGGCTCGCTGCAGGCCGCTTCCGCGGCCGTCGTCGCGGCTCCGACTTCGAAACATTGCCTGGCCGGCACGACCAGCCATTCCCGGAACATGCCCTGCTCATGCGGCAGGCGCATCGCGCTGCCCATGAAGCGCATGTCGAGGCAGTGGATCGGCAGACCCTTGCCGCAATATTCGCAATGGCCGCAGGGCTGGCTCGGATTGACCGCGACCAGCGTGCCGGCTTTGAGGTTAACCCCCTCGCCCGCCTGGCTGACCGTGCCCGAGGCTTCGTGGCCCGGTATGATCGGCTCGCGCACCCTGACCGGCCCGAAACCGCCATCCTGGTAATAATGCAGGTCGGAGCCGCAGATGCCTGCGGCCGCCATCTTGAGAAGCACCTCGCCCGGACCGGGGGCCGGAACGCTGTCGGTTTCGACCCTGAGGTCGCCCTTCTGGTAAAGCCGCGCCAGCCGCGTCTGCATCCTGCCCCTCCTATCTCAACAGCCCGACCTGCTCCGGCAGCCAGAGCGATATGGCCGGCACGAAGGTGATCAGGATCAGCGCCAGGAAGAGCGGCAGCAGCCAGGGCAGGATCGCTATGGTCGTGCGTTCGACCGAGAGTTTCGCCACCCGCGACAGCACGAAGAGCACCATGCCGAGCGGCGGATGCAACAGGCCGATCATCAGGTTCAGCGTCATGATGAGGCCGAACTGGACCGGATCGATGCCGAACCTCGCGACGATGGGCAGAAGGATCGGCACGAGGATGGTGATCGCGGCGATCGTATCCAGGAAGCAGCCGACGAAGAGCATCAGGAGGTTCACCAGGATCAGGAAGACCCATTTGTTGTCGGTGATCGACAGGATCGCATCGGAGAGCAGCTGCGCGGCCTGGCTCACCGTCAGCAGCCACGCGAAGACGGAAGCCGCCGTGACGATGAAGAGCACCGACGCCGTCGTCTCGATCGTATCGAAGCTTGCCTTGGCGAGCGTCGAAAGCGTCATCGTGCGGTAGCGCACGAGGCCGAGGAACAGCGACCAGAGCACGGCGGCGACGGCGGCCTCCGTCGGCGTGAACCAGCCCATCGTCATGCCGCCGATCAGGATGACCGGGGTCATCAGCGCCATGACGGCGGAAAAGCTGAAATACCAGTCGAGCGCCAGAAGCACGAGAAGCGCGATGCCGGCCGCCGCGTTCATTGAAAGTCCGGCGCGCATCATCAGATAGATCGCCACCGGCACCATCAGGACGACGACGATTTCCATCCCCGCCGACAGCAGTTGGCGCACGTCGAAGGGCGCGTCGGAGCCCCAGCGCTTCTTGTAGGCGAAGGCGGCGACGGTGATCATCATCAGCAGCGTCATGACGACGCCGGGCACGATGCCGGCCATGAAGAGAGCGCCGATCGAGACGTTCGCCATCATGCCGTAGATGACGAAAGGCAGGGACGGCGGGAAGATCGGCCCGAGGGTGGCCGAGGCCGCCGTGACGCCGACCGCCGCCTCGACCGGATAGCCGTGATCCTTCATCGCCTTGATTTCGATCGTGCCGATGCCGGCGGCATCGGCGAGTGCCGTGCCCGACATGCCGGAGAAGATCACCGAGCCGATGATGTTGACCTGCGCCAGCCCGCCTTTCATCCAGCCGACGAGGGCGACGGCGAAGGAATAGATGCGGCCGGTGACGCCGGCGGAATTCATCAGGTTGCCCGCCAGGATGAAGAAGGGCACGGCGAGCAGCGGAAAGCTTTCGACGCCGGCGATCATGCGCTGGGCGACGATGATATCGGGCGCGACGCCGTAAAGGACGATATAGAGCACGGATGCGACGGCCATCGAGATGGCGACGGGCACGCCGACCAGCATCAGAACCAGAAACGAACCAAGAAGCAGCAGCATCGGATCACCCTTCCACAGTCTGGAATTCTTCGGGCCGCTCCAGAACGGAATAGCCGCGGCGCATATTGGCGATGAAGACGATGACCGCGCGGATCAGCATCAGCACGAAGGCGACGAGAACGGAGTAGAAGACGATGTTGCGCGGCAGCTCGACGGTGACCATCTGCTCGTCAGCGACGATCTCGACGTAGCGCCACATCAAGTAGCAGCCATAGGCGAAGAAGCCGATGCGGACGATATCGACGAAGGTGGCGAGCACGCGCGCCAGCCCCGCCGGCATATAGTGATAGAAAACGTCGACCTGGATATGCCGCGACATGCGCACGCACATGGCGGAACCGAGGAAGACGACGCCGATCAGGCAGTTGATGGCGATCTCCTCCGTCCAGGCATAGCTGTCGTTCAGCACATAACGCGTGAAGAACTGCAGGAAGACGCAGCCGGCCATCAGCCAGAAGACGATCAGCGTGATCCAGTCCTCGACGGCATAATCCGCGACGTTCGCCGTCGGCGCATGCCCTTCGAATTCGTGACCGATTTCCTCGGCCGTGATTGGCGTGTGAATTTCTTGCGACATGATCGGCCTTGTTCCGGTTGGGAGAAGGAGGGCGCGGCGTGTGGGCGGCGCCTTTTTGTACTGCTGAGCTCGCTCCTCGCTCGCCGTCATTCTCGGCACAAGGCCGAGCATGACGAAAGAGAGGTTGGCGGTCTTTGCCAGCAATCTAGAGGACGCGGCGCCGAAACGCCGCGCCCCGTGGCTCCTACTGAATCGCCCGGATCGCTTCCCAATCCGCCTTCTCGTAGCCGAAGTCCTCGAACTTGACCTTTTCCATCACGGTCTTTTCGAAGTCCGCTTTATCGACCTCGGTGACGTTGATGCCCTTTTCCTTGAAGGTCGCGACGAGGCTGTTTTCCTTGCCGGCGATCGTCTTGGTCGTGCGTTCGGCGGCTTCCTGCATCACTTCGCCGAAGATCTTCTTGTCCTCGTCGGAAAGGCTCGCCCAGCGCGTCTTCGAGATCACCGTGTTGAGGTGATCGACGATGTGGCCGGTGAGGATGATGTTCTTCTGGACTTCGTAGAACTTCTTCGCCTCGATCGTCGTCAGCGGGTTTTCCTGCGCCTCGACCGTGCCGTTCTGCAGAGCGAGATAGACTTCGGCGAAGGCGATCGGCGTCGTGTTGGCGCCGCAGGCGCGCGGCATGGCGAGATAGGCCGGGACGTCGGGCACGCGGATCTTCAGGCCCTGCATGTCGGCGCATTTGGCGATCGGCTTGTTCGAGGTCGTATGGCGCGTGCCGTAATAACTGACGGCGGCGATGTGGTTGCCGGACTTGTCCTCATAGCCCTTGGCGAGACGCTTGAAGACGTCGCTCTTCGTGTATGCGATCAGGTGATCGGGGTTGCGGAAGATATAGGGGAAGTAGGTGACGCCTATCGGCTTGTATTCGCGCGCGGCAAAGCTCGATCCCGAGATGATGATGTCGACCGTGCCGAGCTTGAGGCCCTGGTTGATGTCGGCTTCCTTGCCGAGCTGCGAGGCCGGATAGACCTCGATCTTGTAGCGCCCGTCGGTGCGCTTGGCGATCTCTTCCGCGGCCCAGACGGAATCCGTGTGGAAGGGCTCCGAGGTTTCATAGACATGCGCCCATTTCAACACCGTCTGCGCGTGCGCGACCGCCGTCGTCGCCATGATCGCGGCTGCGGTGCAAAGTATCGTTGCCAGTCTCATCTTCATTGCTCTCTCCTCCCGAGCTCGGGTTTAAGTCTTGATGGCTCCTTTCGCGGCCGCCTTGTCGCGGCCGCGCTCCTCCTCTCCCGAAAACTCCTCCCCGAAGCTCTCGGAAAATCTCTTCTGCGATAGGGTGAGATGGCTGCGCATCGCAGCCTTCGCGCCCGCCGCGTCGCCTGATGCGATCGCATCGCGGATGGCCCGGTGCTCGTCCACGGCGCTGCGCCATGTCGTCGGCCCCTCGAAATGGCTGGCGAGCTTGGCGAAATAGGGCGTCATGCGCATGTCGAACATCTCGCCCGTCACGCGGATCAGCGTCGCATTGCCGACGATGGCGGCAATGCCGGTGTGAAAGGCGCGGTCGGCGGCGAGCACCGTCGCGGCATCGTTGACGCCGCCGCTCATGCGCGTCAGCGCTTCGTCGAGCACGGCGATATCTTCAGGCCGTGCCCGGGTCGCGGCTTCCTCGGCGATGGCGCATTCGATGATGGCGCGCGCCTGCAGTAGTTCGAAAGGCCCCTCCACCGGCTCGCTTTCGCTGGCCGCCATGCTGACGGCGTGCCGGCGCACCACATAGATGCCGGAGCCCATGCGGATGTTGACGAGGCCTTCGACCTCGAGAACGATCAGCGCCTCGCGCACTGTCGGGCGCGATACGGACAGTTGATCCGCGAGCTCGCGCTCGGCCGGCAGCTTCTGGCCGACGACGAGCTCGCCGCCTGATATCATCGAACGAATCTGATCCGCCACCTGCCTGTAGAGGCGGCGCGATTCAACGGGCGAAAACATTCTGGCCTCCCCGGCGGCTTCTCCTCAAGCACGCATCTGGTCAACTGGCCTGACCAATTGACCCATGGATATCATCGCGAGGGTTGTGCGTCAATGCGCCGCATGAAACTCAGGCAGGAAAGGCCGAGGCTTGCCGCCGTTGGGCTGGCGGACGGACCATGGCGAGATGATGACGGCCGGTCCGCGGCCAATCGCGCCCCGTTATGCCGGGGACGTTATAGGCGTCGGCTGCGAAGGCTTCGAGGGAGGTACGGTTGCGGATGACCACCAGGCCGCGGGTGGAATAGATGAGATGTTCGCCTTCCAGCACATGCAGCGCGTCGGTGACGCTGGAGCGCCGCACGCCGAGCATCGTCGCCATATATTCGTGGGTGATTTCGATCTCCTCGCCTTCCAGCCGGTCGTGGCACATCAGGATCCATTTCGCCAGGCGGACGTCGATCTTGTGAACGGCGTTGGAAAGCGCGGTGTTGGCGACCTGCTTGAAGAAGGTATGAAGGGAACGCGAAAGCAGCCGGCGGATGGCGGGCCGCTCGGCCAGGAAGCCCGTCAAGGCGCCGGCTTCCACACGATGTCCGTGACCGCCGATCTGCATCATCACGTCGAACGAGAACCGCTCCGCATCCACCGTCAGCGCCGGCGGCGACATGCCGTCCCGGCCGAGCACGCCGATCTCGGCCTTCCTGCCCTCCGGGCTCGTCGCCACCATGGAAGCGATACCGTTCTCCAGGAAATAATAGTGGCTGACCGGCATTCCGAAATGCACGAGCTCGAAAGCGCGCGGGAGAATGAGCGGCTCCCATATGCGCTCGAGCGCCAGAAACTCCGGATCGGCGAGCTGGCACAGAATGAGATTTTCGCTTTCGAAAGGTCGCATGGCCTTGCCCGCTCCATCTGGCAAGAGCGCCGCTCCGTGTCCCAGCCGCCGGCGCCAGGAAGTCCGCTCGGGCCGTATACTCATCGAGGGGGGATGGCCGATCGCAGGGCGCTCGGACCTAAACTCGCATGCCCGGCGGAAGGTTCCGCGAGCGGGTTTTGTACGCAAGCGCACAGCCTGGGAAATTACTGTAGCAAGTGCTAATGTTGGTCGACGGCAATTCCTGGAGCGGGCTGGTATGGACCAATATCCCCTTCCGAACGATGAGACGGAAATCTACCGGCACATCGTCGAGAGCGCGCGGGATTATGCCATCTTCGCGATGGATCTCGACGGCGCCATCGTGACCTGGAGCGCCGGTGCGGAGAACCTTTTCGGCTATTCCTCAGCCGAAATCGTCGGCCAGAACAGCGCCATCCTCTTTACGTTCGAAGATCAGCTTGCAGGGACGCTGCTCAAGGAGATCAGGCTTGCGCTCGCAGCCGGCCGCGCCGGCGACAACCGCTGGCATGTCAGGAAGGATGGCGGCTCGTTCTGGGCTTCGGGGCTGATGATGCCGCTTCGCAACGATGCCGGCGAGATCTACGGCCTGATGAAAATCGTTCGCGACCGCACGCAGACGCTTCATCAGGACGAAGCCCTGCGCGCCAGCGAAGAGCGGCTTCAACTCATTCTCAAAAGTGCGATCGACTATGCGATCTTCGCCTTCGACCGCGACGGGTTGATCATCAGCTGGAATACCGGCGCCTGCCGGATCTTCGGTTATGAGGAAGACGAGATCCTCAAGCGCGATGCACGCATTCTGTTCGTGGAGGAAGATCGCGACGGAGGCGCGCTGGAACGCGAGATGGAGGCGGCGCTTAAGCGCGGCCGCGCTGAGAATGAGCGGTTTCACCTGCGTAAGGACGGATCGACATTCTGGGGCAGCGGCCTGACCATGCCGCTGCGCGCCCAGCGCGCCGGCTATCTCAAAGTGCTGCGGGACGATACCGAGCGTCATTTCGCCGACGAACACCAGCAGATCATGCTGCGCGAGATGAGCCACCGCGTCAAAAACAGCCTGGCGCTGGTCGCGGCCATGCTCGCCATGCAGGCCCGTTCAGCCGGGCGGGAGGAGGTCTGCCGGGCGCTTCGCGATGCCGAGGCGCGTGTCGGAACCATTGCCGAGGTGCATGACCAGTTGTGGCGTCAGCCGCATATCGAAACGGTGGATCTGGCCGATTTCCTGTCGAGCCTCTGCCTGCGCCTGCAGCAATCTGCCTCCAGTCACGGGCTCTCCGTCGACGCCGATCCCTGCATGATCGACGCCGACCGCGCCATCCAGATCGCCCTTCTCGTCAACGAGCTGGTGACGAACGCCTTCAAACACGCCTATCCCGATGCGGCAGGCGCCGTCACCGTCAGCGCCCGCAGCATCGGCGCCGAGATCCGCCTCGAAGTCGCCGACGACGGCAAAGGCCTGCCGCCTGAGTTATCGGCCTCCGGGAATGAGGGAAAAAGCCTCGGCATGAAGATCGTCGGCGCGCTGGTGCAGCAGCTCAAAGCCGAGATGCATATCGAGAACCGGCACCCCGGCACGGGGTTCGTGATTCGGCTGCCAAGGGAGGGGTGATGGACTTCTGAAGGGTGTGCCGCGCGGCCCCCTCATCCGACCCTTCGGGCCACCTTGCATAAGAGATGTTGTATAAGGTGACTGCCTTTGGCCGGGCGGCCGCCCGGCCAAAGGCGCGCCGATTGTCGGATCGCAGCCACCAGAACCTTTAGGGTTGGGGAGAAGCAGGATCGCGATCGGCTCCTCATCGTGGCCCGAATGGTTGCTGGAACAACCTGGTTCGTATGCAAGGCAGGGACGACAAGGATGGCTGAGATTATCACGAAAGCCGCTGG